>JAIXWZ010000032.1 GCA_027491035.1 Comamonadaceae bacterium | reverse complement strand
TCGGCGGCGTTCAAGCGGCGTGACACTTCACCCATGATCCAGTTGCTGGCCAATTTGGGTTGACCACACGCTTTCGCCGTGGCTTCAAAGTAAGCTGCCATCGCTTTGCTTTGTGTGAGTGTGGTGGCGTCGTATTCAGGCAGCGCATAGTCACGCACAAAACGCTCGGCCATCACGCGCGGCAATTCAGCCATCTCGCTTTTCACACGGTCGACCCACGCGCGGTCAATCACCAACGGGGGCAAATCGGGGTCGGGGAAGTAGCGGTAATCGGCGGCATCTTCTTTGGTGCGCATGGCGCGTGTTTCGCCGGTGTCGGGGTCGAACAACACAGTGGCTTGTTCGATCGCATGACCGTCTTCAATTTGTTCAATTTGCCAACGCACTTCAAAGTCGATGGCTTGTTGCATGAACTTGAAGCTGTTGAGGTTTTTGATTTCACGGCGCGTGCCCAGCGGCGCACCGGGTTTGCGCACCGACACATTGGCGTCGCAACGAAAAGACCCCTCTTGCATATTGCCGTCGCAAATGCCTATCCAGGTGACGATCTTGTGTAACTCTTTGGCATAGGCCACGGCCTCTTCGCTGGAGCGAATGTCCGGCTCGGTGACGATCTCCAGAAGAGGTGTGCCAGCGCGGTTCAAGTCGATGCCGCTTTGCCCAATGAAGTCCTCGTGCAGCGACTTGCCGGCGTCTTCTTCCAGATGCGCCCGCACCAAGCGCACGGTTTTGTGCAGCGTTTCTTTGCCCTGCTCCAAAAAGAACGACACCTCGCCGCCTTGCACCACCGGAATTTCAAACTGGCTGATCTGATAGCCCTTGGGCAGGTCGGGGTAGAAATAGTTTTTGCGCGCAAAGATGCTGCGCTCGGCGATGTGCGAGCCCAGGGCCAAGCCCAGTTGAATCGCGCGCTCCACAGCACCCTTGTTCATTACCGGCAGCGTGCCAGGCAAGGCCAAATCCACCGCGCAAGCCTGGGTGTTGGGCTCTGCACCGAAAGCGGTGGACGCTCGGCTGAAAATTTTGCTCTGCGTAGAAAGCTGTGCGTGGGTCTCAAAGCCAATCACCACTTCGTAGCCGTGAACCAGTGGGGCGCTCATGCGGCACCTCCGGGAGTTTTCACGGGGGTTTGCGAATGGTGATCGGTGGCCAACTGAAATTGGTGCGCCACATTGAGCAAGCGGGCTTCTTGCAAATAGTTACCAATGAGTTGCATGCCCACCGGCATGCCACCCTCGCCCAAGCCAACAGGGATGCTCATGCCGGGCAGGCCGGCCAGCGACGCGGGCAGGGTGAAGATATCAGCCAAATAGTTGGCCAGTGGATCGGCAGACTTGTCACCCAACTTCCACGCCACCGTGGGGGCGACAGGACCTGCAATGACATCGCAACTGGCGAAGGCGCGTTGAAAGTCGTCGGCAATCATGCGGCGGATTTTTTGCGCTTGCAGGTAGTAGGCGTCGTAATAGCCGTGCGACAGCACATAGCTGCCGATCATGATGCGGCGCTTGACCTCGTCACCAAAACCCTCGGTGCGAGTTTTTTCGTACATGTCGGCGAGGTCGGTGAAGTCTTTGGCGCGGTGGCCAAACTTCACGCCGTCAAAGCGCGACAGGTTGCTGGACGCTTCTGCCGGGGCAATGATGTAGTACACCGGAATGGACAAAGATGTGCGGGGCAGCGCAATAGGCACCACGGTGGCGCCTTGGGCTTGCAACGCCTTCAAAGCAGCATCAATGGGGCCAAGCACATCGGCCGCCAAACCCTCGCCAAAAAATTCATTCGGCACACCCACCCGCAGGCCCTTCAAAGGCTGGTTCAGGTCGCGTGAAAAATCCTCTGCCTTGACATCCAGGGATGTCGAGTCGCGATCCAAATCAGGGCCACACATGGCACTCAACAACAAAGCGCAGTCTTCGGCGCTGCGGGCCATGGGGCCGGCTTGGTCCAAGCTGGGGGCAAACGCAACCATGCCGTAGCGCGAGGCGCGGCCATAGGTGGGTTTGATGCCGGTGATGCCGCAAAACGCGGCGGGCTGACGGATCGAGCCGCCGGTGTCGGTGCCCGTGGCGGCGGGCGTCAGACGCCCGGCCACGGCAGCAGCGCTGCCGCCAGACGAGCCACCCGGAATGCGGCTCTCATTCCACGGGTTGGTCACGGCTTGCGGATTGGCAGAAGGCACCGCCACGTTTTCATTGGCCGAGCCCATGGCGAATTCGTCGCAGCTGAGCTTGCCCAAGCTCACCATGCCAGCATCTGTAAAGCGCTGCACCACGGTGGCGTTGAAGGGCGAGCGGTAGCCCTCTAGCATGCGCGAACCGGCGGTGGTGGGGAAATCGGTGGTGACAAAAATGTCTTTGTGCGCGATGGGCACGCCCAACAAGGGCGATGTGTCACCCGCTGCGAGGCGAGCGTCTGCGGCCTGGGCTTGCGCCAAAGTGACCTCAGAGTCCACGCTCAAAAACGCGTTGTAGGGGTTGCCGCCCAAACGGGCGAGCATGCGTGTGGCCAATTCCACCGCGCTGATGTCTTTGTTTTGCAAGAGCGCCGACAGTTGCGCCACGCCCAAGGTGTGCAGATCGCCCATGGCTTACTCGATCACTTTCGGCACCAAGAACAGGCCGCGTTCCACCGCAGGTGCACTGCGTTGGTTAGCTTCACGTTGGTTGGGCTCGCTCACCACGTCGTCGCGCAAACGCAAAGCCATGCCGTCGGTGGCGCTGGGTGCGTAGGCGGCCAAATCGGCCAAAGGCATGGCGTCAATCGGGTGGGCCATGGGCACCACGCCATCTGTGTTCACCTCGCGCATTTGCTCGACGATGGCGAAAAAGTTGTTCAGGCCCTCCAGCAGGCGCGCTCTGGCAGGGTCATCGAAGTGAAGTCGGGAGAGCTGCGCCAGCCGCTGGATATCGTCAGAAGTCAGAGACATAGGGATCAATTTCACATGGCCACAGCCAAGGAGCAGTAAGGGCGTTCGGGTATTATCCTGCCTTTGCGCACAGCGCTTGCAGGCCGCCCGCACCCCCTGCGCCTTCGCCGGGCCTGAAGGGGGCGCGAGTGGGCCCGCCCACAAGGCAATTTGACGGCTGGCACGCCCCGGGCAGAGGGCACGCCGGCTCCCACCGGACTTCTGACATGTTTGAATCTTTCCGCCGGTACTTCTCGACCGACCTGGCGATCGACCTGGGCACGGCCAACACCCTGATTTTTGTGCGCGACCGCGGCATCGTGCTCGACGAGCCTTCGGTGGTCTCGATTCGCCATGAAGGCGGGCCGCAAGGCAAGAAAACGATACAGGCCGTGGGCCACGAGGCCAAGGCCATGCTGGGCAAGGTGCCAGGCAATATCGAGGCCATCCGTCCCATGAAGGACGGCGTGATTGCCGACTTCACCGTCACCGAGCAGATGCTCAAGCAGTTCATCAAGATGGTGCACCCGCGCAGCATGTTCAAACCGAGCCCGCGCATCATCATCTGCGTGCCGTGTGGCTCGACCCAGGTTGAGCGCCGCGCCATCCGCGAATCGGCCCTCGGCGCCGGCGCATCGGAGGTCTACCTGATCGAAGAGCCGATGGCCGCGGCCATCGGCGCCGGTCTGCCGGTCTCCGAGGCCTCGGGCTCCATGGTCGTCGACATTGGCGGGGGCACCACCGAGGTGGGCGTGATCTCGCTCGGTGGCATGGTCTACAAGGGCAGCGTGCGGGTCGGAGGCGACCGCTTTGACGATGCCATCATCAATTACATCCGCCGCAACTACGGCATGCTCATCGGCGAGCCAACGGCCGAAGCCATCAAAAAGAACATCGGCTCGGCCTTCCCGGGCAGCGAGGTCAAGGAGATGGAAGTCAAAGGGCGCAACCTCTCAGAGGGCGTGCCGCGCAGCTTCACCATTTCGAGCAATGAAATCTTGGAAGCGCTGACCGATCCGCTCAACAACATCGTCTCGGCGGTCAAAAATGCCTTGGAGCAAACGCCGCCCGAATTGGGCGCCGACATTGCCGACCGCGGCATGATGCTCACCGGCGGCGGCGCCCTGCTGCGCGACCTCGACCGCCTGCTCAACGAAGAGACCGGCCTGCCGGTGCTGGTGGCCGAGGACCCGCTGACCTGCGTGGTGCGTGGCTGCGGCATTGCGCTCGAGCGCATGGAGCGCCTTGGCCCCATTTTCACCTCGGAGTAAGCGGCCGGGCCGCGGCTGCGGCGGCCGTGGCTTGCAGACTGCCTGACCCATGCCACTCGGAACGCTTGACCGCTCGCCGCCCCCCTTTTTCAAGCAGGGGCCGTCGGCGCTGTCCAAGCTGGTCTTTTGCAGCGCGCTGGCTGTCTTCATGATGGTTGCTGACGCCCGCCTGGGCCTGAGCGCTCCGGTGCGCTCGGCCCTGGCCAGCGTGCTCTACCCCCTGCAGTGGCTGAGCCAGCAGCCCGGGCGCGCAGGACAGACGCTGAGCGATCATCTGGCCAGCCTGGAGCGGGCACAAACCGAGGCACAGGCAGCGCGCCAGGAATTGGCCAAGCAGTTGCTGCGCGGCGGTCAGGTTGAGCAGCTGACCCTTGAAAACCGGCAGCTGCGCCAGTTGCTCGAGCTGCGCGAGCAGCTGCCGCCCTCATCGCGCGCGGCCGAAATCGTCTACGAGGCGGCCGACCCCTACTCGCGCAAGGTGGTGCTCGACAAGGGCGCCCTGGCCGGCATTGAGCGGGGCTCACCCGTCATCGATGCCAGCGCCGTCATCGGCCAAATCACCCGCGTGTACCCCCTGAGCAGCGAGGTCACCCTGGTCATTGATCGCGAGCTGAGCATCCCGGTGCTCAACCCGCGCACCGGCGTGCGCAGCGTGGCCTATGGCGAGCCCGCGCTGGGCGTGCTCGAGCTTCGCTTTATGGCCAGCAACGCCGACATCCAGGTCGGAGACTTGCTGACCACCAGCGGCGTCGATGGCGTCTACCCGCCCGGTCTGCCGGTGGCGCGGGTCAGCCACATCGAGCGGCGGGCCGAGTCGACCTTTGCGCGCATCCACTGCCAACCGCTGGCCCAGGTGGCGGGGGCGCGCCATGTGCTGGTGCTCACGCCGCTGCAGAGCCAGCGCCCGCCAGAGGCGGCGCCGCCAGAGAAGGCTGCGCCAAAAGCCAAGGGGGGACGGCCATGATCATGCGCAGCGGCCAGCAACTGCTCTTGCCGGCCAGCCCCCTGTTCATCGGCGCGAGCCTGCTGGTCGCGCTGCTGCTCAATATGCTGCCCATCAGCCAGCAGGCCTGGATGCCCGATCTCCTGGCGCTGACGCTGCTGTTTTGGACGGTGCACCAGCCGCTTCGCGTGGGCATAGGCGCGGCGTTTTGCTTTGGGCTGGTCATGGACGTGCAGCAATCGGCCCTGCTCGGGCAAAACGCGCTGTCCTACACCGCCTTGAGCTTCCTGGGGATCATGGTGCATCGGCGTTTGCTGTGGTTTCCCGTGCCCACACAGGCGCTGCAGTTGCTGCCTCTGCTGCTGGCCACGCAGGTGCTCGAGCTGATCGTGCGGCTGATTGCAGGCGATGGCTTTCCGCTTTGGTCGACCTGGCTGTCGCCGCTGCTGCAAGCCCTGCTGTGGCCGCTGGCCAGCGTGCTGCTGCTCATGCCGCAGCGGCGCGCACCCGATCCCGACGCGAACCGACCGCTGTAGGTGCCCACATGACGGCATTGCGCAACATCGAAGTGGAGCTGACACGCTTTCGCCATCGCATCGTGGTGGCCAGCGCGGTGGTGCTCGGCTGCTTTGCCCTGCTGGGCCTGCGCCTGATTTACCTGCAAGTGTTCAAGCACGAGCATTACCTGGAGCAGGCAGAAAACAACCGCACCGCCATCGTGCCCATCGTGCCCAACCGCGGCCTGATCATCGACCGCCATGGGGTGGTGCTGGCCACCAACTACTCGGCCTACACGCTGGAGATCACGCCCTCGAAGGTCGGGCAGCTCGAGCAGACGCTCGATGCGCTGTCCGAAGTGGTGGAGATCAGCGCGCGCGACCGCCGGCGCTTCAAACGCCTGCGCGAGGAGTTCAAAAGTTTCGAGTCCCTGCCCATCCGCACCAAGCTCAGCGATGCCGAAGTGGCCCGCTTTGCCGCGCAGCGCTACCGCTTCCCGGGCGTGGACATCAAGGCGCGCCTGTTTCGCAGCTACCCTTATGGCGAGGCGGGCAGCCATGTGGTGGGCTACATCGGGCGCATCAACCAAAAGGAAAAAGAGCGCATCGAAGAGGAAGACGAGCTGGGCAACTACCGGGGCACCGACTACATCGGCAAGCTGGGCGTCGAGCAAAGTTACGAAAAACCGCTGCACGGCATCACCGGTGTCGAACAGGTGGAAACATCGGCGGGCGGGCGCGCGGTGCGGCGCCTGGCCAGCAGCCCGGCCACACCGGGCGATGCGATCAAGCTGTCGATCGACATCAAGCTGCAAAAGCTCGTTGAAGACCTGTTTGGCGATCGACGCGGCGCGCTGGTGGCCATCGACCCGCGCAATGGAGAGGTGCTGGCCTTCGTGAGCAAGCCCACGTTCGACCCCAACTTGTTTGTCGAGGGCATCGACAGCGAGAGCTGGGCCGCGCTCAACGAGTCGATCGACAAGCCCCTGCTCAACCGGGCCTTGCGGGGCACCTACCCGCCGGGATCGACCTACAAGCCCTTCATGGCGCTGGCGGCGCTGAGCACGGGCAAGCGCGCAGCCGGCACGGTGGTCAACGACACCGGCGTGTGGACCTTCGGCGGACACCAGTTTCGCAGCCACGGCGACGGGCTCGGCGCGGTCGACATGCACCTGAGCATCGTGCGCTCGAGCAATGTGTACTACTACACGCTGGCCAACGAAATGGGGGTCGATGCCATCCACGACTTCATGAAGCCGCTGAGCTTTGGCCAGCTCACCGGCATCGACATCAACGGCGAGGTGCGCGGCGTGCTGCCCAGCCAGGAGTGGAAGCGCCGGACCTACAAGCGGGCCGAGCAGCAAAAGTGGTATGCCGGCGAGACCATCTCGCTGGGCATCGGCCAGGGCTACAACACCTTCACCATGCTGCAGCTGGCCCACGCCACCGCCACACTGGCGCAAGGGGGCGTGCAGCACAAGCCGCGCCTGGTGCTGGCCACCCAAGACAGCGTCTCGCAGGTGCTGCGGCCGGCGCCCGTGGCCGCGCCGCTCGATCTGGGCTACAAGAGCGAGCATGTGGCGCTGATCAAGCGGGCCCTGGCCAGCGTCACCCAGGACGGCACGTCGGCCCGCGTGTTTGCCGGTGCCGGCTACCTCAGCGCCGGAAAAACCGGCACGGCCCAGGCGGTGAGCATTGGCCAGAAAGACAAGTACAACGCCTCCAAGCTCGAGGAGCACCAGCGGGACCACTCGCTCTACATGGCCTTCGCACCGGTCGATGCGCCGCAGGTGGCGCTGGCGGTGGTGGTGGAAAACGCCGGCTTTGGCGCGGCCCATGCCGCACCCATTGCGCGGCGCGTGTTCGACTACCTGCTGATGGGCCAGTACCCCAGCGAGGAAGACATGGCGGCGGTGCAAAAAGGACTGGCCGCCAGCCCGATCGGCAAGCCGCGCGAGGCGGCCTCGCTCGATGTCATGGGCAGGCCCTTGGCCGGCGGTGCCCCACTGCCTGCGGCATCGGCCAGCAGCGCGTTGAGTGCACCGGTCTCACGCACCCGCTGAGTGCATGGAACGTGACCCGCCAGGCCATGCACCCGCGCAGTGCACAGCATGCTTACTAATTTTTTGGGCTCCTAGGGCGATTGCGGTTGACAGTGCGTGCAAGATTGGTTGATAGTGGAGCTTCTTTGACTGGAGTGACCATGAACAAAATTTTGTTGTCCCTGCTCGGTGCGCTGGCCTGCTTGAGCCAGGGCGCTGCTCACGCTCAAATCAAGTGGGACATGCCCACGCCGTACGCCGATACGGAATTCCAAACCAAGAACGATTACCAGTTCGCAGCCGACGTCAAAAGGGCGAGCAATGGCGCGCTCGACATCAAGGTGCACAGCGCCAACTCGCTGATCAAAAACCCCGAGATCAAGCGCGCGGTGCAAACCGGGCAGGTGCAAATTGGCGAGATCTTCAAGCCCAACCTGGGCCCCGAAGACCCGGTGTTCGAGCTCGACGCCATCCCCTTCTTTGCCGCCAGCTTCAGGGAAGCGCAGGCGCTGCTGGAAGTCTCGCGTCCGGCCATCAGCGAAAAGCTGCTCAAGCAAGGCCTGCGGGTGCTCTACATGGTGCCGTGGCCGTCACAGGCGTTTTTTGCCAAGAAGCCGATCAATTCGGTGGCCGATCTCAAGGGCTCGAAGATGCGCACCTACAACGCGCAGACCGCCCGTCTGGCGCAACTGATGGGGGCCGTGCCCACCACCGTGCAGGCCACCGAGATCCCTCAAGCCTTCTCGTCGGGCATCATCGACAGCATGTTCACCTCGGCGCCCACCGCTGTGACCACCAAGGCCTGGGACTACACCCGCTTCGTGTATGACACGCAGGCCTGGGTGCCCAAAAACGTGGTGTTCGTCAACGAGCGCGCCTTCCAGGCGCTGCCCGAGGCGGTGCGCAAGGTGGTACTCGAGCAGGCCGCCATTGCCGAAAAGCGCGGCTGGGAGTGGAGCCAGCGCGACAACGACGAGTCACCCAAGGAGTTGGTCAAGAACGGCATGAACCTGGCGCCGATCAGCCCGGCCTTCCGCGCCGAGCTCAAGAAAATCGGCGACCAAATGCTCGAGGACTGGCTCAAGAAAGCCGGCCCCGATGGCAAGCGGATCATCGACGCCTATTACGCCCGAATCAAATAAACAGGCCTGGCCTGCATCGGCCCGCCACTCGGCGGGCTTTTTTTCACCTCAAAGGCAACCATGCGCAGCTTTCTGGACAAGCTCTACCTCGCCAGCGGTTGGCTGGCGGCATTTTTTCTCTTCATGATCGGCCTGCTGGTGTTGGCGCAGGTGTTTGGGCGTCTGGTCGACTTTCTCATTCCCTCGGCCGACGACTTTGCCCGCCTGTGCCTGGCCGCCTCCTCGTTTTTAGCGCTGGCCTTCACGCTGCGCCGGGGCGGACACATCCGGGTCAACCTGCTGATCGATCGCCTGCCGCCGGCCGCTGCACGGGTGGTCGAGCTGATCTGCCTGGCCGCAGGCTCGGCGCTCATGGGCTACTTCAGCTACTACTGCTTTGACATGCTCTACGACGGCATCCTGTTCCCCGACTACACCATCGGCCTGATCCCGATCCCCAAGTGGATCCCGCAGATCGGCATGACGCTGGGCGTGGTGCTGATGTTTGTGGCCTTTGTCGACGACCTGGTGTGCGTGCTCACCGGCCAGCAGCCGTCCTACAAGCGCAACGCCTCCGACAACCCCGAAGACCGCCACGCGGCGCACGAGTAACAAGCATGGAACAAACGGCAGCAGTGGGCGTCTTGTTGGGCGCCATCTTCATTTTGCTCGGCGGTGGCCTGTGGATCGCCTTGTCGCTGATCATCGTCGGCGTCATCGGCATTGCATTTTTCTCCAATGCGCCCGTCGGCAAGTTGCTGGCCACCACCGTCTGGGGCCAGAGCTCCGAATGGGCCATGACCGCCTTGCCCCTGTTCATCTGGATGGGCGAGATCCTGTTTCGAACGCGGCTGTCAGAGGACATGTTCACCGGCCTGGCGCCCTGGGTGAGGCGACTGCCCGGGCGCTTGCTGCATGTCAACGTGATCGGCTCGGGTATTTTTGCGGCCGTCTCGGGCTCGTCCACCGCCACGGCAGTGACCATCGGCCGCATGACCGTGCCCGAGCTGCTGCGGCGTGGCTATGACGAAAAAGTGGTGCTCGGATCGCTCGCCGGCGCGGGCACGCTGGGCATCATGATCCCGCCATCCATCATCATGATCGTCTATGGCGTGGCCGCCAATGTCTCGATCGCCCGGTTGTTCATCGCGGGCATCCTGCCCGGGCTGATGCTCGTGCTCTTGTTCATGGGCTGCATCATGCTGCACGCCTGGTTCAACCCCAAGGCGATTCCGCCGGCCGATCCTTCGACCACGCTGGCTCAAAAACTCTACGCCTCGCGCCGCCTGTTTCCGATCGTCTCGCTGGTGGTGCTGGTCATCGGCTCGATTTACGCCGGCTTTGCCACCGCCACCGAGGCCGCGGCCGTGGGGGTGCTGGGCGCGCTGATCTTGGCGGCGCTGACCGGCACCTTGAGCTGGAAGAGTTTCCAGACGAGCTTGCTGCAAGCCACCGAGACGTCGTGCATGCTGGCCTTCATCATTGCCGGGGCGGCCTTCACGACGGTGGCCATGGGCTTTACCGGCATTCCCAAATCCGTGGCTGCGCTCATCATCGAATGGCAGCTCACGCCCGGCATGCTCATCGTCGCCCTGACCGTGCTCTACATCATCCTGGGCTGCTTTTTGGACGGCGTGTCCATGATCGTGCTGACCTTGTCGGTGGTCATGCCCATGATCAATGCCGCCGGCATCGATCCGATCTGGTTTGGCATCTACATCGTGCTGGTGGTGGAAATTGCCACCATCACGCCGCCGGTGGGCTTTAACCTCTTCGTGCTGCAAGGCTTATCCAAGCGCGACATCCTGTTCATCTCCAAAGGCGCTCTCCCCTCGTTTCTGGCGCTGGTGTTCGCATGCTGGCTGCTGTGGACCTTCCCTGGCATTGCGACTTACCTGCCCTCGGTGATGTACGGCAACTGAGCCCCCATTGAGTCGGGCGGGCCCCATGCGGCCTGCCTTCAGCTGAACCAGGCCTTATGGGCCAGCGCCCAGCGCGCGTAGTCTGCCGCGCACTGGGCCGGGCTGGGCCCGCGGCCCCAGGGCTCGGCCTGGGCCCGCGCCGCGCTCAAGGCACTGCGCTTTCGCGTCAGGTCATCGAACAGGTCGATGTTGGCCTCGGCTTGCACCACCGACCAATCAAAACCCGGATCGAGCGCCTGCAAGGCCTGACAAAACAGCTCGGGGTGCCACACCTGCCCAGGCGAGAGGTTGTAGGTGCGGTGGGTCAGGTCTTCGGCCAGCAGCAAGCCCGTCAAGGCCTGCGCGACCTGGGCCGAATGCACCCAGTCGCGCTGACCCTGAGGCAGCAGGCGCACCGATTGCCCCAGCGCCCAGCGGCGGGCGATCTGCCACAGCGGTGACAAGGTGTCGCGCAGGCCGGTGTCGCGCTCCCAGGGGCCGAAGGCGGCGGTGATGCGCGCATTGGCCACCCGCAGGCCATGCAGGGCCTGGTAACGCTGGCCGATGCCCTCAATGGCCACCTTGCCGATGCCATACAGATTGGCCGGCGTGGGCGGGTGCGACTCGTCCAGGTCTCGCCCCTCAAAAATCGCGGCGCCGTAGACCGCCGACGAACTGGCCAGCACGACCGTCTGCACACCGGCCTGCACGCAAGCGTCCAGGGCATTGACCGTGCCCATGAGGTTGACCTCCAGGATCTGCCGTGTGGCCACTTTTTCGCGCGCCTGGGCGGCCGTGATGGCCGCGCCGTGAAACAAATGCGTGACGCGGTGATCGGCCAGGCACTGGCCCAGGCGCGCATCGCCAATATCGCCCTGCACCGTGCTCAGCTGACCCGGGTGGGCGGCAAAGCTGGCCAGGGCCATGGGCGGCAGCGGCTCCATCGCATGGGCCAGCACGCTGTGGCCGCGCTGCAGCAGGTGTTCGATCAGGCTCAGACCAATGAAGCCGCTGCCGCCGGTCACAGCCAGCACGGGCGGCTTTGGCGCCAGACCCGATGACGCTCGGTCGGCGCTCACAGCGCCCGGGCCAGCGCATGGCCCTCGTAAACCGCCTCGACCGCCGTGCGCGGGCTCAAGCAATCGCCGGCCAAATGCCAACGCGGGCCTTTTTCCAGCTGTGCCTGCACTGCCTTCAGGCCCAATTCCAGGGTCTGGTCGCTGCGCCCGTACTGGGCACCGACCACGCTGTCAAAACCGGTCTCTTCCAAGACCTCGCCGGTGGACACATCTTCGAGCTTGAGCACCCGCCCGTCGTAGGCCAACAACTGGCGCAAGAGCACCAAGCGCACGCCCTTGTCACGCAAGCGCTTGCGGTTGGACAAGGTCGAGTAGATCGTGGCGCGCCAAGCAAAACCGGCGACCGGCGTGAACACCGTGACCTGCTTGCCCAGATCGGCCAGGTGCTCGATCACCGACAGGGCGGTCCATTCACCGGTCAGGTCATAAAACGCCACCCGCTGACCCAGGGCTTGCGGGTCGGCCAGGGCCTGCTCCTGCGTGATCAGGGCCTGCCCCCGGCTGGGCTGAACTGGCAAGGCCTGCGCGCCAGTGGCCACCACCACTTCGTCAAAGCCCGCTTCCACCACCCGCTCGGCCGTGGCCTCGACGCCCAGCTGCACCTGCACGCCGTGGCGCTGCAACATGCGCTGCTGATGCTCAAAGAGGTGCACAAAGTCATGCCGCAGGGGCATCTGCTGCGTCCACCGCAACTGCCCGCCCAGTTGCTGGCCGCGCTCCCACAGGGTGACTTGGTGGCCACGCGCCGCAGCCACCCAGGCCGCCTCGCAGCCGGCCGGCCCGCCGCCGATGACCAGCACCTTCTTGGGCTGCTCGGCCCGGTCCTGATCGGCCTCGGGCCAGCGCGCCTCCTGGCCGGCGCGCGGGTTGATCAAGCAGGTGATGGCAATGTTGCGCTCGAGCCGCTGGGCGCAGCCCTGGTTGCAGCCCAGGCAGTGGCGCACCTCGTCGGCGCGGCCCTGAGCGTATTTGTTCACCAGCGCCGGGTCGGCCACATGGGCACGGGCCATGCCCACCAGGTCGGCGTGGCCGGCGGCCAGCATGTCTTGGGCATCTTGCAGGTCGCGGTACTTGCACACGGTGAGCACCGGCGTGTTCAGCCCGGCGGCCCGCAGGGCCTGCTTGATACCCTGGGGCAGCGCGCGGAAGTCGGCCACATCAAAGGCCATGTCGGCCATTTGTGTGCCCAGCGAATGGCTCATGTGATAGGCCGAATGCGAGACATGGATGAAGTCGATGGCGCAGGCCTGCGCTGCCGCCACCGCAATCTCCTGCGACATGGGCAGGGTCAGCCCGCCGGGCATGAACTCTTCGGCGCTGATGCGCACGCCCAAACAAAAACCAGGGCCCACCGCAGCGCGCACGGCCTGCAGCACTTCGAGCGGAAAGCGCATGCGGTTTTGCACCGAGCCACCGTATTCGTCGGTGCGCTGGTTGGACATGGGCGAGAGAAACTGCTGCAGCAAGTGGCCATGCCCCCAATGCAGCTCGATGCCATCCATGCCGGCCGCCACCATGTTCAAGGCCACCTGCACATGGGCTTGGCGCACCTCGTCCATGGCCTGCCGGTCGAGCGCGCGCGGGTGCGTGGCGCCCAGCGACCAGCGCAGATCGCTGGCCGACACCGACACCGTGCGTTCAAACTCGCCGTCGATCTGCCGGCCCATGTGGCAAATCTGCGCGATCAGGGCTGCGCCTTCGGCGTGCACCGCCTGGGCGACTGCCGCAAAGGCCTCGACCGCGCCGGGCAGGTAGCCGGAGACACCCTGCGGCCGCCCCAGGGTGTTGTCCATCACGCGAATGGCTTCAAAGATGATGGCGCCAACCCCGCCCCGGGCGCGCTCGCGGTGGTACTCCACATGGCGCTGGCTGGGCAGGTGGTGCTCGCCAAAATTGGTGGTGTGGGCCGGCACGAAGATCCGGTTGCGCAAGCTCAGCCCATTGAGCGTGATCGGCTTGAACACATCGGGGTAGGTGGCATGGCCAGGCAGTAAAGCACTCATCGGGGCTCTCGCGTCAAAATTGATCAACCATTCTATGGACAGCCCACCCTTTGGCGACCCCATGCAGACCCGAAGTGCACCAGAGCAAACGGCCTTGCACCTACCAAAATGACAAGCAGCAGGCTGCGAAACAGTGCGCCCGTTGCGGCGATCCGGCCACAGTGAAAAGTTGGTAGCATCAGCAGCCCGTCTGTACGCAATGATTCAAAGGGAACCGCACATGTCCATGCCCTGGGAAGGGATCGTTTCTGCCGATGAGATCGCGGCCTACGAAGCGGCCGGCTTTGGTCGGCCGCAAGCACAAGGCAAGCGCCCGGCTTTGCTCATCATCGATGTGCAATACCGCACGGTGGGCACCCAGCGCCAGCCGTTTTGGGAGTCCATCAAGGAGTTCAAGACCTCCTGCGGCGAAGTGGGCTGGAAGGCCGTCGATCACATCGCGCCGCTGCTGGCCCTGTTTCGCGAGAAGAACCTGCCGGTGCTCTACCCCTATGTGGCACCCAAGGAAAACTTCGACGTGGGCCGACTGGCCGAAAAGGTGCCGGCCCTGATGGGCGTGGCCGCGCACGGCTACCAGTTCGTACCCGAGATCGCGCCGCGCGAGCGCGACGTGCTGCTGCCCAAAAAACACCCCAGCGCTTTTTTTGGCACGCCCTTGGCCAGCTACCTGATCGACCTGCAAGTCGACAGCCTGGTGGTCACGGGCTGCACCACCAGCGGCTGCGTGCGCGGCAGCGTGGTCGACGCCTTTGCCTACAACTTCAAATGCACCGTGCCGATTGAATGCGTTTACGATCGCAGCGCCACCAGTCACGCGGTCAACCTCTTCGACATGGCCGCCAAGTACGCTGAGGTCAAACCCGTCAGCGAGGTCATGCAATACATCCGCTCCCTGCCCAGCGCCTGATCATGAAAAAATTCGACAACAAGTTCAACCGTTACCCCTTCTCGCAACTGCCCAAGCGGCCCAAGTACCAGTGGCCCAATGGCAGCACGCTGGCGGTCTACTTCGCGCTCAATGTGGAGGCCTTCGAGTTCGGACGCAATCCCGGGCCCGACTTCACCTCGCTGCCGGCCGCGCCCTTTCACCGCGGCTATGCCTACCGCGACTACGGCAACCGGGTGGGCATCTGGCGCATCCTGGAGCTGTTTGACCGCTACCAGATTCCGCTGGCCATCCTGACCAACACCAGCGTCTACGACGTCTGCCCAGAAGTGCTCGAGCCGTTTCGCGCGCGCGGCGACGAATTCGTGGGCCATGGCCGCACCAACTCCGAGCGCCAAATCGACATGGACGAGGCCACCGAGCGCACCATGCTGCAGGAGGTGCGTGATCGCTTCATTCAAGAAGAAGGCAAACCGCCCAAGGGATGGCTCGGGCCTTTCATTTCGCAAAGTGCCAAAACCCCCGAGCTGCTGCTCGAGACCGGCTACACCTATCAGATGGACTGGTTCTTTGACGAACAGCCCCAGTGGTTCCGCACCGACCGTGGCCCCATCTTGAGCGTGCCTTACCCCTCGATGGAGCTCAATGACATCCCGGCCTTCATCAACCGCGGCGCCAGCGACCAGGAGTTCACCACCATGGTCACCGACGGCTTTGACCAGCAACTGACCGACGGCGAGCGCCACGGCTGGCCGCTGGTGTGCGGTATCTCGCTGCACACCTTCATGATGGGCCAACCCCACCGGGCGCAGCAGCTCAAGCGCATCCTCGAGCACATGGCGGCGCAGCGTTCGCGCATCTGGTTCACCACGCCCGGGGAAATTGCCGACCATGTGATGGCGCTGCCCGAAGGCACTGTGGCCAAACCCTGAAAGAGCGGCCATGAACACGCCCTCGGCTGCCAAGACCGGCAAACGCGCCGAACCGGAGTTGCGCTTTTTCCAGTCGGAAGAAACCGATCGTATGGCCCAGATGCTGATGGTCATGGCCGCCGAGCTGCATGTGCTGCGCGACCGGGTGCGCTGCCTCGAATTCATCCTGACCGAGCGCGGGCAACTGCAGCCGCAGCAGCTCGACCAGTTCGTGCCCGATGCGCAGCAGTCGCAGCGCCTGCAGCAAGACCGGGAGGCCTTTGTGGCCCACCTGTTTGAAGTGCTCGACGGGCGCGCTAAATCCACATCGGGCCGCAGCCACCCGCTGGTGCCCGACATCCAGGGGCAAGGCACATGAGTGGCTTAGACCGCAGCACCACCGCCTTTCAGGAATTGATCGGCACCATGCGCCAGCATTGGGCCAATCAGCTGTACCCGGCGCTGAACCAGAGCTACCAGCAGGCGGCCGAAGGCCAGGCCATTGAAGACAGCCAAGCGGCCGGCAGACAGGTGCAAGACCTGCCGCTTTACCACTGGTTTTGCTTCATCGAGCGCCACTACCAGCGCATGAAGTACTCCGACCCGCGCTGGGGCCTGGCCGCAGCCCTGTCGGCGCGCCCCGACTGGGTCAACGCGCAATTGCACCCGGCGCAAGACAGCCGCTGGCTCAAGCTCGACCCGGCGCTCAAGATCCCCGAGTACTACAGCGCTGTCGATATTCATCAGCATCCGGGCAATCTGGTGGGGGCCGATTTTGACGGCCTGATGTACCAGGCCAGTGCCACCTCCATCCACCCCAACACCCGCCGCTTTGAGGCGCACGAGCGCATGGCCCAGTGGTTGCAAAGCCAGGGCTCATTCGAGTCGGTGCTCGACATGGGCTGCGGCTTTGGCAAATGCGGCTTTCCCATCGCCCGGCATTTTGCGCAGACGCAGGTGATTGGCGTGGACCTGTCGGCCCCCTGCCTGCGGCTGGCCGCTCGCACCGCCGAGCAGGAGGGGCTGGACAACATCCGCTTCGAGCAGCAAGACGCGCTGCACACCGGCTTTGACGATGCCCACTTCGACCTGGTGACCTCCACCCAATTGCTGCACGAATTGCCGGTCGACGAAATCAAGCACTTGCTGGCCGAATCGCACCGCCTGCTCAAACCGGGCGGGCTGGTGGCCCATCTGGACTTTCGGGCCCATCAGCCCTGGCAACAGTTTCTGATCGAGGGCCATTCGGTGCGCAACAACGAAGGCTTCCTGCCAGCGTTCAACCGCATGGACATCGCTGCGGCCTACCGCGACGCCGGCTTCGAGCCCGTGACGGTCGAGCCCTTTGCCGAAACCGAAGGCGCAACCCGGGCCGACTGGCCCTACTGGCGCTTTCCCTGGACCCTGTTCTGGGCCCGCAAACCCGCTCAATGAAAGCGGTGATCGGGCAGCAATGAGTCAGAGCCCTTATCCGCGCCTGTTCAGCCCCCAGGTCCTGGCCGGGCAGACCCTGAAAAACCGCATCACGCATGCGTCGATCTCACCGCGCTTTGGCGCGCACCAGGGGATGCACGCGCGCTATCTGCACTACTTCGTCAACCGGGCCAAGGGCGGCGCTGCGATGGTGGTGACCGACCCGATCGGCATCATCGAGCAGCACGGCCTGGAGCGTCTGCGCGCCTGGGATGCAAGCATGGAGGGCGATCTGCGCCGCCTGGCCGACGGGGTGCGCGCCCACGGCAGCGCGCTCATCGGCCAGGTGCAAGACACGGGGCGCGGGCGGCACGTGCCGGGCCGGGCTTACCAGAGCCACAGCGCCTCGGCCCTGCCCGATGACCTGAGCTACTCCATGCCGCGTGCCATGGGCCTGGGCGATCTTCAAAAGTTCGTGGCGCAGACCGTGCAGTCGTGCCTGCGCATGCAGCGCTGCGGCTTTTCGGGCATTGAGGTGTCGGCCGGCCATGGACACCTGTTCCATCAATTCCTCTCGCCGCGCTCCAACCAGCGCCAAGACGCCTACGGCGGCGACCTGCACGGCCGGCTGCGGCTGCTGTCCGAGATCTGCCAAGCCGTGCGGCAAAGCTGCGGTGCGGGCTTCATCATTGGCGTCAAGCTGCCCGGCGATGACGGCGTGCCCGGTGGCATCGACGAGCTGCAGGCCGGCCAGATTGCGCAAGCGCTGGTGGCGCAAGTGGCGATCGACTACCTGACGTATTGCCAAGGCTCGCACCACCGCAGCCTGGAGATGCACCTGCCCGATGACAGCTACCCCCGCCAGACCTACCGGGGACTGATCGCGCGGCTCAAGGCGCTGACCCCGGGCGTGGCGGTGATGGGCCTGGGGCGCATCACCGACCCGGCCGAGGCCGAGGCGATTTTGGCCGAGGGCGACGCCGACATGATCGGCCTGGGGCGCTCGCTCATCGTCGATGCGGCCTGGCCGCTCAAGGCACAGGCGGGCAAGGCCAGCGCGATCCGCTACTGCGTCTCGTGCAACACCTGCTGGAAAACCATCAACCAGGGCCGGCCCATGGGCTGCGACAACAACCCGCGCCTGGCCCAGGCCGACGAGCTCGACGACACGCTCGCGCCGGCGCCGCAGCCGCGCAAGGTGGCCGTGGTGGGCGCTGGCATCGCCGGGCTGCAGGCGGCGGTGACTGCAGCGGCACGCGGGCACACGGTCAAGGTCTGGGGGCGCTCGGCCCAGGTCGGTGGCAAGGCCCGGCTCTTGGCCCAGCTACCGCTGGGCGAGTCGATGTCGAGCATCTACGACCACCAGTGGATCGAGGCCCAGCGTCTGGGCGTGCAGTTCGAGCTCGGCGGCACCGCCTCGGCCGCACAGGTGCTGGCCTGGCAGCCCGATGCGGTGGTGCTGGCCACCGGCGCGCAGATGACCTGGCCGATGGATCTGCCCGCCTGGCTGCAAGAACAAGGTGTGGTGCCCGATCTGCGCCAGGCCCTGACCGACCTGCTGCGCACCCAGGGCCCGCAAAGCGGCACAGCGGTAATCTACGACCTCGACCAGACCGAAGGCAC
>JAIXWZ010000158.1 GCA_027491035.1 Comamonadaceae bacterium | reverse complement strand
GCAGCCTTCGCAGCGTTAACCCCCGGCCGGTGCGTCGGGCCTGGCGCAGCGGCATTAAGGAGGAGCCGAGGCGCTAGCCGAGGCGGGGGACAGCCGCGGAGCCGGGCCCGATGCGGCGGCCGCTCCTCAGGCCCTCGTACGAGTAGCCCTGGGCGAGGCCAATGTGGCGGCATTTGATCAGGCGCTGCAATGTTCAGAGCGCATCGAAGCAGGGCGCACGGATGGGCGCTGCGCCCCCCGCGCCCCCTTGGGTCTTTTAAGTGCTCCGCTCGCTGCGCAGAGGACTCATGCACCGGCCGCTACCCGGGCCCTTGCAGGGGTAGCCCCGCTGCGAGCTCACCGACAATCTGCGCCCGTGACCCCCATCTTGCTGCAGACCTTCCCCTTTTTCGCGCTCGTGCTTTGCGGCTATCTGGCAGCGCGCAGGGCGGTGTTGCCGCTGTCGGCGATACCCGGGCTGAACACCTTCGTGCTGTACTTTGCGCTGCCGTGCATGCTGTTTCGCTTTGGCTCGGCCACGCCGTTGGCGCAGCTGCTTGATCTGCGGCTGGCGCTGCTCTACCTGGTGTGCGGCCTGCTGATCGTGGCGCTGACGGTGCTCTTGACCCGCCGTGGCGCCATGGGCTGGAACGACGCGGCTTTTGGCGCCCTGGTGGCCGCTTTTCCCAATACCGGCTTTATGGGCGTGCCCCTGCTGGTGGCCTTCATCGGCAGTTCGGCAGCCGGCCCCGCCATCGTCACCATCGTCGTCGATCTGGTCGTGGTCACGTCGCTGTGCATTGCGCTGTCGCGCCTGGACAGTGCCGGTCTGCAAGGCGCCGGGCAAGCGGCCCGCAACGCGCTCAAGGGTGTGGCCGCCAACCCCATGCCCTGGTCGGTGCTGCTGGGCGCGCTGGCCTCCGGACTCGGTTACGAGCCGCTCGGACCGGTGATGGCCACCATCGACTTGCTCGCCGATTCGGCCTCGCCGGTGGCCTTGTTCACCATTGGCGCGGTGCTGGCGCGCTCGCAGATGACCAGCGCCGGCGGCATCGCGCTCAAGCTGCGCGCAGAAGCCAGTGTGGTGCTCATCAAGCTGCTGCTCCATCCGCTGCTGGTGGCGGGCTTGGGCTGGCTGGCCATTCGCGCAGGCCTGGGCCTGAGCCCGTTTTCTGTCACCGTGGCCACCTTGGTCGCGGCCCTGCCCAGCGCGAGCAACGTGGCCTTGCTGTCCGAGCGTTTTGGGGCCGATACCGCGCGCATCGCGCGCATCATCCTGTGGTCTACCGCATGGGCTTTTTTGAGTTTTTCTGCGGCCGTGGCCTGGCTGCTTTGAGCCGTGCGGGTGGGGTGAGCGTGGTGGGTCTCGTGAGCCGATCAGATGCTCAGCGGGTCGACGTCAATGGCCCAGCGGATCAGGCTGCGGTGGGCCGCCTGCGCGCGCACCTGGGCCAGCAGCGGCTGCCAGGCCGCCAGGAATTGCTGCAGCGCTGGCCGTGAGGCGCTCTCGAGCAGCATCTGGGCACGCTCGACGTTGGCCAGGCGCTGCAAAGACATGGGCACGGCCGGATAAAGCACCACCCGCTGCCCGCCGGGCAGCCCCGCCTGCACGGCCGCCTCAGCCACTTCGCGCAGGAACGCCTGCGCTGCCTCCTGCGTCCGCGCTTCAGCGCGCAGCAAGGCGGCGTGCCCGAAGGGCGGCAGCCCGGCGCCCTGGCGGTGGCGCAGTTCGTCTTGGGCAAAGCCTGGGTAGTCGTGGCGCTTGAGCGCGGCAAACAGCGGGTGGCCCGGGTGCAGGGTCTGCACCCACATCTGGCTGCGTCCGCCCTGGCTGGCCTGACGGCCGGCCCGGCCGCAGGCTTGCATCAGCAGGGCAAACAGCCGCTCGGGGGCGCGAAAGTCGCTGGAAAACAGCGAGCCGTCCGGGTTGACCGCGGCCACCAGGGTGATGTTTCGAAAGTCGTGTCCCTTGGTGACCATTTGCGTGCCCACCAGCACATCGGTGTGGCCTTCGTGCATTTGCGTCAGCTGGCTCTGCAGCGCGCCCTTGCCGCGGGTGCTGTCGGCATCGATGCGCGCCACCCGCACGGGCGAGCCATCGGGCCGCCTGAGATCGGCCAGCAGCTCGCTCAGATGCTCTTCGAGTTTTTCGGTGCCGCGTCCCACCGGTGCGATGTCGACATTGCCGCAGTCGGGGCAGCCGCGCGGCACCGGTTCGGCATGGCCGCAGTGATGGCAGCGCAGCGAGCGGTCGAGCTTGTGAAAGACCCGGAAGGCGCTGCAGTGCGCGCACTGGCTCTTCCAGCCGCAGTCGTGGCAGGCCAGCACCGGCGCATAGCCGCGCCGGTTCAGGAAAATCAGCGACTGCTCCCCGCGCGCCACGCGCTCGGCGATGGCCTGCATCAAAGCCGGTGCCAGCACGGTGCCGCGCGCCTGCAGCCCCATGTCCAGCAGCTGCACCTGCGGGCCGACGCCGCCCTGCGCCGCGCCGATGCGATCGGGCATGTCCAGCCGCAGGTAGCGGCCCTTCAGGCAGGCCTGCCAGCTCTCCAGGGACGGTGTGGCCGAGCCCAGCAGCACCCGGCAGGGCGCCGCAGTGCCGCCGGCCTGCGCCGTGCCGCCCGCCAGGCGCTGGCTCTCGAGCCGGGCGCGGTAGATGGCCAGGTCGCGCGCCGAGTAGCGTGCGCCCTCTTGCTGCTTGTAGCTCGGGTCGTGCTCCTCGTCGACCACGATCAGCCGCAGCCCCGGCAGCGAGGCCAGCACCGCCATGCGGGTGCCCAGCACCACCTGCGCCTGCCCGCTGTGCGCCGCCAGCCAGGCTTTGAGGCGCTGGGCCGGGGTCAGGTTGCTGTGCAAGGTCACGACGCGGCCGGCGCCGAGGTGGGCAAAGCGCTCGTGCAGGCGCGACTGCAGCTGCGGCGTGAGGTTGATCTCGGGCACCATGACCAGCACCTGCGCGCCCGGCTCGGCGTCGAGCACCTGCTCGGCTGCGCGCAGATAGACCTCGGTCTTGCCGCTGCCGGTCGCGCCAAAGAGCAGGGCGGGCTTTTCCGCCTCGGCAAAGGCCAGCAGCGCCGTTTGCTGCTGCGCGCTCAGCTCGGGCAGCACGGGCCGGGCCGCCGGCTCCTGGCCGGCCTGCGCAGCGCGCTTGAGCCGCCGCGCCAGCTGCAGCGCGCCGAGCTCGCGCAGTTGGGGGGGCAGGGCCGCCAGCGCGACCTCGCCGAGCGAGCGCTGGTAGTAGCTGGCGGTAAAGCCGATGAGCTCTCGCCAACCGCTTGAGAGCGGATCGACGCCATCGAGCACCGCTGCGACCGATTTGGCCTGGCCGGCGCTCAAATGACCGGCGTCGTCCCGCTCGGCCCAGACCACCCCAAGCACCTCGCGGCGGCCCAGGGGCACGCGCACCAATTGCCCGGGCGCAAGCGGTGACTCACTTGCATAGGTCAGGGGCCCAGCCACGCTGCTGTGGGCGGGTGTGGCGACCACGATGTCGAGCCAGTGGCTCATGATGTGACGACAGTTTTTCTCATTTCACCTTCGCTCAATCGGCTAAGTGCTTGATTTCATGTAGGCTTTGGGCTTGTCCAGCCTTCCTGTGGATAACTTTGTTGATAGTTCGCCCCGGCTGTGCTCCAAGCCTTGAAAATCAAGGCCTTGTCTGGAATGCCCGGAAAAAGGGCAAATCTACAATTCCCTTTAAAATCAAGCACTTGCTAATGCTATGACTTTTGTAGCAAGGCCCGGGTGGCAGACCGGGTTTTGTCGCACCGCAGCACGAATTTTGTGCATAAGTCTCGCCATGCCGGTCTGTTTTCGTGCTATAGCGCAGACCGCTGGGCGATGCCCGGACCGGGGCTCAGCCGTCTGGCCCAGGCGCCGCCAGGCCCCTCTTGACGCGCCGATTAGCGACGTTTATTGACGTTTATGGACGTTAATCGACGTTCAGCGCCGCTCGCGCATGGACCGGGAATGCGCGTACACCGTCTCCACCAAAGCGCTGACATGTTCGGGTGGCGTGTGCTGGCTGATGCCATGGCCCAGGTTGAAGATATGCGTTGGCCCGGGCGTCGCCGGGTCGGTGTGGGGCGGCCCGAAGCTCTCGAGCACGCTGCGCACCTGCTGCGCGATCGCCTCGGGCGGCGCGAACAGCACGTTGGGGTCGATATTGCCTTGCAAGGCCTTGCCCGGCCCGCCGGCGACCCCGCCCACTTGCGCGCGCGCCTGACCCAGGTTGACCGTCCAGTCCAGACCCAGCACCTCGCAGTCGAGCGCGGCCATCTCGCCGAGCCACAGGCCGCCGCCTTTGGTGAACACGATGCGCGGAATCACCACGCCGTCGTGGCTGCGCTTGAGCTGGGCCAGCACGCGGCGGGTGTAGGCCAGGCTGAAGTCCTGGAAGGCGCCGTCGGCCAGCACCCCTCCCCAGCTGTCAAACACCATCACCGCCTGCGCGCCCGCTTCGATCTGGGTGTTGAGGTAGAGGGCCACCGCATCCGCATTGATCGCCAAGATGCGGTGCATCAAATCGGGGCGGCTGTACATCAGGCTCTTGACCAGCCGGTAGTCGTCGGAGCCGCCGCCTTCGACCATGTAGCAGGCCAGGGTCCAGGGGCTGCCGGAAAAGCCGATCAGCGGCACCCGGCCCCCGAGCGCCTTGCGGATGCTGGTGACCGCATCGAAGACGTATTGCAGCTTGTGCATGTCGGGCACCGCCAGCTGCGCCACCGCCGCCTCGTCGCGCACGACCTTGGCGAACTTGGGGCCCTCGCCCAGTGCAAAGGACAAGCCCAGCCCCATGGCATCGGGCACCGTCAGGATGTCAGAAAACAAGATTGCAGCGTCCAGGCGGTAGCGCTCGAGCGGCTGCAAGGTCACCTCGGTGGCGTACTGCACGTTGGTGGCCAGCCCCATGAAGCTGCCTGCCTTGGCCCGGGTGGCGCAGTACTCGGGCAGGTAGCGGCCCGCCTGGCGCATCAGCCAGACGGGCGTGTGGTCGGTGGCTTGGCGCAGGCAGGCCCGCAGGAAGGTGTCGTTGCGCAGGGGCTCGAAGGGCATGGATGGGTCCGGCTCAAAACGGGAAGTGTGACCGCAATTATCCCACTGCGGCAGGAGGATATTGCCAGCGCTTGG
Source organism: Comamonadaceae bacterium (assembly GCA_027491035.1). Taxonomy (GTDB): domain Bacteria; phylum Pseudomonadota; class Gammaproteobacteria; order Burkholderiales; family Burkholderiaceae_C; genus Polaromonas. Next base: position 30,826 of record JAIXWZ010000158.1, on the reverse strand, counting down.
GCCACTTTTTGTGGCGTGGCTGGCTCACAGCGGCAGACCCGCGATGCGCGCCAGCAGCCGCGCCCCGACGCGCGCCGTTTGCTGGTCGCGATCGAGTGCGGGGTTGAGCTCGGCCATGTCGGCCGCAATCAGCTTGCCGCTGGCCTTGACCTGCTCGATCACGCGCTCGAGCAGGGGCAGCGGCACGCCCAGGGCCGCAGGGGCTGAGACCCCCGGGGCGAGGGCCGCGCTGAGCACGTCCAGGCACACCGTCAGGTAGACCGCATCGCATGCGTGCAGGTCGGCGTCGAGCTCTTGTTGCGCCTGCTGCCAGTCGGCCGGGGTCTGCAGGTCCTCGTCGAGGCGCCAGCGGGTGCCGGTGGCCCGGGCGTGGTCAAACAGCGCCGGGGTGTTGGCAAAGCGGCTGATGCCCAGCGCGGTGTAGGCAAAGGGCTGGCCGTGGTTTTGACACCACCGGTGCATCTGCGCGAACGCGGTGCCGCTGTTGGGGGCGCTGGCCTGGCGCAGATCGAAGTGGGCGTCGAGGTTGAGCACCAGCAGGCGTTTGGGGGCCTGGCCTGGCGCCACCAGGCCGCCGAAGGTGCCCCAGGCCACCTCATGGCCGCCGCCGAGCACCAGCGGCAGCGCGCCTTGCGCGCGCGCCCGCGCCACAGTGGCAGACAGTTCGGCCTGCACCGCTTCGAGCCCCTGGCCGTCGCAGCGCAGGTCGCCTGCATCCCACACAGCGGTCTGCGCCGGGGCGGGCAGGTTGGCCAGCGCCTGGCGCAGCGCCGCCGGGCCACCGGCCGCACCGACGCGGCCCTGGTTGCGGCGCACGCCCTCGTCGACGGCAAAGCCCATCAGCACCACCCCGCCTTGCGCCTGAGGGTGCCAGGGCTGCACGCGGTGGTGCCAGCGTGCCAGACGCTGCGGCTCAGCCGCTTCCTGGCCATCGTGTCGGCCGCTCCAGGCGGTCGGTGCAGTGTGGGGCATGGGCGCAGCGGCGTTTAAGGGTTCAGGGGCAGCCAGCGGCCGGCCACGGCGCGACCGGCGCAGGGCTGGCCGCCGAGCCAGTAGGTCAGCTCGCGCGGATGCTCGACGCGCCAGGCGGCCAGGTCGGCGCGCAAGCCCGGCGCCAGGCGGCCGCGGTCGCGCAGGCCCAATGCCCGGGCGGCCTGCACGGTGGCGCCCAGGACGGCCTCCAGCGGCGTCAGGCGCCAGAAGGTGCAGGCCATGTGCAGCGCGGTCAGGATCGACAGGCAGGGCGAGCTGCCTGGGTTGTGGTCGCTCGAGATCGCCATCGGCACGCCCGCCTCGCGCAAGGCGGCCACCGGCGGCGCCTGGGTGTCGCGCAGGCAGTACCAGGCCGCCGGCAGCAGCACCGCCACCGTGCCGGCAGCACGCATGGCGGCGATACCCGCCGGGCTCAGGTGTTCGATGTGGTCGCACGACAGCGCGCCGTAGCGGGCGGCCAGCTCGGCCCCGCCTTGCGCGCTCAACTGCTCGGCATGGAGCTTGACCGGCAGGCCCAGTGCGCGTGCGGCTTCAAAGACGCGCTGGGTTTGGGCGAGGGTAAAGCCGATGGTCTCGCAAAACGCATCGACCGCATCGACCAGGCCTTGCGCTTGCAGCGGCGCCATCCAGTCGCACACGGCGGCGATGTAGTCGTCGGCCCGACCCTCGAACTCGGGCGGCAGCGCGTGCGCACCCAAATACGTGCACAGCACGCTCAGCGGTCGACTCTGACCCAGCGTGCGCGCCACGCGCAGGCATTTGGCCTCTTCGGCCAGGCTCAGGCCGTAGCCGGACTTGACCTCCACCGTCGTCACGCCCTCGCGCATGAGCGCATCGGCGCGCGCGCTGGTGCCAGCCAGCAGCGCGGCCTCGGTGGCGGCGCGGGTGGCTGCGACGGTCGAGCGGATGCCGCCGCCCGCGCGGGCGATGGTCTCGTAGCTGGCCCCCTGCAGCCGAAGGTCAGCCTCATGGGCGCGGTGTCCGCCATAGACCAAATGGGTGTGGCAATCGATGAGGCCGGGGGTGAGCAGGGCGCCGTTGAGCGCGTGTTCTTCGGCCACGGCCAGGCCGGCGGGCAGATCGCGCTCGGCGCCCACCCAGGTGATGAGGCCGCCTTGCGCGAGCAGCGCGCCGCGCTCGATCCAGCCCCAGTCTGCGCCGCTCAAGGTGGCCAGGCTGCAGTGGCGAAACAGCGTGATGCCGGTCTGGGTGTTCATGCGCTCACCGTCTCGCGCCAAAGCGTGGCCCAAAGGCCAGGCTGCACGCCGTGCAGCGCGCCGCCAACCACCAGAGCCTTGGCCGCTTCGATGTCCGGTGCAAACAGGCGGTCGGCATCGAGGCGGGCCACCTGCGCGCGCAAGAGCGCGTGCGCCGCCTCCAGCGGGACGGAACTGGCCAGCGGGCGGTGAAAGTCCACGCCCTGTGCGGCGGCCAGCCATTCGATGCCCAAGATGGTGGCGCTGTTGTCAGCCATCTCGGCCAGACGGCGCGCGGCAAACGTGGCCATGCTGACATGGTCCTCCTGGTTGGCGCTGGTGGGCAGGCTGTCCACGCTGGCCGGATGGGCGTGGGACTTGTTCTCGCTGGCCAGCGCAGCGGCGGTGACGTGGGCGATCATGAAGCCGCTGTTGAGCCCGGGGTTGTGCACCAGAAAAGGCGGCAGGCCCGACAGCGTGCTGTCAATCAGCAGCGCAATGCGCCGCTCGGCCAGCGCGCCGATTTCCGCAATCGCCAGCGCCAGGGTGTCGGCGGCAAAAGCCACCGGCTCAGCGTGAAAGTTGCCGCCCGAGAGCACCTCGCCGGTCTCGTGAAAGACCAGCGGGTTGTCGGTAACGGCATTGGCCTCGATGAGCAAGGTGCGCGCGGCCTGGGCGATCAGATCTCGGCAGGCGCCCATCACCTGGGGCTGGCAGCGCAGGCTGTAGGGGTCTTGCACGCGCTCGTCGTTGTCCAGGTGCGACTGCCGGATGGCGCTGCCGGCCAGCAGATCGCGCATGGCCAGGGCCAGCGCGATCTGCCCGGGCTGACCGCGCGCATGGTGGATGCGCGCATCAAAGGGCGCGTCGCTGCCCTTGGCTGCGTCCACGCTGAGTGCGCCGGTGACGGTGCCCGCCTCGAGCAGCCGTTCGGCCATGAACAGGCCGTGCAGGGCCAGCGCGGTCGAGGCCTGGGTGCCGTTGATCAGCGCCAGGCCTTCCTTGGCGGCCAGGCTCAGCGGGGCGATGCCGGCGGCCTTGAGCGCATCGGCCGCAGCCACGATCTGGCCGTTGACGCTGACCGGGCCTTCGCCCATGAGCGCCAGCGTCATGTGTGACAGCGGCGCCAAATCGCCCGAGGCCCCGACCGAGCCCTTGACCGGAATGTGCGGCATGATGCCCGCGTTGAGCAGCGCCAGCAAGCTCTCGATGACCACCGGCCGCACCCCCGACATGCCGCGCGCCAAGCTGGCCGCTTTGGTGAGCATGAGCAGCCGCACGCAGGCCGGGCTCATGGCCTGGCCCGTGCCCACCGAATGCGACAAGATGAGGTTGCGCTGCAAGAGTTCGAGCTGCGCGTCGGGGATGCGGGTTTTGGCGAGCTTGCCAAAGCCGGTGTTGATGCCGTAGGCCGCATCGCCCTTGGCCACGATGCGCTCGATGGCGGCGGCCGAAGCGGCGATGTCGGCCTGGGCGCTGGGGTGCAGGGCCACGGGCAGGGGCGCTTGCCAGAGGGCCCGCAGATCGGCCAGGCGCAGCTGGCCCGCAACAAAGGTCAGGGGCAGGGTCATGGTCAGTTCGGTGCGGGCTGCTGCGCCGGCTGGGCAGCCGAGGTCAGCATGGGCAGTTTGAGGCCGTGTTTTCGCGCCGTGGCCAGCGCCAGCTCGTAGCCTGCATCGGCGTGGCGCATCACGCCGCTGGCGCAGTCGTTGACCAACACGCGCGCCAGTCGCTTTTGCGCGGCGTCGCTGCCGTCGGCCACGATCACCATGCCTGAATGCTGCGAGTAGCCCATGCCCACACCGCCGCCGTGGTGCAGGCTGACCCAGCTGGCGCCGCCGGCGGTGTTGAGCAAGGCGTTGAGCAGCGGCCAGTCGCTGACCGCATCGGTGCCGTCTTTCATGCCTTCTGTTTCACGGTTGGGGCTGGCCACCGAGCCGGTGTCGAGGTGGTCGCGGCCGATCACGATGGGCGCCTTGAGCTCGCCGCTGCGCACCATCTCGTTGAAGGCCAGACCGGCCACGTGTCGCTCGCCCAGGCCGAGCCAGCAGATGCGTGCAGGCAGACCCTGAAAAGCGATCTTCTCGCGCGCCATGTCGAGCCAGCGGTGGGTGTGGTGGTTGCTCGGGAACAGCTCTTTGATCTTGGCGTCGGTCTTGTAGATGTCTTGCGGGTCGCCCGATAGAGCCACCCAGCGAAACGGCCCCTTGCCCTCGCAAAACATCGGGCGAATGTAGGCGGGCACGAAGCCCGGGAAGTCGAAGGCGTTTTTCACGCCCTCATCAAATGCCACCTGCCGGATGTTGTTGCCATAGTCCACTGTGGGAATACCCATGGCGTGAAAGTCGAGCAGGGCCTGCACATGCCGGGCGCAGCTGCGCGCGGCGGCGGCCTTGATGGCGCCATGCTCGGCCGGGTCTTTTTGTGCGGCCTTCCACTGCGCAGGCGTCCATCCTTGCGGCAAGTAGCCGTGCACCAGATCGTGGGCCGAGGTCTGATCGGTGACGATGTCGGGACGCAGCCCGCCCGATTGCGCGCGCCGCACCAGCTCGGGCAGCACATCGGCCGCATTGCCCAGCAGCGCGATCGAGACGGCCTGCTTGGCCCGGGTGTGCTGCCCGATGAGCTCGAGCGCATGGTCGATGTCGCGGGCCTGCTGGTCCACATAGCGGGTGCGCAGGCGAAAGTCGATGCTGCTTTGCTGGCATTCGACCACCAGGCAACAGGCGCCGGCCAGCGTGGCCGCCAGCGGCTGCGCCGCGCCCATGCCGCCCAGGCCCGAGGTGAGGATCCATTTGCCCGACAGATCGTTTTGGTAGTGCTGGCGGCCCGCCTCGACAAAGGTTTCGTAGGTGCCCTGCACGATGCCCTGGCTGCCGATGTAGATCCAGCTGCCGGCGGTCATCTGGCCATACATGAACAGGCCTTTGCGGTCTAGTTCGTTGAAGTGGTCCCAGTGGGCCCACTTGGGCACCAGGTTGCTGTTGGCCAGCAGCACACGCGGCGCATCGGGGTGGGTCTTGAACACGCCCACCGGCTTGCCCGACTGGATCAGCAGGGACTCGTCGTCCTCGAGGTCCTTGAGGCTGGCCAGGATCTGGTCGAAGCTGGCCCAGTCGCGCGCGGCCCGGCCGATACCGCCGTAGACCACCAGGTGCTGCGGGTTCTCGGCCACCTGCGCATCGAGGTTGTTCTGGATCATGCGGTAGGCGGCCTCGGTCACCCAGCTTTTGCAGTGCAAGGTGCTGCCCCGAGGGGCTTGCACCTGGCGGCTGGGGTCGAGTCGGGGGTCGGGTTGTGGGCTCATCGCGGCGTCTCCATCATCTGGCGCAGGCTTTAAATGTATAGACAAATTTTCTCGATCTAAACTAAGTTGTCAAGTCAACTTGGTGCCGCCGTTTGCTTTTTATGCCGCCCATGAAATCCACGCTGAGCCAGTCCGCACCCCGCACGGGCCCCAAGGCGGCCCGTGCGGCCCGGCCTGAGCCAGCGGCGCCCGATCAGGGCGGGCTGCGCTATCAGCGCATCAAGCACTATGTGCTGGCGCAGATTCACGGCGGGGTGTGGAAAGAGGGCGACCTGATCGCCGGCGAGCAGGCGCTGGCCCAGCAGTTTGGCGTCTCGCGCATGACGGTTCACCGCGCCTTGCGCGAGCTCAGCGACGAGCAAATCGTCGAGCGCCGCCAGGGCTCTGGCACCTATGTGGCCCAGCAAAAGTACTACGCCAGCTTGGTGGAGATTCGCAACATTGCCGACGAGATCGCCGCCAGAGGCCACCGGCACCGCAGCGAGCTGCACAAGCTCGAGCGGGTCCGGCTGGGGCGGGCGCTGGCAGCGCGCATGGGTCTACCGGCTGGCAGCACCGCCTACCACTCGGTGGTGGTTCACTTTGAGAACGGCGCGCCCATTCAGGTCGAAGACCGCTATGTCAACCCCGCCGTGGCGCCCGACTACCTGGCGCAGGACTTTGCCTCGCAAACGCCCAATGCCTATCTGATGCGGGTGGCCCCCTTGGAGGGCGCCTCCTTCGAGATCGAGGCGCGCACGCCCACGGCGTCGGCGGCGCAGCTGCTCGGCGTGGCGGCCAGCGAGCCCTGCCTGGTGCTGCACCGCAAAACGCGGTCGCAAGGCTGCACCGCCTCGGTGGCCACCTTGTGGCATCCGGCCTCGCGCTACCGTTTCACCGGCTCGTTTTGACGGCCTGCCTCGGTCGGCCGGCTCGAGCCGGTGCAGCGCCGACTCAAGCGGCGATGGCTCAAGCAGCGATGGCTGCCATGCGACTGCCCCCGGCCACCGCTTTGTGGTCGATTTTCAGGCAGCGGTCCTGCAGCGCCACCAGCCCGGCTTGCATGGCTTTGAGTATCGACGCATCGTCGCGGATGCCCAGTTGCAGCCAGATCGCGCGTGCGCCGATGGCCAGGGCTTCGTCCACGATGGGCGCAATGTCTTCGCTGTTGCGAAAGCAGTTGACCAGATCGATGCGGTGGTGCCGGGCCGCCTCGATCAGGTTGGGGTAACAGGTCTGGCCCAGCACCTGCTCGGCATTCGGGTTGATCGGCACGATGTGGTAGCCGCGCGACTGCATGTACTGGGCCACATCAAAACTGGCCCGGTCGGGCCGGGGTGAAAGGCCGACCACCGCGATGGTCTGGCAATGGTTGAGCACCCAGGTCACGCGCTCGGCGGTGGTCCCGGGTGGGGCGGTTTTGGGCATGTTGTCTCCTTGGGCGCTGCCTGGCGCCTGCTGCCTCTGTGGATCTTGTTGGCTTGGGCGGGCGAACCCGCCCCCCGTTTTTACAACTTAGACAGCACTGAGCGCAACTCCTGCACGCTCAAAATTTCTGAAAGCAGCACCGGCGGCCTGCCCGGCGCATACAGCGCATAGACCGGCACCCCCGAGCGGCCCAGCGCCCGCAGTGCGGCCGTGATGTCGGGCTCGCGCTGCGTCCAGTCGGCGCGCAGCAGCACCACGCCCCGCGCCTTGGCATCGGCCAGCACGGTGGCGTCGCTGAGCACGGTTTGCTTGTTGTACTGGCAGGTGATGCACCAGGCGGCGGTGAAGTCCACCAGCACCGGCCGGCCTTGCGCCAGCGTCTGCTCTACCAGGCCCACCCGCCAGGGCTGCCAGGGGCTGGCGTCGGCCACAGCGGCCGGGCCCGGCGTGCTGCGCACCACGTGAGGGCCTGCCCACCACAGACCGCCGGCCAGCGCCGCCACGGCCAAAACACGGGTCAGCCCCCGCCGGCTGCCCAGCGTCCACAGCAGCAGGGCCAGCAGCAGCAACAACAGCAGCAAACTGGCGGCCCCGTCGATGCCGCTTTGCTGACCGAGCACCCACACCAGCCAGACCACGGTGGCCAGCATGGGGAAGGCCATGAACTGTTTGAAGCGCAGCATCCAGGGCCCGGGCCGGGGCAGCGCGCGACCGAGCGCGGGCACGGCGCTGATCAGCAGGTAGGGCAGCGCCATGCCCAGCCCAAGGGTGGCAAAAATCGTCAAGCCCTGCCAGGCTGGCAAGCTCAGGGCTGCGCCGAGCGAGGCGCCCATGAAGGGGGCGGTGCAGGGCGAGGCGACGGCCACCGCCAGCACGCCCGACAGCGCCGCGTCGGCCGCCGGGTGGCGCAGCTGGCGGCCTGCCAGCGCGGGCGGGGCCAGCTGGGCAAAGTCGAACACGCCGGCCAGGTTGAGCGCCAGCGCGGTAAAGAGCGCGGCCAAAGCCGCCACCATGGCCGGGTTTTGCAGCTGAAAGCCCCAGCCCAGCTGCTCGCCGGCGGCGCGCAGGCCCAACAGCAGCGCGCCCAGGGCAGCAAACGACAGCAGCACGCCGGCCGTGTAGGCCAGGCCCGCTTGCAAGCGCTGCGAGCGCTGCTGCACGCTGGCAAAGCCCAGCACCTTGATGGCCAGCACCGGGAAAACGCAAGGCATGAGGTTCAAGATGAGCCCGCCGAGCAGCGCGCCCAAAAGCGCGGCGGCCAGACCCAGCCCTGTGGCGGCATCGGCCGGCGCAGCGGCGGCGTTGGCCTTGAGCGCAGCCTCCAGCGAGGCCGGCACGCCGACCACCGGCACCGCCGCCGGCCAGCTGCCCGTCACCGGCGCTTCGATGCGCCAGCTGCCGCCCCCCGGGCCCGTGGCTGCAAGCACCAGCGGCAGCCGCGCCGGGCTTTCGCTGCGCATGCGCGACAGCGGCACCACCGCGCTCCAGTCCTGGCCTTGCCAAGACTGCTGCCAGGGCGCCGCCGTCTCGATGATGCCGGCGGTCTCGGCAAACAGCTCAAGCTTTTGGCCGCGCACGGCCGCCGGCAGGGAGGACAGCCGCAGCTGCAAGCTCTGCTCGCGCACTTCGATTTGCCCGCCAGCCAGCGCCTGGGGCTGGGCCGCCAGCGCGGCCTCGAAAGCGGCGCCGTGCATCGCGATCGAGCCACGCGCGGGCAGTTGCAGGGCGAACTGTCCCTCTTGTGGAATGCATTCGCGCCGGCACACCAGCCAGTTGGCCTGCAGTTGCACGGGCAAGGATTCGCCGGTCCAGTCGGCACCGATTTGAATCGGCACCGGCAGCAGCACCACCGCCTCATAGCCGTAATTGGCCAGATCGCCGAGCGGGAATTTTTTGGGGGTGGGCCAGGCGATCTCGCCGGCTTGCACGCCGGCCGGCAGCGTCCACTTGAGCGTGGTGGGCAGGCCCGAATCGCCCGGGTTTTTCCAGTAGGTGTGCCAGTCGCTCTGGTGGGTGATTTGCAGGCCCAGCCAAACTTTTCGGCCCGCGCCGATTCCTTGCGGCGCGTACGCCAGCAGCTCGGCGCGCACCTGCTCGGTGACCACCACGGCGGACGTGGGCTTGCCGCCGGCCAGCACCGCGTTCAGGCCCTGAGCGAAACCAGCCTGGGCCAGCAGCAGGCTGGCGCCGGCCAGCCAGCGCGCGACGATTTGCAGCGCTTTCATCAGTGCGGCGGCCAGGTGGCTTTGAGGCCCAGCTGCCAGCGGCTGTTGGCCGGCTCACTCACCGCCTTGGAGCCCGAGATGACGGTGTCGGAGTGGCCGACCTGGGTGTAGCGCACGAAGGGCTCGAGCAGCAGGCCGCGCTCGGCAGCCCAGGTGCTTTGCACCTGCACCTGCCAGCCCCAGGGCTGCTTGTTGGTGACATCGCGCCATTGGCTGCCGACCTGGGAGAGGTAGGAGGTCTGACGGCCCTCGAGCAGGTGGCCCAGATCGAGCTGCCAGCCCTGCAGCCGGGGCAGCGCCTCGAGCTTGAGGCTCTGGCGCCACTGGGCCGTGAGCCAAGCCGAGCGGTTCAGGCGCTCGTAGCCCACTACGCCCGGCCGCACCGTGCCGCGCAGGTCGCTGTAGCTGCTTTGCAAGGCCAAGCCGGCGTACAGGCCCGCGGAAAGCCCCTGCGTTGCACCGTCGGGCACCAGTGGGTAGAGCGCGTGCCAGCGCGTGTCGAGCGTTCTGCGGCGATCCAACTGCCCGTCGGCGCTGCTGTAGTTCTGGGCCCCGCCGAGCAGGTCAAGCTCCAGCTTGAGGCCGCCCAGGCCACGCACATCGCTGGCCCGCAGGTGCACGCCGAGCTCGGGCCCCTTGAGATGCATGCCGATGCTCGGCTCGCGGTAGTGGCTGTAGGCGGCGCTGCTCGACCATTGCAGGCGCGCCCAGGGGGCGGGCTCGGCCCGCAGCGCTGCAGGGGCCAGGGCGGCGGCCAGCAGGGCCAGGGCCAGGGCCTGCCCGCGGCGCGGCTGGCGGGCGCTGCCCTTTGGCTGTGCGGGGATCGGTTTGAAAGATTTCATGCGGTCAGCGGTGCCCGGCCAGAGGTTTGCCTTGGCGCGATGCCTTTTCGTGGGTGATGCATTGATTGTCAGGCCGCCGGGATAATCCGTCCATGTCTGCCGATATTGCAAGGGCCCAGGTGTCTGGCCCGTCCATTGTGCTGAGCACCATCAATGCCCGGTACATCCACGCCAGCCTGGGTCTGCGCTGCCTGCTGGCCAATCTGGACCGCCATGGCCGGCCGGGCCTGCGCGCGCAGACCGCGCTGTGCGAATTCACGCTCGCGCAAAAGCCGCTGCAGATGGCCGAGCAGCTGCTTGCGCTGGCGCCGCGCGTGATCGGCCTGGGCGTGTACATCTGGAACGCGGCAGCGACCTTGCAGCTGGTGCAGCTGATCAAGGCGCTGCAGCCAGACATCAAAATCGTGCTCGGCGGGCCCGAGGTCAGCCACGAGACTGAGCAGCAGGAGCTGTGCCGTCTGGCCGACCATGTGATCACCGGCTGGGGCGATGTCAGCTTTGCGCGCCTGTGCCGCGACTTGCTCGACGGCCCGCCGCCGCTGATGAAGCGCATCACCGGCGAGCAGCCGCCATTGCAGGACTTGGCTTTGCCCTACGCCGAGTACAGCGAGCAAGACCTGCGCGAGCGCCTGCTGTACGTGGAGGCCTCGCGCGGCTGCCCCTACAAGTGCGAGTTCTGTCTGAGCGCGCTTGACAAGACCGCCTGGCCCTTTGAGCTCGAGCGTTTCATGGCCGAGCTGGCCGGCCTGTTTGATCGCGGCGCGCGGCATTTCAAGTTTGTCGATCGCACCTTCAATTTGCGCATCGACCACGCCAGCCGCATCTTGCAGTTCTTTCTGGATCGCATGCGCGGTGCCGACGGCCGCATGCCCGAGCGCAGCGAGGTGTTCGTGCACTTTGAGCTGGTGCCCGACAACCTGCCCGAGCGGCTCAAGGCCCTGATCGCCCAGTTTCCGCCCGGCTCGCTGCAGCTGGAGGTGGGCATCCAAAGCCTGAACCCCGAGGTGCAGCAGCGCATCTCGCGCCGCCAGGACGACGCGCGCAGCTTCGAGAACCTGCACTGGCTGCTTGCGCACAGCCAGGCGCATGTGCATGCCGACCTGATTTTTGGCCTGCCTGGTGAAACCCTGGAGAGTTTTGCGGCCGGCTTCGACCGCCTCCAGGCCCTGGGCCCGCATGAGATCCAGCTGGGCATCTTGAAGCGTTTGCGCGGCGCGCCGATTGCCCGGCACAGCGCCCAGTACGCCATGGTCTTCGACCCGCAGCCGCCCTATGCCCTGCTGCAAAACAGCACGCTGGACTTTGCCACCGTGCAGCGGGTACAGCGGCTGGCGCGTTATTGGGATCTGCTGGCCAACTCGGGCCGCTTTGCGCGCAGCTTGCAGTTGTTGCTGGCCGGCCACTCGGCGTTTGCCGCGCTCTTGAGTTGGAGCGACTGGCTGTGGCAGCGCACCGGCAAGACCCATGAATTTGCCCATGAGGCGCTGGTCGACTTGCTGTTTGAGCACCTCACGCAAACGCGCGGCCTCGATGCACAGGCCGCCACTGAGGCCTTGCTCGCCGACTACCAGGCCAGTGGTGCGCGCGGCAAGCCGCGCTGCCTGGCCGCTGGGCTGCAGCAGGGGGCTGCCGGCACCTTGCAAGGCGCGCCACGCGCCCAGCGCCAGGCGCGCCACGGCCAGCAAAAGGCACAGGCTCAACCGCAGCCCACCGAAAAAGCCGCCCTGCTGTAAGCTCACACTGTTTCAAATCGGTACCGCCATGCGCCATCGCCTGCCCCGTTATTGGGCCCACCTCAAGAGCCCTGAGTTCGCCCAGCTCGATCCGGCGCGCACCGTGGCCGTGCTGCCGGTGGCCGCAACCGAGCAGCATGGGCCCCACCTGCCGCTGGGTGTCGACACCGACTTGCTCGAGGGCGTGCTCGGTCTGGCCCTGGCGCGCCTGCCGGCCGATGCGCCGGTTTTGCTGCTGCCCACCCAGGCGGTGGGGCGCAGCATCGAGCACGAGGCCTTTGCGGGCACGCTCACTGTGGACAGCGGCGCCCTGATCGAGCACTGGCTGGACCTGGGCCGCAGCGTGGCGCGCGCCGGCGTGAAAAAATTGGTGCTGCTCAACTCGCACGGCGGCAACGTCTCGACCATGGACATCGTTGGGCGCCAGTTGCGCGCCCGCCATGGCCTGACGGTGTGGCTGGTCAACACCTACGACCTGCAACTGCCGCAGGCGGTGCAGGATCTGTTTTCGCCGCATGAGCGCCGCTTTGGCGTGCACGGCGGCGACATCGAGACCTCGATGATGCTGGCCCTGCACCCCGAGCGGGTGGACATGGCACTGGCGCAAAATTTTGTCTCTTCAGCGGTCGCCCGCGCCGAGCGCTTGTCGGTGCTGGGCGACGGCCGCAGTGCCCGCCTGGCCTGGGCGGTGCAAGACCTGCATGCGGCCGGTGCGGTGGGCGATGCGGCGGCCGCCAGCGCGCAAAAAGGGCAGGCGGTGCTCGATGCGAGCGCGCAGGCGCTGGCGCAGCTGCTGGTCCAGGTTTGCGATGGCGCGCCCGCCTGAGGTCGATGGCCGTGAGCGAGTTTTGCGTCGTTACCACCACCACCGACAGCCAGGCCCATGCCCGCGCCCTGGCCGCGCAGATCGTGCAGGACCGGCTGGGCGCATGCGTGCAGCTGCAAGCCATTGAGAGCCACTACATCTGGCAAGGCCAGGCCGAGCAAAGCAGCGAATGGCGGCTCACCATCAAGACCCGCACCGCGCTCTACCCCGAACTCGAGCGCTTCGTGCGCGCCCACCACCACTACGACACGCCGCAGATGGTGTGCCTGCCGCTGCTGACCGGCGAGCCGCACTATCTGGCGTGGCTGCGCGAGCAGACCGATCGAGGCGCGAGTCAGGCTTGAGTCCAGCGCCGCAAGGGCGCAGGCCGCTTCACTGATGGGAGCGCCGCCCCGGCGCGATCGACCCCGGTGCCCCTTCTCAGGTGTAGGTCACCCAATCGGCATAGGCCGGCCCATCGAGGTGCGGCAGCGTGTTGTAGGTCAGCAGGCTGTGGCGCTTGGGGTTGAATTCAAACTGCGTGAGCGAGGCGTTGCGGATGCGCAGGTTCAGCTCGATCCAGCTCGTCGGCGCGGCCTGCATCACATGGGCCACCGCGCTGGCAATCGGCCCGCCACTGGAGACCATGAGCACCGGGCCCTGGTGCTGCTGGCGCACATGGTCGAGCGCCGCCTCGATGCCCTGGCACCACTGCGCGTAGCTGGGCATGCCGGCCGGCGCAATCTGGCCCGCCATCCAGGCCTGCAGCGCCTGGCGCAGCAGCCGAAAGTGCTGGCGATACAGCTCGGGCGTGTCGGGCCGGGCCAGCGGCTCGGGATGCACCGCAGCAATCAGCGCGTGGCTGTCGTACTCGTTGAGCGCGGGCAATTCCAGCGCCGGCAGCTCCTGACCCAGTCCCTGGCAAATGCCCGCATGGGTTTGGCGCTGGCGCTCGAGCGTGCCGGTGATCGCCGCCTCAAACCGCACATCGCGCTCGCGCAGGTACTGGCCCAGCCGCTGGGCCTGCCGCTGGCCCAGCTCGCTGAGCACGTCGTAGTTGTCAGCGCCAAACGAAGCCTGGCCGTGGCGCACGAGGTAAAGCGTTCCCATGGGCTGATTTTCGGCCACCGCCGCATCGCATGGGCGTCGCCCTGGCGACCGGCTGGCGCCGATGGATTTTGGGTTTGGGCTGCCTGGTCGCTTCGCCGCGAGGGCGCGGCTCCCACAAAAAACCGACCTTGTGGGAGCGCCGCCCCGGCGCGATGCGCCTTGGGTTGTGGACTTTTGCCGCCTTGCAGACTCAGAGCCTGACCTGGCCGCTGATGCACACCACGCTTTGGCCACCCACCCAGACTTGGCCGTTGGCATCGCGTTGCAGATGCACCTGGCCGGCGCGGCCCAAGCAGGCGCCCTGGGCGGCTTGGTAGCGAGTGGGCATGTGGCCTTCGGCCATGAGCCACTGCGCCAGGCTGGCGTTGAGGCTGCCGGTGACCGGGTCTTCGTTGACGCCGATGGGCGCGGCAAAGGCGCGCACCTCGAGGTCGGCTGCGCCCGGCTCTGCGGCCACCGGGCTGCGGCTGGCGCGTGCTTCCCGGTTGGAGCGGGTAATCAGCAGACCCGTGTTGGCGGCATGGCCATAGCGCGCGGCCACGCCCACCTTGGTGCCCAGCTCGCGCAGACGGGCGTGATCGGGCAGCAGCGCCAGCACCGTCTGCGGGTCATCGAGCAGCAGGCCATGCCACTGCGGGCCGTTGTCGAGTTTTTGCGCGGCCAGCACCTGCTGCCCTTGCAGCCCCAGCGCTTGCTCGATGCCTTCGAGCAGGTCGGGCGCGATGTCGCTGCGCTTGCAAGGCGGGGCGGCAAAAGCCAGTTGGGAGCCCTCGCGCCGGATGCGCACCAGGCCCAGCGCGCACTCTTGCACCACCTCGCGCCCCTGCGGCTGGCCGCCGGCCTCAAGCCAGGCGTGGCAGCTGCCCAGGGTGGGATGGCCGGCAAAGGGCAGTTCGCCGCCGGGCGTGAAGATGCGCACCCGGTAGTCGGCGGCGGGGTCCGTGGGCGGCAGCAAGAAGGTGGTTTCCGACAGATTTGTCCAGCACGCAAAGCGCTGCATCTGCGCATCGCTCAGGCCGCTGGCATCCATCACCACGGCCAGCGCATTGCCCAGATAGGGTCGGGCGGTGAACACGTCGACCTGCTGAAAAGCTCTCATGTTTTTTCCTGTGTGGCGCTGTGGCTGTCAAAATCGGTGGGGCTTGGGGCCATGGCTCTGGCGCGTTTCGGACCCAGGGGTATTGTCTTGATTCTTTCAATCAGAGGTGGGTATGGCCATGCGTGCGGGTGTTTTCGTTTTGCTTTTTTCTGCCCTTGGCGGGGCCTGGGCCCAGGCGTATCCGGTCAAGCCAGTGCGCTGGGTGGTGCCCAGCACGCCGGGTGATGGCTCGGACATCACCGGAAGGCTGATTGCCGACCGGATTTCGCGCGAATTGGGTCAGGCCGTGGTGATCGATAACCGTCCCGGTGCCGGCGGGGTGTTGGGCTCGGACGTGGTGGCCAAGTCGGCGCCCGACGGCTACACCATGATCGTGGGCAACGCCGGCTCGCACGGCGTCAATGCCGGCATCTATGCCAAGCTGCCCTATGACGTGGTCAAGGACTTTGTGCCGGTGGCCATGATTTGCACCACGCCCAATGTGATGGTGGTCAGCCCGAGCGTCAAGGCTGCCAGTGTGGGCGACTTCATCGCGTATGCCAAGGCCAATCCGGGCAAGGTCAACTACGCATCGGGTGGCGTGGGCAGTTCGGCCCATTTGTCGGCCGAACTGTTCAAGAGCCTGACCGGGGTGGAGATGACCCACATCCCTTACAAGGGCGCTGCCCCTGCCGTGGCGGCCGTGATCAGCGGTGAGTCGCAGGTGATGATAGGCAATCTGCCGCCGTGGTCGGCGCAGATCAAGGCCGGCCGGGTGCAGGCGCTGGCGGTGACCACGGCCAAGCGCCACCACAGCCTGCCCGATGTGCCGGCCCTGGCCGAGGCGCTGCCCGGTTTCGAGACGCTGGCCTGGTTTGGCGTGCTGGCCCCGGCCGGCACACCCGCGGCCGTGGTGGCGCGCATGAACAGCGTCATCAACCAGGCGCTCGAGCAGCCCGAGGTCAAGGCCCGGCTGGCCACGCTGGCTTGCGATCCGGCGCCGAGCACACCGCAGGCTTTTGCCGAGCGGGTCAGTGGCGATGTGGCGCGCTGGAAGAAGCTGGCGGCCGAGAAGAACATCCGCGCCGACTGACGCGGACTGACGCGGACTGACGCGGACTGACGCGGACTGACGCGGACTGGCCCGGCTTGGGGGCCAGCGGCCTTCAGCCCGGGGGCTGTGAGTCGATCCCCGGGGGCTGTGAGTCGATGCCCGGCGGCACGCGCCGGTAGGGGTGGGCGGCCAGCACTGCGGCATCGAGTTGCTGCGCCTGCTGCGCTGCCGGCCGGTGCAGGCAGCCGCTGCGCGCTTGCAGGTCCACGCCCTGGCTCACCTGCTCGGTCAACTCGCTTTCTTCAAACTGCACCTCCAGCATGGCGCATTCGGGCGCGACCAGCCCGACTTGCAAGCTGTGCCAGGTGCACACCGGCCCGCTGGGGTTGTGCGGGGAGAACTGCACGCCGGCATCGGCCGCGCGCTGGGCAATTTGCAGCATCTCCCAGGGCCCGCCACAGTACTTCACATCGGGCATGACCACGTCGTACAGACCTTCGTCGAACAGGGTCTGAAACGACGCCAGGCCGATCTGGGTTTCGGCAGCGGCCAGCAGCACACCCTGCTCCCCTGCGGCCGCGCGCAAGCGCCGCATCGCCGGCCAGTGGGCCCGGGTTTCGGCCAGCGGGCACTCGAACCAGTGCAGACCCACCGGCTCGAGCGCGCGCAGGGTTTGCAGGGCGTGCGCCTCGTCAAAGCGCCAGTGGCAGTCGACCATGAGGCGGGCCTGGGGCCCCAGCGCCTCGCGCAGCGCCAGCATGCAGTCGATACCGTGGGCGATGCGCTCTCGCCCCTCGGGCGTGGCACACAGCCCCGGGCTCAAGCCGTCAAAGGGCGCTGCCTTGAAGCCGGTGTAGCCCTGGGCCTGGGCGCGCCGGGCGGTGGCCACAAAGCCGGCGGGGCTGCGCTCGGTCGTGGCGCGGTTGATGTTGGCGTACAGGGGCAGCTGCTGGCGCCGCAGCGGCCCAAGCAGCTCATGCGGCGCGCGGCCGGCATGCTGCGCTTGCAGGCCCAGCACCGCTTGCAGCAAGGCGCTGAGCACGCAAGCGCCCAGCAGGCCGGCCGCCCCGGTCTGCGTCACATGCAGCTGCGCCTGGGCTTGCTGCAGACTCAGGCCCAGCCAGGACGGGCGCAGGTGTTCGGTCAGCGCATCGAGGGCGGGCTCCCAGCCGTTGAGCGAGCCTTCGCCCCAGGCCAGGGCGCCGCTCGAATCGCGCACGCGCACAAACCACCAGTTGGTCTTGCTCGAGACGTGCAGCACCTGGCTGTCGATGTGGGTAATCGTGGGGCTAGGGCTGTTCATGGGGGCTTGGCGGCGTCATCGGCGGGGCGGGCCAGCGGGTGGACCGCCATCTTGCGCCCGAGCAAGACGGTGGCCATGACCGCCAGCGCAAAGCCCAGGGTCATCGCATCGAGGCTCTCGCCGACCAGCGCCACCGCAAAGAGCATGGACAAAAAAGGCTGCAGCAGCTGCACCTGGCTCACGCGCACCGTGCCGCCCAGCGACAGGCCGCGGTACCAAAAGAAAAAGCCCACCCACATCGGGAAGACGGCCAGATAGACCAGCGACACCCAGGTGCGGGTGTGCATGGCCTCGGTGGGCATGCTCAGCCAGCTGCCGGGCACGGTCAGGGGCAGGGCCACCAGCAGCGACCAGCAAATCACCTGTTCAGGCGGCATCTGGCCCGACAGCCGCGCGCCCCAGACATAGCCCATCGAGGCGGCCAGCATGCCCAGCAGCAGCAGCGCGTCGGCCGGGTGCAGCACCCAGGCGCTCGGGCCTGAGCGCAGCAGCGCGTAGGCCATGACCAGCGCGCTGCCCAGGCCGGCGCAGGCCCAAAAGCCCACCGAGGGGCGCTGGCGGTTGAGCAGCGCCCCGAGCACCGCGGTCGACAGCGGCAGCACACCTTGAATCGCGCTGGCATGGACCGCCTCCACGTGGCGTAGCGCCACCGAGGTGCACAGCGGAAACCCCAGCACCACGCCCAGCGAAATGATGATCAGCGCCGGCCAGTGCCGGCGCTCGGGCCAGGGGGCGCGCACGGCCAGCAGGTACAGCGCCGACAGCAGCGCTGCGATCACGGCGCGCGCCAGGGCCACGAACACGCCCGACAGCTGCGGCTCCAGGGGCGTGCCCACCGCCAGCCGGGTCACCGGCAGGGTGACCGAGAAAATCAGCACCGCCACCAGCCCGAGCAGCAGGCCGCGGCGCTGGGCTGCAGCCGCGCTCATCGCTGCAGCATCCAGGCGCCGGTGAGCACCAGCACCGCGGCCATGGCCCGGTTGAACCACTGCAAGCGCCGCCCGCTGCCCTCGGGCCCGGCCAGCCACTGGCGCAGCAGCGTGCCGGCCAGCGCGTAGGTCAGGTTGCTGACAAAAGCGAAGGCCAGCATCACCGGCAGCACCTCGGCAAAGCGCCGCGCGGGGTGGTCTTGGCCGGCGATCCAGCCGCTGACGATGGCCAGCGCCAGCATCCAGGCCTTGATATTGAGAAATTGCAGCGCCATGCCCTGGGCAAACCCCACCTTCAGAGCGCTGCCCGGGCCGCCGGCTTGCGCGCTGCTGCGTGCCAGCCGCCAGGCCAGCCACCACAGATAGGCCACGCCCAGCGCCTTGAGGCTCCAGTTGAGCAGGGGCGCTGCCACCACCAGAGCGCCCAGGCCCAGGCTGCACAAGGTCAGCAGCACGCCCCAGCCGGCCGGCACCGAGCAGACAAAGGGCAGGGCGTGGCGCAGGCCGCCGTTGGCCGCCAGCGCGGCCGACAGCGTGGTGTTGGGCCCAGGCGTGAAGCTCATGGCCGTGGCCAGGGCCAGCAAGGCCCAAAATTCGGTGGAACTCATGGGAGTGGGAGCGACGGGGAGCCCGATCATGACACAGCCGGGTCTTGAAACCCCGGCGGTCGCCCCCAACTCGGCCGGCATGACAAGCCAGACCCACTCCTTCCAGGCCGAGGTGGCCCAGCTGCTCAAGCTGGTCACCCACTCGCTTTATTCCAATCCGGATATTTTCCTGCGCGAGCTCATTTCAAATGCGTCCGATGCGTGCGACAAGCTGAGGTTTGAATCGCTCCACGACGCCGCCTTGCTCGAAGACGCGCCCGAGCTGCAAGTCAAGCTCGACTTTGACAAAGATGCGCGCACCCTGAGCATCACCGACAACGGCATCGGTCTGGCGCGCCAGGAGGCGATCGACAACCTGGGCACCATCGCCAAAAGCGGCACGCGCGAATTCATGACCCGCCTGACGGGCGACCAGAAAAACGACGCCCAGCTCATCGGTCAGTTTGGCGTCGGCTTTTATTCGGGCTTCATCGTTGCCGACCGCATCACGGTCGAGAGCCGGCGTGCGGGCCTGCCGGCCGAGCAGGGCGTGCGCTGGAGCAGCCAGGGCAGTGGCGACTTCGAGGTCGAGGACATCACCCGGGCCGAGCGCGGCACGCGCGTGACCCTGCACCTCAAGGAAGACGCCGGCGACTACCTGGGCGCCTGGAAGCTCAAGGGCATCATCAGCAAGTACTCGGACCACATCAGCCTGCCCATCCTCATGCCCAAGGAGGAGTGGAAAGAAGGCGAGAACGACCAGCCCGGCCAGATGGTGCGCACCGACGAGTGGGAAACCGTCAACAAGGCCAGCGCGTTGTGGAGCCGCGCCAAGAAAGACATCAGCCAGGAGGAGTACGAAGAGTTCTACAAGCAGCTCAGCTACGACCAGGCCGCGCCGCTGGCGCACACCCACAACCGGGTGGAAGGGGCGACCGAATACACCCAGCTGCTCTACATTCCGGCCAAGGCCCCAATGGATCTGTACAACCGGGAAAAAGCGCCCGGGGTCAAGCTCTACGTCAAGCGCGTCTTCATCATGGACGAGGCCGAGGCCTTGCTGCCGGTCTATCTGCGCTTTGTCAAAGGTGTGGTCGACTCCAGCGACCTG
Source organism: Comamonadaceae bacterium (assembly GCA_027491035.1). Lineage (GTDB taxonomy): Bacteria > Pseudomonadota > Gammaproteobacteria > Burkholderiales > Burkholderiaceae_C > Polaromonas. The sequence goes on along the minus strand of JAIXWZ010000158.1, from coordinate 11,146 downwards.
CCGCTCAACGTCTCGCGCGAGATCTTGCAGGAAAGCCGCGCGGTCAAGGCGATCCGCGAAGGCAACACCCGCCGTGTGCTCTCGATGATCGAAGACTTGGCGGCCAACGAAGCCGAGAAGTTCAAGACGTTTTACGCAGAGTTCGGCGCGGTGCTCAAGGAAGGTCTGGGCGAGGACTTCTCTAACCGCGAGCGGCTGGCCAAGCTGCTGCGCTTTGCCTCCTCGACCACCGACACCGTCAGCGTGGCCCTGGCCGACTACAAGGCGCGCATGAAGGAAGGCCAGGAAGCCATCTACTACATCACCGCCGACACGCAGGCGGCAGCCAAGAGCAGCCCGCAGCTCGAGATCTTTCGCAAAAAGGGCATCGAGGTGCTGCTCATGAGCGACCGGGTCGACGAGTGGGCGCTGTCTTTCCTCAACGAGTTCGACGGCACGCCGCTACAGTCGGTGGCCAAGGGCGCGATCGATCTGGGCACGCTACAAGACGAGGAAGAAAAAAAGGCGGCCGAGCAGGCGCAGGAGCAGTTCAAACCGATGCTCGAGCGCATCAAGGAGGCGCTCAAGGACAAGGCGGCCGATGTGCGCGCCACCACCCGACTGGTCGATTCACCGGCTTGCCTGGTGGTGCAAGACGGCGGCATGTCGATGCAGTTGGCGCGCATGCTCAAGGCCGCCGGCCAGGCCGCGCCCAGCGTCAAGCCCATCCTGGAAATCAATGCCGAGCATGGGCTGGTCAAAAAGCTGCAGGCGGCCGACGCCCACTTTGACGACTACGCGCACATCTTGTTCGATCAGGCCCTGCTGGCCGAAGGCGGCCTGCCCGAGGACCCGGCGGCCTATGTGCGCCGGGTCAACGCCTTGCTGGCCTGAGCCGCCGTGCACGCTCAAGCGCCGGCCGTTCTGGCCTTCGATGTGTTTGGCACCGTGGTCGACTGGCACGGCAGCATCGTGCGCGAGCTGGCCGCGCTTGATCCGCAGATCGACGGCGATGCCTTCGCCCTGGCCTGGCGCGCCGGCTACCAGCCGGCCATGGCGCGGGTGCGCTCGGGCGAGCTGGGCTGGACGCGCATCGACGAGCTGCACCGCATGATCTTGGACGAGATCTTGCCGCGGTTTGGTCTGGGCCACTTGGCCGAGGACGAGCGCGCGCATCTCAACCGCGTCTGGCACCGGCTCGACCCCTGGCCCGATGCGGTGGCGGGCTTGACGCGCCTGAAGGCGCGCTACACCATCGCGCCGCTGTCCAACGGCAACATCGGCCTGCTCACCCACATGGCCAAGCGCGCCGGCCTGCCTTGGGACTGCATCTTGTCGGCCGAGGTGTTTCGCGCCTACAAGCCCGATCCGGCCACCTACCTGGGGGTGGCGCGCGTGTTTGACCTAGCGCCAGAGCAGGTGATGCTGTGCGCCGCGCACCATGACGACCTGGCCGCCGCCCGCGCGTGTGGCCTGCGCACGGCCTACATTGAGCGCCCGCTCGAGTTTGGCGCGGCGCACATCAAGGATGTCAGCGCACAAGCGGGCAACGAGCTGCATGCGCGCGACATCGCGCATCTGGCCGATCTGCTGAGCTGACTGCCTGCTATCGGCCCGAGGGTTTGCTGGGGGCGATCTTCTTGGCTCCCGGCTCGTCGCGCAGGTGCTCTTGCACCAGCTGGCGCAGCAGCTTCATGACCGGCGCCTCGGTGCGCCCGCTGAGGGTGACGTAGGCAAAGCGCGCCCCGATGCCCAGCTTGGGTTCGACCTTGAGCTCACACAGTCGCCCTGCTTGCAGTCCCTCGCGCGCCGCCGCCACGATGCCCAGATAAATCGCCTGGCTCTGCTCGACAGTGGCGATCAGGGCGGTGATGTCTTCGCAGACGATGGCGGTGATGCTTTCGGCCTGCGAGCCGGGCCCGTATTGCTCGAGCAGGGTGCGCGAGACCTCGGCCGACAGTGGGATGCCGGCCAGCGGATAGGCCAGCATGTGTGCCATGCTGACCTGCCGCTTGCGCGCCAGCGGGTGGTCGGCGCGGCAGATGAAGCCGGCGCGCAACTCGCCCAGCCCTTCGATCCGCAGGTCTGGAGCCGGCTGCACGCGCCGCGCATCGACCACCATCGCGTCGAGTTGTCGGGCGCGCAGCTGCACCAGTTGCAGCTCGGTCGGTCCCCGGCTGATGTTCACCCGCACCCTCGGGTGTTGCTCGGCGGCCAGGCGCATCAGTGGCTGAACCAGCAAGGCGCCCGGCCCCGAGCCCAGCCCAACCCGGATCAGGCCGGCGCCGTCTTGCAGCAATTCGGCGCCGCGCTTGAGCTCGGCCGCCTCGCGCACGATGCCGCGTGAGCGCTCGACCACCTGCTGGCCCAGGGGCGTGAGTTCATTGCGCTTACCGATGCGGTCGAGCAATTGGCCGCCCAGATCGGTTTCCAGGGTCTGAATGCTGCGGCTGAGCGCCGACTGGGTGATAAAGCAGCGCTCAGCCGCTTTGCTAAACGAGCCGGTTTCGGCCACCGCTAGCAGGTGTTCTAGGCTGCGGATGTTCATGGCAGGGGCCCTTAATCATTCACTAATTGCATGATTATCAGGAAAATTATGCAATAGACGCATCCATTTGTGCCGATTAGCATTGCCGCCACATTCAACCCCAAGGGAGACTTTTCATGTCAGCTGCCCCGCATTGCCTGTTTCGCCGCTGCGTCCTGGCCCTGGTCTGCGCGGCCAGTACCGGCCTGGCCCTGGCCCAGACCTTCCCCAGCAAACCGGTCACGCTGATGGTGCCTTACCCGGCCGGCGGTTTGTCTGACGTCATTGCCCGCACCCTCAACAATGCCCTGGCCAAGCAATTGGGCCAACCGGTTCTGGTGGAAAACTTGGGTGGCGCCAGCGGCGGCATCGCGGCGCAAAAGCTGCTCGCCAGCCCCGCCGACGGCCACATGATTTTCCAGGGCTCGCCCAACGAGCTGATCCTGGCGCCGATGTCCAACGCGGCTCTCAAGTACAAGCCCGAAGACTTCCGCTTGGTGCAGATGATCACCATCAACCCCATGGCCATGTTTGCCCGCAAGGACCTGCCGGCCAACAACGGCGAGGAGTTGCTGGCCTATGCGCGCAAGGCTGCTGCAGCCGGCAAACCCCTGACCTATGCCAGCGTGGGCCCCGGCTCGCTCTACCACCTGCTGGGCGAGCACATGTCCAAAATCACCGGCATTGCCATGACCCACGTGCCCTACAAAGGCGCTGCACCGGCCTTTCAGGACATGATGGGCGGCTTGGTTGATGTCTTCATGACGCCTTATGGCAAGGGTCAGGTGGGCCTGGTTGACGAGGGCAAGCTCAAAACGGTGGCCGTGCTGTCCGTCGACCGGCAAGATCTGATCAAGAAGACCCCACCCCTGAACGACACCCCGGCCCTCAAGGGTTTTGTGTTCGACATCTGGGCCGGCTATTTTGTACGCAAGGACACGCCCGAGCCCATCGTGCAGGCCCTGCACAAGGCCTTGAGCGAGGTGGCCAACGACCCGGCCGTGCGCAGCGCGCTCGAAGCCCATGCCATGATGGTGCCCCGGCCGCAGGCTCTGCCGGCCGTGGCCAAGGTCTATGCCGACAACACTGAAAAATACCGCGCCATCGCGCGTGCCATCAACCTGCAGCCTCAGTGATGCGAGCGGCCTACCTCGGTGATGCGCTGGCCGCGCGCATGGGCCAGTTCGTGAGCATCCGCCGCGACATTCATGCCCATCCCGAGCTGGGCTTTGCCGAGCATCGCACCGCAGCTCTGGTGGCCGGCAAGTTGGCCGATTGGGGCTATGAGGTGTTCACCGGGATCGGCGGCACCGGCGTGGTGGGTCGGCTCTCGCGCGGTCAGGGCGGAAAGCGGCTGGGCCTGCGCGCCGACATGGACGCGCTGCCGATTGCCGAGGCATCAGGGCGCCCCTGGTCCAGCCGCCAGCCGGGCTTGATGCATGCCTGCGGTCACGATGGCCACACCGCCATCTTGCTGGCCGCCGCACGTCTGATTGCCGAGGACGCGCAATTTCATGGCACGGTGCACCTGATTTTTCAGCCGGCGGAGGAAGGCGGTGGCGGTGCGCTGCGCATGATGGCCGATGGCCTGTTCGATCGCTTTGCCTGCGATGCTGTGTTCGCCTTGCACAACATGCCGGGCCTGGAGGCCGGGCATTTTTATTTTCGCCAGGGCCCGTCCATGGCCTCCAGCGACTACGCCAGCATCACCTTGCATGGCGTTGGGGGTCACGGCGCCATGCCGCAGACCACGGCCGATCCGGTGGTTGCGGCCGCCGCCATCGTGATGGCCTTGCAGACCGTGGTCTCGCGCAATGTCGATCCGCTGCAAACCGCGGTGGTCACCGTCGGCGCGCTCCAGGCCGGTCAGGCCAACAATGTGATTCCTGCCCAAGCCCAGCTCGAGATGAGTGTGCGCGCCCTTGACCCGCAGGTGCGCGTGCTGCTTCGCCAGCGCATACGCGAATTGGTCGAGGCGCAGGCCGCCAGCTTCAAAGTGCGTGCCGAGATCGACTGGCGTGACGGCTATGCGGTGCTGGTCAATGCCGCCGAGCCCACTCGCCTGGCCACGCAGGTGGCGCTCGATCTCTTTGGTGATGAGCGGGTGCACACCGATGCCCGACCGCTGACGGCCAGCGAGGACTTTGCCTTCATGCTCGAGCAGGTGCCGGGCTGCTATGTGTTGGTGGGTAACGGCGGCCCCGGCACGGCTGGCGCCTGCATGGTCCACAACCCAGGGTACGACTTCAACGACGACCTCATTGAGCCGGGCGCGTGCCTATGGCTGGGGCTGGCGGAGCAATTTCTGGCGACGCCGGATCATTGAGGTTTTGATCCACGTGCTTGAACGCCCGGCCTGCGCTTTGGGCCAGGCCTCAGACGAAGCCTCGGACGAAGCTTCAGTCAAATCCGCAGTCGCGCCGCGTGGCCTCGTGGCTGGGGTCGCTGAGCAGCGCGATCAGCTCGGTGGCTGCTGGCGCGGCCCCGCTTGAGCGCGCCACCGCTGCCACGTAGAGGGTCGACAGCTCAAGCCCTGCCGGCAGCAGGCCTGCCAGCGCAACCCCCGGCGTGTTGATGATTTCCGTGACCTGGGTGCAGCCGATCAGCCCCTGCTCGCCGGCCTGCGCCGCGCGGGCCATGGCCGCCATCGCGGTCTGACCGTTGGGAAAGGGGCGCAGCTGCTCGGCCACCTGCTGCTCGATCCCAAGGGTGCGCAGCACCTTCATGATGTGCAGGCCCGCGGTCGAGCGGCTCAGGTCGGGCACGTAGATCGCACGCGCGCCCAGCAGCGCCTGGCGCAGCGCATCGGCGCTGCCGACATCGGACGCGGCCTGACCCTTGGCCACGGCCACGCCGGTCCTGACCAGCCCCACCGGCCGGGCGCTGCCCGGCAGCAGGTGGCCGCAAGCCATCAGCTCGTCGATCAGGGCGCGGGTGAGGATGACCACGTCGCAGGGCGTGCCCGCCAGCAGGGCCTCTTTCATCTGGCCGACGGCGCTGAAGGTGCCGGCAATGGCCATGCCGGTGCGCGCGGTAAAGCGCGCCTCCAGGCGGCTGACCAATCCGTTGGCGGCGCCGCCGCTGAGCACGTGCAAGGAGGGCTGCATGGGGGTCTGACTGCCTGGGTTGACGCTTCTTAGTCGAGCTTGATATTGGCCGACTTGATCACGCCCGCCCATTTGGCGATGTCGTCGTTCAGGTATTTGGTGAAGGCCGCTGGGTTCATGACCATGGGCACTGCGCCCTGGCGGCTCCATTGCTGCTTGAGCTCGGGCGTACCGACGATCTTGCTGATGGCCTCATTGAGGCGATCGATCACCGGCTGCGGCGTGCCGCGCGGGGCCATGATGCCCAGCCAGATGGTGGCCTCGTAGCCCGGCACCCCCGCCTCGGTGAGGGTGGGCACATCGGGCATGACATCGGAGCGGGCGCGCCCGCTGGTGGCCAGCGCCTTGACCTTGCCGGCCTTGATCTGCTCGGTCATGGTGGTGACCGCATCGAACATCAGGTCGACCTGGCCGCCAATGATGTCGGTGCGCGCGCCCGAGCTGCCTTTGTAGGGCACATGGACCACGTTGATGCGGGCCATGCTCTTGAGCAACTCACCGGCCATGTGATAGGGCGTGCCCGGCCCCGAAGAGGCGTAGTTGAGCTTGCCCGGCTCGGCCTGCGCGCGCTTGAGCAGATCGCCCAGGGTGTTGATGCCTTTGGACGGGTGGGCCACCAGCACCAGATCGGAGTAGTTGATCGGCGCCACGCCCACAAAGTCCTTCATCAGGGCAAAGGGCTTGCTTGGGATCAGTGTTTCGTTGACGGTGTGCGTGTTGGACATCATCAACAGCGTGTAGCCGTCAGCAGGCGACTTGGCCGCCAGGTCGGTGCCGATGACCGAGCCGCCGCCGGGCTTGTTGTCGACCACAAAGCTCTGGCCCATGGCGTCGCTCAGACGCCCGGCGATGAAGCGGGCGTAGACGTCGGCCGGCCCCCCGGTGGCAAAGGGCACCACGATCTTGACCGGGCGGTTGGGGTAGGCGCCTTGTGCGACCGCTTGGCCCAGGCTTGCGCCCAGGGCGAGCAGGGCCAGGGCCGAGCGCACGATGTCTTTGCGTTGCATGTTTCTTCCTTATGGGTCTGGGGCCGGGGCTTATTCGACCTTGCCGATGCGCTTGACCACATCGGCCATGCGGCGCGCGTCGGCTTGCACATAGCGCTCGAATTCGGGCATGTCTTGGTACAGGATGGGGCTTCCGGCACCTTGAATCACCTCGCGCACGCGGGCGTCTTGCGCGGCGTTGCGCGCAGCGCTGCGCAAGCGCTGCACGATGGCATCGGGCACACCGCTGGGCACGAACAGGCCCGACCACTGCGCGTACTCGGCGTTAAAGCCGGTATCCTTGAGGGCCGGCACATCGGGCAGGCTGGCCAGGGCGCCTGTGCCCCAGTGGCCGAGCACGCGCAATTTGCCCGCCTTGACGTGCTGCAGCACCGTGGCCGGACCGGTGGAGACGGCCTGAATCTGGCCGCCCAGCAGCGCCAGCACGGCCGGGCCTGCGCCGGTAAAGGGCACGTGGGTGAGCTTGACGCCCGCCTCTTGCGCCAGGATTTCCATCGGCACATGCATGGTGCCGTAGTTGCCCGACGAGCCGTAGTTGATGGCGCCGGGCCGGCGCTTGGCCTCGTCGATGAAGTCTTTGACGCTCTTCCAGGGCGAGTCGGCCCGCACGGCCAGCACCGTCGGATCGGCGGTGTAGCGGGCCACCGGGCGCAGGTCTTGCAGCGAAAACATGGGCGCGCGGCCCAAAATCACATCGGCCTCGGGCAGCACCGTCAGCGACGACAGCGCCATCAGCAGGGTGTGGCCGTCGGGCTTGGACTTGGCTGCCAGGCCCATGCCGATGCCGCCGCCGGCGCCCGGCTTGTTGTCAATGACCACCGGCTGGCCCAGATCGCGGGCCAGCGCTTCGGCCACCGGGCGGGCCACGATGTCGGCCAGCCCGCCGGGCGGGAAGGGCACGATCAGGGTGATGGGGCGGCTGGGCCAGGCCGGCGCCTGGGCCGCCGCCCAGGGCAGCGCGCAGGCTGCGGCGGCTGCAAGCAGGGAGCGTCTTAGCATGGGGTCGATTTCCTCTGAGGGGTCAGACTGGGACAGCTTGGCATCCTAAGCATGCCAAGCAAGTGGGGCTCTTCTGGCTATCCCTAGTGGGCCATTGGTCTGCGGCCGTGCAAAGCCGGCGCAAATAAGGCAGGCTGGCGCCTGTGTGGGCCTCAGGCCGGGGTTCAGGCGACCAGGGGCGGGGCCTGCATTGCCTCGGTTTGCTCGATCAGGATGTCGACCTGACCTTGCCAATAGTCGCGCGAGCCAAACCAGGGAAAGTTGATCGGAAAGATCGGGTCGCGCCAGCGCTGGGCCAGCCAGGCGCTGTAGTGAATCAGGCGCAGCGTGCGCAGCACCTCGATGAGCGCGAGCTCGCGGCGGTCGAGCTCGCGCAGGGTTTCATAGCCATCGAGCAGGGCGCCGAGCTGATGCAACTGCTGCGCCCGATCGCCCGACAGCAGCATCCACAGGTCTTGCACTGCTGGCCCCATGCGTGCATCGTCGAGGTCGACGAAGTGGGGGCCCGCGCCGGCGCTGCCCTCGGGGGTCCACAAGATGTTGCCGGGGTGGCAGTCCCCGTGCAGACGCAGCTGCTGCACCACCCCCGCCTCTTGCCAGACGCCTTGGGCCACCTGCATGGCTTCGGCAAAGGCGCGCTGCCAACGCGAGGCCACATCGAGCGGCAGGTGATCGCCGGCCAGCAGCCATTTCGCACAGTCGTGGCCAAAGCTTTGCAAGTCGAGGGCGGGGCGCTGCACAAAGGCCCGGGCGGCGCCGACCGTGTGGATGCGCGCCAGGAAGCGGCCGATCCATTCGAGCACCGACAACTCTTGCAGCTCAGGCCGCCGCCCGCCGCGCCAGGGGCTGACGCTAAAGGCAAAGCCGCCGTGGTGGTGCAAGCTGCTCATCGTGCCGGCGCTGCCGCGCAGCTTGAACGCGGCCACCATCGGCACCTCGGCGGCCAACAGCTCGTCGGCAAACTGGTGCTCCTCCAAAATCTGCGCATCGCTCCAGCGCCCGGGTCGGTAGAACTTGAGCACCACCTTCTGGCCCAGTGCGCTGTCCCCGCCGGGCTCGGCCTCCAGGCCGGCTTGGTAGACGCGGTTCTCGTAGCTCGACAGGGCCAGCAGGCGGCCATCGCCCCACAGGCCGACGCTGGCCATGGCATCGAGCACCACATCGGGCGTGAGCTGTTCGTAGGGATGGGGGCTGTGCTCGCTCATGGCGCCATTGTGCGCCCGGGGCCCAGGAGACCCTGGGCTTGACTTAAAAGATATGCATGCTTACCATTCGGCCAGACCCACCTTCAGGAGACACCCCCATGGCTGCCCACAAGCACAGCGTCCTCATTGCCGGCGGCGGCATCGGGGGCATTGCCGCTGCGCTGGCCTTGGTGCGCCAAGGCTACCGCGTCCAGGTGTTCGAGCAGGCCCCCGAGATCGGCGAAATCGGCGCGGGCATCCAACTCGGCCCCAACGCGTTTCACGCCTTCGATGCCCTGGGCGTGGGTGAAAAAATGCGCAGCCGCGCCGTCTACACCGACTTCATGGTGATGCACGACGCGCTCGACGGCTACCAGGTCGGCAAGATCCCGACCGACGAGAAGTTTCGCCAGCGCTTTGGCAACCCCTATGCGGTGATCCACCGCGCCGACGTGCATTTGTCCCTGCTCGAGGGCGCGCAGGAAACCGGCGAGGTCGAGATTTTTACCAGCACCCGCATCGATCGGATCGAGCAAAGCGATGCCGGCGTGAGCGTGTTCGATCAGAACGGCCGCCGGTTTGACGGCGTCGCCTTGATCGGTGCCGACGGCGTCAAGTCGGCGGTGCGCCAGCAGTACGTGGGCGATCCGGCCCGCGTCACCGGTCATGTGGTCTACCGCGCGGTGGTCGACAAGCACGAGTTCCCGGACGAGCTCAAGTGGAACGCCGCGAGCATCTGGGTCGGCCCCAACTGCCACCTGGTGCACTACCCCTTGCGCGGCGGCGAGCAGTACAACGTGGTGGTGACCTTTCACAGCCGCCAGCAGGAGCAGTGGGGCGTCACCGAGGGCAGCAAGGAGGAGGTGCAGAGCTACTTCCGAGACATCTTGCCCAAGGCCCGCCAGCTGATCCATCTGCCCAAGAGCTGGAAGCGCTGGGCCACCGCCGATCGCGAGCCGATTGGCCAGTGGACCTTTGGCCGCGTCACCTTGCTCGGCGATGCCGCCCACCCCACCACGCAGTACATGGCCCAAGGCGCTTGCATGGCGCTGGAAGATGCGGTCACGCTGGGCCAGGCGCTGCAGGCCAGCGGCCATGATTGGCAGCGCGCCCTCAACCTGTACCAGCACTCGCGCATTGCCCGCACCGCGCGCATCGTGCTGTCGGGCCGCGAGATGGGACGCGTTTACCATGCCAAGGGGGTCGAGCGTCTGGTGCGCAACGACCTGTGGCGCGGCCGCACGCCCGAGCGCTTTTATGATGCGGTGCAGTGGCTCTACGGCTGGAACGTGAGCAACTGCCTCGATGCCGGCCTGCGCGAGCTGGGCCTGCCCCAGCCCGAGGGCATGTCGGCCGCTCGCGAGCCGGCCGCTGTCCATTGATCCAAGCTGACAAGAAGGGGAGCTTATCGTGAATGATCTGGGTCGACTCGAAGATCTGCCGCTCGATTACCGGCAGGATTTGACCGCGCAAAACCTGGTGCCGCTGTGGCCCAGCCTGCGCGGCGTGATGCCGCCGCATTTGCCGCCGCGCAAGACGCAGGCCACGCACTGGTCTTACCAGGCCATCAAGCCGCTGTTGCTGCGCGCCGGCGAGCTCACACCTATTGAAAAGGCCGAGCGCCGGGTGTTGGTGCTGGCCAATCCGGGCCACGGCCTGGACAAGATGCAGGCCAGCAGCGCGATCTACCTGGGCATGCAATTGCTGCTGCCCGGCGAGTGGGCGCCCAGCCACCGCCACACGCCCAATGCGGTGCGCATGGTGGTCGAGGGCGAGGGCGCCTGGACCACGGTGGAGGGCGAAAAATGCCTCATGAGCCGGGGCGACCTCATCCTCACGCCCACCGGCCAGTGGCACGAGCACGGCCACGACGGCCAAGACCCGGTGATCTGGCTCGATGTGCTCGATCTGCCGCTGGTGTACTACATGGAGATGTCCTACCACGTCGACGGCCAGCGCCAGGCGGTCGGCGGCCGCCAGGGCCACCAGCAGTACGCCCGCGGCGGCCTGGCGCCCACGCCGGTGTTTGGCCGCAGCGACCGGCGCTACCCCATGCTGCGCTACCCCTGGGTCGACGCCAAGGCGGCGCTCCAGGCCATGGCGGCCGACGCCAGCATCGAGTGCCTGCAACTGACCTACGTCAACCCCGAGACGGGTGAAGACGCCGAGAACATCCTCGGCTTTTACGCGCTCATGCTGCGTCCTGGCCAGAGCCTGCAGCTGCCGGTGCGCTCGCCCGCCTGTGTGTTTCACCAGATCGAGGGTCGCGCCCAGGTCCAGATGCAGCAACAGGCCTTTGTGCTGGAGTCGGCCGACACCTGCTGCGCACCGGGCTACACGCCG
>JAIXWZ010000222.1 GCA_027491035.1 Comamonadaceae bacterium | reverse complement strand
TTTGGCAGCGCCAGTAGCGACTTCTTTGGTGTGCACATAACCGGCGTCCAACACGCCAGAAATCGTCACGCTCGACTGAGCCGAAGCGACGCCCACAGCTGCCAGAGCAGCCAAAGCAACTTGACCGCGATTGCATCAGGGAAATCTGCAAACCCTTGCCGCATCGGCGATTTTTCGCCAAATTAACAAAATCACCCGGCCCGGGCTTGTACGGCGCCCAGCATGCAACTCAAGGGGTGCCGGCCGAGCATGGGTCCACGCTCATCGGCTTGCCGACTGCGTGCGCCAGCGCCCCCCGGGGCCTGATGAGCCTGTAAGCAAATGAAAAAAGGAAACCGTGGGCATGACGCCCCGGCGTACCACGCGTAGCCTCAAGGACCATGACAGAACTGGAACGACTGCGAGCGCGAGAGGCAGCCAATGACGAGCCGGCCCTGAGGGTGACGGGTTTGCGCGAGCGTGAGCGCACGGTACCGATTCCGCAGACCCTCACGCCGGTGCCCGGTTACCCGCAAAAGCTGGTGGTCTTCAAGATGGCGGCCAGCCGCTTTTGGCAGATGCGCTGCTGGATGGACGGGCGCAGCCACCGGCGCAGCGCCCGCACCGAATCGCTGCGCCTGGCGCTGCACGGCGCGCGCCTGTTCTACGAGGAGATGCTGGCGCGCAAGCACAGCCAGCCCGCGATCACCGAGACAGGGCCACCGGCGCTTGCAGCCCCGGCCTTGCCGGCCGCGCCTTCGGGCCGCTCGGTCAGCTTCGGCCATTTGGCCGAAAACCTGATGCGCAGCGAACGCGCACGCGCGCAGCGCGGCGAGTGGAGCCTGGGCAGCTGGCAGGTCATGCGCAACCGGCTCGATGCTCACCTGCTGCCGCGCTGGTCCGATGTGCCGGTGCAGCAGATCGACCACCAGGCTTTGCTCGAGCTCAGCGAGCACCTGAGCGCGCGCTTTTCAACCACCACGGTCAGCCAGTACCTGGTGGTGGTGCGCAAAGTGCTCAACCATGCGCTGGCCAGCGGGCTGCTGCTCAAGCTGCCCGTCTTTCCCAAGATCAGAATTCACACCACGCCGCGTGGCGCGTTCACCCCCAGCGAGTACTGGCAGATCATCCGCTGCGCCCGCCGGCTGCGGGGGCAAGCTTTTCCCATGCCCGCCGATCGGCTGCGCCAGAGCTACAAGATCCGTCGCCCCGAGCAGGTGATGCCGCCCGACCTGGCCTGGGCCATTGGCTTCATGCTGCACAGCTTCATCCGGCCCAGCGACCTCAAGACCCTCAAGCACCGGCATGTCGAGATCGTGCTCAAGCGCCACCACTATCTGCGCCTGACCCTGCCCGAGACCAAAAGCCACGACAAACCCATCGTCACGCTGCAGCCGGCCGTGCGCATCTACCGCAGCTTGCGCCAAGAGCAGCTCAAGGCCGGGTATGGCGGCGCGGACGACTACCTGTTTTTGCCCCAGATCAAAGACCGCCATTACGCGCACTGGGTGCTCAACTTCCACTTCAACTGGGTGCTGCAAGAAACCGGCCTGAAGAAAGGGCCGCACGGGCAAAGCCGCAGCCTGTACAGCCTGCGCCATTCGGCCATCACGTTCAGGCTGCTCTACGGCCAGGGCATCGATCTGCTCACGCTGGCCCGCAATGCGCGCACCAGCGTGGACGTGATCAACCGACACTACGCGAGCACCGTCACCGGCGAGCAGAACATCGGCTTGCTGCAAAGTCGAAGACGGCAGCGGTCACGCTAAAGGGATGCGGTGCGGGCGGTACGCCCCATCGCGCCGAGGGCGGCGCTCCTACACAGGGCTCAGGAGAGCGAGAGCCCCGCCTTGTGGGAGCCGCGCCCTCGCGGCGATGCGGCGCTGGGTCGGGCGCGGCCTAGCGCGGCGGCATCAGGGCTTTGAGGTCGAGCGCGCTGTTGCGCAGATTGTCCTGGGCCTTGGCGCGCTGCGCCGCGGTGGTGCTGGCATGCAGCTGCGCCATGAGCTGGCAGCTTTGCTGGCGCATGGCCAGCACGCGGGCCCGCTCGACCGGCTCTTGCGGGTCGATCAGGCGCGAGAGCAAGGCGCGCAAGGCGCTGCGGGTGGCCTCGGGGTTGGCCTGGCTTTGACCGAGCTCGCGCAGCGTCTGCAGCACGTCCTGCTGGCGCCGCAGCCGCCAGCCGTAGGACTCGCGCGCATCCCAGGGGGCAGCGACCAGGGCCGCGCGCAAGGCCTGCTCCTGCTGGCGCCCCAGGCTGCCGTAGATCCACTGCGCCCTGGACAAGCCTGCGTCCACGCGCACGTCGAGCAGATCCTGCGCCGACACCTCGATGTACTTGCTGCGGAACTTGCGATTGCTCTTGGCAAACTGGCGCTCCATTTCAGCGAGCTGGCGCGGGCTCAAGCGGGCCAGCAGTTGCAGCGCGGGCACATCGAGGGCCTGCACCAAGCCCGGCAGTTCGACGGCGCGCCCCATCACCTCGTCAACCAGGCGGCAGGTGCTCTCGGGCGGCAAGTCGCCGGCAAACTGGGGCTGCCAACGCTGCAGCAGCTCGATAGTGCCGGCGAGCTGCTCGCGCCGGTGCCAGTCGTGCGCTTGGTGCACCGCCCGGCGCAAGGTGGCCCGGTCTTCGCCCTGCACGTCGATGTAGTCGCTCAGCCACCACCAGGCCAGCTCGTGGCCGTTGGTGTAAGCGAACTTGGTGGTGCTGCAGGCGCCCAGCAGGGCCAGCACCAGGCCAGCGAAGATAATCCTCCAGCAGTTCAGAAAACGCAATCGGATGAATAACGGCATGGCAACTTCAAACTTTGCTGCAGATGCAGCGCTTGTGGATGTGGTGGTCATGGCCGCGGGCAAGGGCACACGCATGAAGAGCGCCCGGCCCAAAGTGTTGCACCATTTGGCCGGGCGCGCTTTGCTGCGCCACGTGCTTGACACCGCCATACAGTTATCGGCTCGCAGGGCGGTGATCATCGTCGGCCATCAGGCCGAGCAGGTGCAAGCGCAAGTCGTAAGCTGGCCGCCACAAAATTTAACGCTCGACTTCGCGCGGCAGGAGCCCCAACTGGGCACAGGCCATGCGGTGCAACAGGCGCTGCCCCTGCTGGCCGACGACGGTGTGACGCTCATCTTGTCGGGCGACGTGCCGCTGACCCAGGCGCACACCTTGCAGGCCCTGATCGGCGCCTGCGCGGGGCAGCACCTGGCCCTGCTGACGCTCGACTTGCCCGACCCCAGCGGCTACGGCCGCATCGTGCGCCAGGGCCAGGCGGTGCAGGCCATCGTCGAGCACAAAGACGCCAGCGATGAGCAGCGGCGCATCACCGAAATCTACAGCGGCATCATGGCCGTGCCCACCCGGCAGCTCAGAAGCTGGCTGGCGCGGCTGGACAACAAGAACGCCCAGGGCGAGTACTACCTGACCGATGTCGTGAAATTTGCGGTGGCCGACGGCGTGCCGGTGCTGGCGCATCGCATCACAGATGCGGCCCAGGTCGCCGGCATCAACAGCCCGCTGCAACTGGCCGAGCTCGAGCGCACCTTTCAGCTGCGTCAAGCCCAGGCGCTGATGGAGCAAGGCACCCGGCTGGCCGACCCGGCGCGCTTTGACCTGCGCGGGCAACTGCTGTGCGGCCCAGATGTCGAAATCGATGTGGGCTGCGTGTTTGAAGGGCGGGTCGAGCTTGGCGCGGGCGTGCGCATCGGCGCGCACTGCGTGATCGCCAACGCCCAGATCGCCGAGGGCGCGGTGATCCATCCCTACACCCACATCGACGGCGAGCAAGCGGGCGTGCAAGTGGGCCCGGGCGCGCTGGTGGGCCCGTTCGCACGGCTGCGCCCCGGCGCGCAGCTGGGCGCGCAGGTGCACATCGGCAACTTTGTGGAGGTCAAGAACTCG
Source organism: Comamonadaceae bacterium (assembly GCA_027491035.1). GTDB lineage: Bacteria > Pseudomonadota > Gammaproteobacteria > Burkholderiales > Burkholderiaceae_C > Polaromonas. The sequence goes on along the minus strand of JAIXWZ010000222.1, from coordinate 5,137 downwards.
AGCCTGGCCGCCGGCGCCAAAGCCAACCACCTGGCCTACCTGGGCGATGCCACCGTGGGCGAGCGCGTCAACTACGGCGCCGGCAGCATCACCGCCAATTACGACGGCGCCAACAAGCACCGCACTGTGATCGAAGCCGATGTGCATGTGGGCAGCAACTGCGTGCTGGTCGCGCCGGTCACCTTGGGCGCCGGCGGCACCATCGGCGGCGGCTCGACCATCACCAAAGACACAGCGCCGGGCGCCTTGAGCGTGGCGCGGGGCAAGCAGATCTCGGTGGCCAACTGGCAAAGACCGACCAAGAAGAAATAAGCGCCCGATGGCTCGGGGCGGTGATCAGCCCGATTCAGGTTCGTTCAACCAGGCTGCCATGTCCCGGCGTCCGTGCAAGACGCGCCAGAGATCCACATGATCATCATGTTCGACATAAAAAAGCAGATGCTCAAACCGCGACACAGGCCAGCTTCGCAAGCCGGGTAAATTGAGTTCATGCCCGTAGCGGGGCGACCCAGTACCAGGCTGCCGGGCAATATGGCTGGTCGCTTGCTCAAGCGTATCGACAAACCGCAGCGCCAGGGCTTGTCCGCCCTCACCCAGGTAATACGCAATGGCTTCGTCGATGTCCTGTTGCGCTTGTGCCCGCAAAACGACCGGTTTGGCCTTCACATGCTCGGACCTGGCTTGGCGTCCTGACGAACCCGCAGACGCAGCCTCTCGAAAAAGGCCGCATCGGCCGGCTCTGCTGGCGCCGAAGCAGCGCCAGCTAGCAGCAGGGCTCGCAGACGCTGCCGATCCTGGTCCTTGCGGATCAGCTCGCGCACATACTCGCTGCTGGTGCCATACCCACGCGAATTGACCTGCTCGTCGACAAACGACTTCAAGGCCTGCGGCAAGGAAACGTTCATGGTGCTCATGGCGGGAAGATAGCGACTTTGGCAAATTTTGGCAAGCCAGTAGTCGCAAGGTCTCAAGCGCGACCCGCGGCCCCAATACCCAAGGGCTACAACGGCTACAGCGGCCCCAACGGCTCCAGCGGCCTGAACTTGGCGCGATGCATGCTGAAAAAAGCCTTGACGTTGCGCACGTTGGCATCGCTGGTGAACAGGCGCTGCGCCAGCGCGGCATAGCCGGGCATATCGGCCACCCGCACGATCAGCACAAAGTCGGGGCCGGGCGAGACGCGGTAGCACTGCTGCACCGCGCTGTCGGCCACCGCGCGGGCCTCAAAGGCGCGCGCCTGCTCGTCGCCTTGCCGGTCCAGGCTGAGCTCGACCACCGCGGTCAAGCCATGGCCCAGGGTGGCGGCCAGGCGGTCGGCGCTGAGCACCGCCATTTGCCGCTCGATCAGCCCAGCCTCGCGCAGCCGGCGTATGCGGCGCAAGCAGGTGGCCGGCGAGATCTGCAGGGCCAGCGCCAGGTCCTGGTTGCTGCGCGAAGCGTCCTGCTGCAGCGCATCGAGCAAGCGCAGGTCCAGATTGTCTGCGATAAATTCTTCCATTTATCTTAGATACTAGCAATAAAACGTCGTTTTCTGTAAATCATGCAAAGAAATTTCTATTTAATCAAAAAATAGAAATCAATGATCGTTGCCAAAAGCTTAGGATCCACGCATCCATCTGAAGGAGTCTTCCTATGTGCGGCATCGTCGCGGCGGTTTCTCACCGCAACATTGTTCCCATCCTGGTACAGGGCCTGCAAAGGCTCGAATACCGCGGCTACGACTCCTGCGGCGTGGCGGTGCATGCCGGCGGCTTGAAGCGGGCCCGCAGCGTCTCGCGGGTGGCCGAGCTGCAAAGCCAGGTCCAGAGCGAAAGCATCGCAGGGGGCACCGGCATTGCGCACACCCGCTGGGCCACCCACGGCGCGCCGGCGGTGCACAACGCGCATCCGCATTTCAGCCATGGGCGTGGCCAGGTGCAGGACCAGGCCGGGCGGGTGGCGCTGGTGCACAACGGCATCATTGAAAACCACGAGGAACTGCGCGCGCAGTTGCAGGCCCGTGGCTATGTGTTTCAGAGCCAGACCGACACCGAGGTCATCGTGCACCTGATTGATAGCCTCTACGACGGCGACCTGTTCGAGGCACTCAAAGCGGCGGCCAGCCAGTTGCACGGGGCCTACGCGATTGCCGCCTTTTGCAAGGACGAACCGCAAAGGGTGGTGGGCGCGCGCGCCGGCTCGCCCCTGGTGCTGGGCGTGGGCGAAGGCGGCGAGCATTTTCTGGCCAGCGACGCCATGGCCCTGGCCGGCGTGACCGACCAGATTGTTTACCTGGAAGAAGGCGATCTGGTCGATATTCAGCAGGGCAAGCACTGGGTGCTCGATGCCCACGGCCGGCCAGTGCAGCGGCCGGTGCGCACGGTGCAGGCGCACAGCGGCGCGGCCGAGTTGGGCCCTTACCGGCACTACATGCAAAAAGAGATCTTCGAGCAGCCGCGCGCGATTGCCGATACGCTCGAGGGCGTGCAGGGCATCACGCCCGAGTTGTTTGGCGACGGCGCCTACCGCACCTTCAAAGAGGTCGACTCGGTCCTCATCCTGGCCTGCGGCACGAGCTACTACAGCGGCTGCGCGGCCAAGTACTGGCTCGAAGACATCGCCCAGATTCCCACCCAGGTCGAGGTGGCCAGCGAATACCGCTACCGCACCAGCGTGCCCAATCCCCGCACCCTGGTGGTGACCATCAGCCAAAGCGGCGAGACCGCCGACACCCTGGCCGCGCTGCGCCACGCGCAAAGCTTGGGCATGGCGCACACGCTGACCATTTGCAATGTGAGCACCTCGGCCATGGTGCGCGAATGCAAGCTGGCCTATATCACCCGGGCCGGCGTGGAAATCGGCGTGGCCTCCACCAAGGCCTTCACGACGCAGCTGGCCGGTTTGTTCTTGCTCACGCTGGCCCTGGCCCAGACCCGCGGGCGCCTGAGCCAGGCGCAGGAAGCCGGTCACCTCAAGGCCATGCGCCACCTGCCCGCCGCACTGCAGGCGGTGCTGGCACTCGAGCCCCAAGTGATGGCCTGGGCCGAGGACTTTGCGAAGATGGAAAACGCCCTCTTCCTTGGCCGCGGCCTGCATTACCCGATTGCCCTGGAAGGCGCGCTCAAGCTCAAAGAGATCAGCTACATCCACGCCGAGGCCTACCCAGCCGGCGAGCTCAAGCACGGCCCGCTGGCCCTGGTCACCAGCGCCATGCCGGTGGTGACCGTCGCACCCAACGACAGCCTGCTCGAAAAGCTCAAGAGCAATATGCAGGAGGTGCGCGCCCGAGGCGGCGTGCTCTACGTCCTGGCCGACGCCGACACCCGCATCGAAAGCCGCGAGGGCCTGCACGTGATCCGCATGCCCGAACACTACGGCCCCCTGAGCCCGCTGCTGCACGTCGTGCCGCTGCAACTGCTGGCCTACCACACCGCCTGCGCACGCGGCACGGACGTGGACAAGCCGAGGAATTTGGCCAAGAGTGTGACGGTGGAGTAAGGCAAGGCGGCTTGAGCAAAAGCGTCCAGCAGGCTGCGCCACCGGGACGCTGTGCGCGGCGACGCACTCCCGTCTAGACTGGCGCACTGTCAAAAGACGCCCAGAGATGTGCAGGCGCCCTTGTGCGGCTTTTCTCAGCGCTTCTCGACGTATTGGCCAATCAGAAAAAGGAAGGTCATGCCCCGTGTCAGCCAAGATGTGGTGATCGTCGGTGCCGGCGAAACCCGGGTCGGCAAATTGCCCGGCATGGAGTCGGTACAAATCCAGGCCTGGGCGGTGCAGGAGGCCGCGGCCGACTGCGGCGTGCGCCTGCCCGAGATCGACGGCCTGATCAACCTCGACCCCTACGCCATTCCGAACTCGATGTTCTCGTCGACCCTGGCCGAGTACCTGGGCCTTCGACCCAAGTTCCTGACCACCGTCGATGTGGGCGGCACAGTGACCGCCATGACCATGCTGCAGCAGGCGGTCTGGGCCATTGAGTCGGGCCACTGCGAGATTGCCGCCTGCGTCTACGGCGAAAACACCCTGACCGGCCGCCCGCCCGGCGCGCAAGGCCTGGCCCTGCGCAACTTGCTCGGCGGCGAGGAGTGGGAGGAACCCTTTGGCCTGCACGGCATGGTCACGCCCTACGCGCTGCTGGCGCAGCGCTATTTGTGGGAGCATGGCGCGAGCGAGCTCGACCTGGCCGAGGTGGCGCTGATCACCCGGCGCCACGCCCTGCTCAACGACAACGCGCAGATGCGCAAGCCCATGTCCCTGGACGACTACCTGGCCAGCCGCATGATCGCCACGCCGCTGCGCCTGTTCGATTGCTCGCAGGTCTCTGACGGCGGCGGCGCTCTCATCCTGATGAGCCGCGAGCGGGCCTTGGCCCGCGGTTTGAAGCCGGTGAGCATCCGCTCGATGGCGATGCGCTCGACGCACAACTCGGTAGCCCTGACGCCCGATCTGCAAGATCTGGGCATGGCAGGCGCGGGCGCCGATGCCTTCGAGGCCGCAGGTCTGGGCCCGCAAGACTTTCAGGTGGCCTTGTTGCACGATGCCTTCACGATCTCGGTGCTGATCACGCTCGAGGCGCTGGGCTTTGCGCCGGCCGGCGGCGCCGGTGCCTACCTGCGCGCCGGCCACGCCAGCCTGGGCGGGCGCTGTCCGCTCAACCCGCACGGCGGCCTGCTGTCGCAGGCCCACATCGGCGGCATGCTGCACGTCACCGAAGCGGTGCACCAGCTGCGCGGCAGCGCCGGGCGCCGGCAAATCGAAGGGGCACGACGCGCCGTGGTCAGTGGCAACGGCGGCGTGTTTTCTGTGTGTGGCGTGATGGTTCTGGAGGCCTGAGCATGGACACCGACTACATTGCCGAGCTGCCCCAGCCCACGCTGGAGTCGCAGCCCTTTTGGGACGGCTGCAACCGCCAGCAGCTCATGCTGCAGCGCTGCGGCAGCTGCCACCATGTCTTTTACTACGCGCGTCGGCTGTGTCCGGCCTGCGGCAGCACAGAGCTCTCTTGGCAAGCGAGCAGCGGCCGCGGCACGCTCTACAGCGCCAGCCAGGTGCAGGTGGCATTCCAAGGGCCGCACTGGCAGTCACAGCTGCCCTACACCGTGGTGCTGGTCGACCTTGACGAGGGGCCGCGCATGCTCAGCCGCTGGGCCGCGGG
>JAIXWZ010000197.1 GCA_027491035.1 Comamonadaceae bacterium | reverse complement strand
TGCGAGGAACGAAGCAATCCATTGCGGCCTTGGCACAGGCACATGGATTGCCACGGCGCTGCGCGCCTCGCAATGACGAAAGGGGCGGTCATTGCGCCTGCGCCCCGTCATTGCGCCCCTGCCTCGTCATTGCGAGGAACGAAGCAATCCATTGCGGCCTTGGCACAGGCACATGGATTGCCACGGCGCTGCGCGCCTCGCAATGACGGAGCAGACAGGCGCCTCGCAATGCCGCGGCGGGGGATGTCCTAGCGACTGCCAGCAGCCCAGACGGGCAGTGGGCTTTGGGCCAGTTGCAGTGTCAGCCAATCGAGCAGTGCGCGGATGCGTGGCACGTCGAGTCGTTTGATCGGGACCAGTGCTTTGAGCCAGAGATCGGGAAACCGGATGTGCGGCATCAGCTCGATCAGCTCGCCCCGGGCCAGGGCTGGGGCGGCCAGGTAGTCCGAGACCATGCCGATGCCCAGGCCGTCAATGCAGGCCTGGCACAGGGCTGCGCCGTCGTTGGTTTGCAGCTTGGGTCGCACCTCCACCGCCTGCGTACCCGCCGGGGTGTCGAATTCCCAAAACGAGCCCGAGGTCATGAACACCAGGCAGTCGTGGTCGACCAGATCGGTGACCCGCTCGGGGCTGCCGCGGCGTGCGAGATAGCTTGGGGCGGCGCACAGGCGCCGGCCGATGGGTGCGAGGTTGAAGTCGCGCACCTGCCCATACAGCTCGGGCAGGGCGCCAATGGCGATGTCAAAGCCCTCTTGCAGCGGGTTGACCGTGCGGTCGGCCAGCACGATCTCCATGCTCACCCGCGGTTGCTCCTGCATGAAGCGCCGCAGCAAGTCGCTCAGGCACAGCGTGCCCAGGGTGGTGGGCACCTTGATGCGGATGTGGCCCTCGAGCGCGCCGCTGGCCTGCGCCATGCCGGCCAGCGTGTCGTCGAGTTGGCGCACCAGCGCGCGCACCTGCGGCAGGTAACGCTCGCCCACGTCGGTCAGGCTCAGCCGGCGCGTGCTGCGCAGAAACAGCGGCGCCTTGATGCGCCACTCGAGCTGTGCGATGCGTTTGGTGATCACCGAAGGCGCGACCTGCTGCCTGCGCGCCACTTCCGAGAAGCTGCCCGCATCGGCCACGGCAATGAAGGCTTTGAGGTTGCTCAGGGTGTCCATGGTCTATTTTTCTCGATTTGGAAAAATTGATCGCTCAAATTGCGTATTGTGGGTGTATTTGCAAATAAATATCATGGCGGCTTCGCGTTTCAACCCGACAGGCCCCACCATGTCCCTCGCCAAGCCCTATTTGCGCATTGCCACCGAAGAGGCGTTTGCGCCGCCCGAGATGATCCGCATCTACCAAAAGATACTGGCCGGCAGCGATGTCGATCCGGGCTTCAAAGGCCTGATGGGCTTTTACATCAGCAGCCCGAGCGAGCGGGCGCAGCACATCATGCGTTGCTTACAGGATCTCGACCAGATTCGGCTGGCCCATATGGACGAGGCGGGCATCGACCATCAGGTGCTGGCCCTGACCGCCCCGGGTGTGCAGATCATGGACCGGGCGACGGCGGTGTCGTTTGCGCGCGTGGCCAACGACTTTCTGGCCGATGCGGTGCGCCGTCACCCGACGCGCTTTACCGGCATGATTTCGCTGCCGGTGCAAGACCCGCAGGCAGCGGCCAAGGAGATCGAGCGCGGCGTCACGCAGTTGGGCATGCACTCGGTGGTGATCAACTCGCACACGCACGGCGAGTATTTGTCCGACCCCAAGTTCTGGGATATTTTTGCTGCCGCCGAGCAGCACGGCACGCCGATTTACCTGCACCCCAATTCGCTGCCGCGCAACATGCTCGAGCCCTTCCAGGAGTGCGGGCTCGACGGCGCGATTTACGGCTTTGGGGTCGAGACGGGGCTGCATGCGCTGCGCATCATCACCGCTGGCGTGTTCGACCGCTTCCCCAAGTTGCAGATGATCATCGGCCACATGGGCGAGGCGCTGCCGTTTTGGTCCTACCGGCTCGACTACATGCACCAGGCCACGGTGCGCTCCAAGCGCTATGAAAGCATCAAGCCGATCCACAAAAAGCCCAGCGACTACCTGCGCGAGAATTTCTACATCACCAACAGCGGCGTGGCCTGGGAGCCGGCGATCAAGTTCACCCAGTCCATCGTAGGGGTAGACCGGGTGCTTTATGCGATGGACTATCCCTACCAGTATGCTGCCGAGGAAGTGCAACTGCTTGACCGCATGGACATGAGCGCTGAGGACAAGAAAAAGTTCTTCCAGACCAATGCCCAGAAGGTTTTTGGCATCGGCGCGCTTTAATCAACTCATCCAAAACAAACAGGAGACGGCGAGATGAACACCCTAGGATCGACACTGCGGGCGCTGCTGGCGTTGACCGCATCGGCTCTGGCCATCGGCGCGCAGGCGCAGGCCTGGCCCACGCAGAGCGTGCGCATCATCGTGCCCTTTACCGCGGGCACCGGCATGGACACCATTGCAAGGGCTGTGGGCCCGCGCCTGAGTGAGCGGCTGGGCCAGCCGGTGGTCATCGTCAACCAGCCCGGCGCCAGCGGCAACATCGGTGCCGATGCGGTGGCCAAGGCCACTGATGGCCACACGCTGCTGATGGGCGCCAACACCATGCTGATGGCCTCGCAGATGTACAAGAGCGTGCCCTTCAATCCGGTCAAGGACTTCGCACCCATCTCCATGGCCGCCTATGGCACCTTGATGCTGGTGGCCCATCCCAAGACCGGCATCAAGTCCATGGCCGACCTCACGGCGCAGGCCAAGGCCCGCCCGGGCGGCATTTCCTTTGGCTCGCCGGGCGTGGGCACGCCGCACCACATGGCGATGGAGCTGTTCAAGGTGCAGACCAATTTGTTCATGCTGCATGTGCCTTATCGGGGCACGGCCGGCTACACGCAGGACCTGCTGGCCGGCGAGCTCAATGTCGGCTTCTTGCCCGTGCACATTGCCCAGGGTTTTGTGCGCGACGGCAAGCTCAATGCACTGGCTGTTGGCAGCGCCAAGCGCCATCCGGTGGCACCGGCCGTGGCCACTTTTGAAGAGCAGGGCGTCAAGGGGGTCGAGGTCGACCTGTGGTACGCCTTCTTCGCCCCGGCCAAGATGCCTGCGCCCGTGGTGGCCCGGCTCAACACTGAGATCGCCAACATTGTCCGCAGCAACGAGGTCAAGGATTTGCTGGGCCGCGCCGGCATGGACGCGTCGGCCTCGACGGTCGATGAGCTGATCCAGCTCACGCAAAAGGACTACCCCCGTTGGGGCGCGGTGATCAAGCGCAACGGCCTGTCGGCAGAGTAAGCATGGCTGCGCAGCGAGATCTGGGCGTCGTGGTGGTCGGTGGCGGCATCGCCGGGCTGGCCTTTGCCCTGTCCTTGCACCAGCGGGGCATTGCTTGCGACGTGTACGAGAGCGTGCCGCAGGTCAAGGAGCTGGGCGTGGGCATCACGCTGCTGCCCCATGGCATGCGTGAGCTGTCAGCCCTGGGGGTGCAGCCGCAGCTGGAGGCCGCGGGCATCGAGAACCTCGAGAGCGTGTTTTTCAGCCGCCACGGGCAGTACATTTACCGCGAGCCGCGCGGCCGCCATGCCGGCTACCCTTTGCCCGAGATCGGTATCAACCGGGGCAAGCTGCACCGCATCTTGTTTGAAGCGGCGGTGCAGCGCCTGGGCGCCGATCGCATCCACACCGACCACCGCTGCGCCGGCTTGACGCAAGACGAGACGGGCGTGACGGTGCACTTTACCGACAGCAGCGGCGCGCCGCGCGCTGGCGTGCGGGCGGGCATTGTGGTGGCCTGTGACGGCATTCATTCGGCGGTGCGCAAGCAGTTCTACCCGCAAGAAAAAGTGGCTTTTGGCGGCATCAACACCTGGCGCGGCGTGACCCGCCACAAGCCCATCTTGACGGGCAAGAGCTATATGCGGGTGGGCTCGATCCGCACCGGCAAGATGGTGATCTACCCGATTGCCGACAACGTCGACGGCCAGGGCCATCAGCTCATCAACTGGGTGGCCGAGATCGAGGGCAGCAGCGAGGTCATGAACGACTGGAACCGCGGCGGCCGGGTCGACGACTTCATCTCGATCTTCAAGGACTGGACGTTTGACTGGCTCGACGTGCCGGCCATGATCCGCAGCGCCGATCAGATCCTCGAATACCCCATGGTCGACAAGGACCCGGTGCCGCAGTGGACCTTCGGGCGGGTCACGCTCATGGGCGATGCAGCCCATCCGATGTACCCGCGCGGCTCCAACGGCTCGGCCCAGGCCCTGATCGATGCCCGCACGCTGGCCAGCGAACTGGCGCAAGCGGCCGATCCGGTGGCGGCTTTGCACGCCTACGAGGCCCAGCGGCGCGAGGCCACCGCCCGGGTGGTGCTGACCAACCGCAGCCAGCCGCCCGATGTGATCAACATCCGGGTCGAAGAGCTCAGCGGCGACCGGCCCTACCGGCACATTGACGACCTGATCAGCCAGGACGAGCTGCGCCAGCTGTCGGACAACTACAAAAAGATCGCGGGCTTCTCCATCGACGCCGTCAAGGCTTGAGGCGCTCCGCTCCAGCCCACGGGGGTTGAAGGGGATTGAGGGGGGTCTCGGCCGAGCAGCGCTTTAGTTAAGGTAGCGCGGCTTGTCCTTGCTGCCGGCCGGCTCGGCTTCCTCGGCGCCTGCCGCGGGCGACGCGCCCGTCAGTTGCAGCGCCGCCGGCGCTTGCAGCCAGTCCGAGCTCAGGATGGCCTGGTGCAGCAGGCGCAGCAGCCCTTGCGTGAGCGTCAGGTCCATGGTCATTTGCATGTCGCGCTTGCGCTGGGGCAGGCGCTCGAGCAGGGCCATCTGCAGCTTGCCGTCTTTGAGGGGCGTGAGGTTGAGCTCCGTCACCAGCAGGGGCTCTTCCCCTAGGGGCAGGGCGGCCGGCTGGTCTTTGTAAGGCGTTTGGTAGTCCCCGCCGTAGGCCGCCGCCTCTTTCTGAAAATTTTGCAGGATCTGCTCGCGCTGCTGGGGCAACGGGGCGGCCGGGTTGGGCGGCGGCAGCTGAGCTTGCAACTGGTGTTGAGAGCTCTTGTCGAGCACCGGCAGCAGCTGCAAGCACATGCGCCGGGTCAGCCAGATGCGAAACTCTTCCCCACCAACGCTGTTGATGCGCAGCAGCACCCGATCTTGTTCGCCGACATAGCTGACATTGACCTGATGGATGTTCATGCGCCCGATTTTAGGCGGCCGGGCGCGCGATAGGGCGTGGGCCGGGCAGACTTGAAATGCAGGGGGCCTGCCCTCAGCTGATCGCAAGGCGTCAGGAGAGACCATGCGGCAAGACAAATTGACCACCAAGTTTGCGCAGGCGCTGGGCGATGCCCAGTCCATCGCGCTCGGGCGCGACCACCCCTACATTGAGCCGGTGCATGTGCTGGCGGCCATGCTGACCCAGGACGAGGGGCCGCGGGCCTTGCTCGAGCGCGCCGGCGTCAAGCTCGGCCATCTGGAGGCGGCCGTTGAGGCGGGCCTCAAGAAGCTGCCGCAGGTGCAGGGCCAGGAGCAAATTCAGATCGGCCCCGATCTGACCCGCTTGCTGCAGGCCACTGAGAAGGAAGCCATCAAGCGCGGCGACGCCTATATTGCTGCCGAGCTGTTTTTGCTCGCTTGCGCCGACCACAAGGGCGATGTGGGGCGCATGGCCCGTGAAAGCGGCATGACGCGCGCCATTGTGGAGGCGGCCATCAACGCGGTGCGCGGCGGCGAGAAAATGGACAGCCCCGAGGCCGAGGGCCAGCGCGATGCGCTCAAGAAATACTGTCTCGATCTGACCGAGCGCGCCCGCGCCGGCAAGCTCGATCCGGTGATCGGGCGCGATGACGAGATCCGCCGCGCCATCCAGGTGCTGCAGCGGCGCAGCAAGAACAACCCGGTGCTCATCGGCGAGCCCGGTGTGGGCAAGACGGCCATCGTCGAGGGCCTGGCCCAGCGCATCGTCAACGGCGAGGTGCCCGATTCGCTCAAGGGCAAGCGCGTGCTCTCGCTGGACATGGCGGCCCTGCTGGCCGGCGCCAAGTTCCGCGGCGAGTTCGAAGAGCGCCTCAAGACGGTTCTGCATGAGCTGGCCAAGGACGAGGGCCAGACCATCGTCTTTATCGATGAGCTGCACACCATGGTGGGCGCGGGCAAGGCCGAAGGGGCGATGGATGCGGGCAATATGCTCAAGCCGGCGCTGGCGCGCGGAGAGCTCCATTGCGTGGGCGCCACCACACTCAACGAGTACCGCAAGTATGTCGAGAAGGATGCTGCACTCGAGCGGCGCTTTCAAAAAATCTTGGTCGGCGAGCCCACCGTCGAGGCCACGATTGCCATCTTGCGCGGGCTGCAGGACAAGTACGAAAAGCACCACGGCGTGCAGATCACCGATCCGGCCATCGTGGCAGCTGCTGAACTGTCGCACCGCTACATCACCGATCGCTTTTTGCCCGACAAGGCGATCGATCTGATCGATGAGGCGGCGGCCAAGATCAAGATCGAGATCGACTCCAAGCCCGAGGTGATGGACAAGCTCGACCGCCGGCTGATCCAGCTGCAGATCGAGCGCGAGGCGGTGCGCCGTGAAAAAGACGAGGCCTCGCAAAAGCGCTTTGCCCTGATCGAGGAGGAAATCGTCAAGCTGCAAAAGGAGATCGCCGACCTCGAGGAAATCTGGCGCGCTGAGAAGTCGCAGGCCTTGGGCTCCAAGGACGTGATGGAAGAGATCGATCGCATCCGCCACCAGATCGACGAGTACACCCGCAAGGGCGACTTCAACAAGGTGGCCGAGTTGCAGTACGGCAAGCTGCCTGAGCTCGAAAAGCGCCTCAAGCATGCCGAGGCGGCGCAGGGCGCCGGATCGGCCGCGCCCAAGCTGCTGCGCACCCAGGTCGGTGCCGAGGAAATTGCCGAGGTGGTGGCCCGTGCCACCGGCATTCCAGTGGCCAAGCTCATGCAGGGCGAGCGCGACAAGCTGCTGCAGATGGAAGATCGGCTGCACCAGCGCGTGGTGGGCCAAAACGAAGCCATCTCGGCCGTGGCCAATGCCATTCGCCGCTCGCGCTCGGGCCTGTCCGATCCGAACCGGCCCACCGGCTCCTTTCTCTTTCTGGGCCCCACCGGCGTGGGCAAGACCGAGCTGTGCAAGGCGCTGGCGGGTTTCCTGTTCGATAGCGAAGACCACCTGGTGCGCATCGACATGAGCGAGTTCATGGAGAAGCATTCGGTGGCCCGCCTGATTGGTGCGCCCCCGGGCTATGTGGGCTACGAGGAGGGCGGCTACCTGACCGAGGCGGTGCGCCGCAAACCCTATTCGGTGCTGCTGCTCGACGAGGTGGAAAAAGCCCATCCCGACGTGTTCAACGTCTTGCTGCAGGTGCTCGACGACGGGCGCCTGACCGACGGCCAGGGCCGCACCGTGGACTTCAAGAACACCGTCATCGTGATGACCTCCAACATCGGCTCGCACCTGATCCAGGCCATGGTGGGCCGCCCGGGCGAGGACATCAAGGAGGCCGTGGTCGAGGAGCTCAAAAAGCACTTCCGGCCCGAGTTCCTCAACCGCATCGACGAAACGGTGGTGTTCCACGGGCTCGACGCCCAGCACATCGAGTCGATTGCACGCATTCAGCTCCAGGTGCTCGTCAAGCGGCTGGCCAAGCTCGATTTGTCGCTCCAGGTCTCTGAGGCGGCGATCCAGGAGCTGGCCAAGGTCGGCTTCGATCCGGTGTTTGGCGCGCGCCCGCTCAAGCGCGCCATTCAGCAGCGCATCGAAAACCCCCTGTCCAAGCTCCTGCTTGAGGGGCGCTTTTTGCCCAAGAGCACGATCGCGGTGGGCGTCGATCCGATCCGCCAGCCGGGGGTGTTCGGTTTTACCGCCCTGCCGGCTGGCGACGTCTGAGCCCGCGGCAGGGGCGGTAGTGGGGGCGGCAGTGGGGGTGTCCTGTCACCTGAGCGCGGTCGCTGCACGGTGGCTGCGAGCTTAAGCGCTACGATAGCGCCCATGAGCTCTCCCAGCATCGCCGCCGGCAGCCCCCCTGTGCTGCCCTTGAGGCAAGACGTCAGCCTGATCGCTTTGGTGGGTCTGGCGCATATGGTCAGCCACTTCAGCCAGCTGCTCTTGCCGCCGCTGTTTCCCTGGCTCAAAGATGCCTTTGACGTCAGCTACGCCCAACTGGGCTTTATGTTGACGGTCTTTTTTGTCGTCTCCTGCGCGGTGCAGGCCGCGGCCGGTTTCTTGGTGGACCGCTTTGGCCCGCGGCCGGTGCTCTATGTCGGGCTGGTGGCCATTGCCTTGTCGTGTTTTGGTTCGGCACTGAGCACCAGTTACTGGATGCTGACCTTTTTTGCCGGTCTGGCTGGGCTGGGCAATGGCGTGTTTCATCCGGTGGACTACACCTTGCTCAATCGCCGCATCAGCGCGCACCGGCTCGGGCATGCCTACAGCGCCCACGGCATCACTGGCACCCTGGGCTGGGCCATTGCGCCTGCGCTGATGACGGGCGTGGCGCTGGCGCACTCGTGGCAGGCGTCGATGGCCGCAGCCGGCGTGCTGTGCCTGGTGGTGCTGGCGGTGTTGCTGCTCAACCACCGGCGTCTGCACCTTGAAGTCAAGCCGGCTGGCCAGTCGCGCAGCGAGGGCAATTTCGAGTTCATGCGCCTGCCCGCGGTTTGGCTGTGTTTTTTGTTTTTCTTCCTCTTTGCCACCGTTTTGGGGGTGGTGCAGGCCTTTGCGCCCGAGGCCAGCCGCCAGCTGCACGGCATCGCGCTGGCCAGCGTCGCGCTGTGCCTGACGGTCTACATGATCGGCAGCGCCTGCGGCATGGTGGTTGGGGGCTTTTTGATCCAGGATCCGCGCCGCAGCGACAAGGTGGTGGCCGTTGCCTTTATCGTGGCCGCTGCGGTAGCCCTGACGCTGGCTTTGAGCCCCTTGCCGGACTGGCTGGTGCCGGTGATGTTTGGGCTGATGGGCTTTGCCTCGGGCACGGCCGGGCCTTCGCGGGACCTGCTGGTCAAGCAGTCCACGCCAGTCAATGCCACGGGGCGCGTCTATGGCGTGGTCTATGGCGGCCTGGATGTAGGCCAGGCGGTCACGCCCCTGATCTTCGGTCTGTTGATGGACCATGGCCACTTTCGCGGCGTGCTCATCGGCCTGGCGCTGGTGCAGTGCTGCCTGATTTTCAGCGCCTTCAAGCTGCGCTCCGTCAGCCGTATCTGAGACGATCCTGAGGCGACCCTGAGGGCGACCCTGAGGGCGGGCATGAGCACGGGCACAATTGGATCATGAGCACACAAATTGCGGGCCATTTGCTGGTTGACTGCCTCATTGCCCAAGGCGTGACCCATTGTTTTGGCGTGCCCGGCGAGAGCTATCTCGCCGTGCTCGACGGCTTGCACGCCAGGCGCGATCGCATCGCCTTCGTGACTTGCCGGCAGGAGGGCGGAGCGGGTTTCATGGCCGAGGCCCATGGCAAGCTCACCGGCCGCCCTGGGGTGTGCATCGTCACCCGCGGGCCAGGGGCCACCAATGCGTCGATTGCGGTGCACACCGCTTTTCAGGACTCTACCCCCATGGTGCTGCTGGTCGGCGATGTGGCCAGCGATTGCCGCGACCGCGAAGCGTTTCAGGAGATGGACTACAGCCATTTCTTCGGGCCCAGCACCAAGGGCATGGCCAAGCGGGTCGAGCGCATCGATGACGCCAGCCGCATCCCCGAATACGTGGCCCGCGCCTTTGCCACGGCCATGAACGGGCGCCCCGGCCCGGTGGTGCTGGTGCTGCCCGAGGACATGCTCACCGCGCAGACCGACGCCCAGCCCTTGCCCCGCGTCGATGCGGTGCAGGCCTGGAGCGATCCGGGCAGTTTGCGCACCTTGCGCAGCCTGCTGCTGGCCTCGCAGCGTCCGCTGGTCATTGCCGGCGGCAGCGGCTGGACGGTGCAGGCTGCGCAGGCGCTTGAGCGCTTTGCCGAAAACTGGCGCCTGCCGGTGGCCAATGCGTTTCGGTTCCAGGACACCTTCGACAATCACCACCGGCAGTACGCCGGCGATGTGGGCATCGGCATCAACCCCAAGCTGGCCGAGCGGGTGCGGCAAAGCGATCTGCTGCTGGTCATGGGCCCACGCTTGGGTGAGATGACCACGGGCAGCTACACCTTGCTCAAGCCGCCCAAGCTGGCGCAAAAGCTGGTGCACATCCACGCCAGCGCCGAGGAGCTGCACCGCGTCTACCACGCTGACCTGGCGATCCACGCGACGATGAACGCAGCGGCGCGCTCGCTCGAGGTGCTGACCGCGCCCAAGGATGTGGCCTGGGAGGACTGGACGAGCGCCGCCAACGCCGACTACCTGGCCAACCTGCAGCCGCCCCCTGCTGGCACCTGGCCGGGCACGATCGACATGCCGGCCATCGTGGCCACGCTGCAAAAGCATTTGCCGCTTGACGCGGTGCTGACCAATGGCGCGGGCAACTTCGCGAGCTGGACCCATCGCTTCTTCAAGCACCACGGTCTGGCCAAAGGGCACAAGACGCAACTGGCACCCACGGTGGGGGCCATGGGTTACGGCGTGCCGGCGGGCATTGCAGCGTCCATCACCACCGGGCGGATGGCACTGACCATGGCCGGCGATGGCGACTTCCTCATGAACGGCCAGGAACTGGCCACGGCGGTGCAGCACGGCGGCAAAAGCATCATCGTGCTGCTCAACAACGGCATGTTCGGCACGATCCGCATGCACCAGGAGCGCGAGTATCCGCAGCACGAAAGCGGCTCCGGCCTGCACAACCCCGACTTCGTGGCGCTGGCCCAGGCTTACGGCTATGCGGCCACGCGCATCACCCACACCGAGCAGTTTGAGCCGGCGCTGCTGCAGGCCCTGACGGCCGACCGCGGCACGCTCATCGAGGTGGTGCTCAGCCCCGAGGTGATCACCACGCGCGGCACGCTCTCGGCCATCACGCAGCAGGCTCTGGCGCGTCAGAGCTGAGCGTGCGGTCGGCGCGCCGGCGATCGCACCTCAGAGTGCAGGCGACACTTTGTTGGGTCAGTTGAGCCTGGGGTGGGCCCGGCCGGCGATTTCTGGTACCCCAGCATGAGCCGGCCGGGCCCACCCCAGGCTCGACGGGTCAGTATTCCGGCTGGCGGCCTTAAGCGTGTAGTTGCCGACGAAGACAAGAAAAAAGGCCGGTGTTGCCACCGGCCTTTGACATCAGCGCTTGGCCGATTACTTGACGTGCTTGCCGATCAGGCCAGCCATCTCGAACATCGAGACCTGGGCCTTGCCGAACACGGCCTTGAGCTTGTCGTCAGCGTTGACCATGCGCTTGTTGGCCTTGTCCTGCAGACCCTTGGCCTTGATGTACGTCCACATCTTGCTCACGATCTCGGTGCGCGGCAGCGGCTTGTCGCCCACCACCGCAGCCAAAGCGGCGCTGGGGGTCAGCGGCTTCATGAAGGCTGGGTTGGGGGTGCGCTTCTTGGCAGGAGCCGCTTTCTTAGCGGGTGCAGCCTTTTTAGCAGGAGCCGCTTTCTTAGCCGGTGCAGCCTTTTTAGCAGGAGCCGCTTTCTTAGCCGGTGCAGCCTTCTTGGCAGGAGCCGCTTTCTTGGCCGGTGCAGCTTTTTTAGCAGGAGCTGCTTTCTTGGCCGGTGCAGCCTTCTTGGCGGGGGCTTTCTTTGCAGGAGCTTTTTTCGCAGTTGCCATGATTCGTTTTCCTTCTAGAAGTTGAGAGATCACCTCTTCGGAGCGCGCGCTCCTCAGGGCACTGCGGATGCTACTGGAGAAAACCGTGTTTTCATAGGCAAAGGCCCACTTTTTCGGCACATTTTGTTGCGGATTTACCCCGGCAGACGCGGTTTTGCGCTGCACGTCTGTTTGGAGTGCGGCCACAGGTGCGGCCACAGGTGCGGCAAGGGGGGCGAAAAAGGGTGTGAAAGAGGGCGCGATCTACAGCGAGATCACACCCTTGACGAGCATGTAGCCGGCCAGCAGGTAGAGCACGCTGGCAAAGATGCGCTTGAGCTGGCGCACCGGCAGGCGGTGGGCGATGCGCGCGCCCAGCGGGGCCATGAAGACGGCGCAGGCCGCGATCACCCCCAAGGCCGGCAGCCAGATGTAGCCAAAAGAGCCGGGCGGCAGGTTCTGGGCCTGCGAGCCGCTGGCGATATAGCCGATGGCGTTGGCCAGCGCGATCGGAAAGCCCAGCGCCGCCGAGGTGGCCACTGCGTTGTGCATGGCCACATTGCACCAAGCCATAAAGGGCACGCTGATGAAGCCCCCGCCTGCGCCCACCAGACCCGACAGCAGGCCGATCAGGCCGCCGGCGACCCATTTGCCGCCGGCCTCGGGCATCTGGCGAGTGGCCTTGGGTTTTTTGTCCAGGAACATCTGCGTGGCCGAAAAGCCGACAAACAGCCCAAAGAACACGGCCAGATAGCTGCCCTTGAGCAGGGCAAACAGCCCCAGGCTGCTGACCAAGCTGCCCAGCACGATGCCCGGCGTGAGCCCGCGCACGATGTCCCAGCGCACCGCGCCCTTTTTGTGGTGGGCGCGCACGCTGGCAATGGAGGTGAAGACGATGGTCGCCATGGACGTGGCAATGGCCATCTTGACGGCCAGGTCCGGCGCTGCGCCGCGCGTGCTCATGATGAGCGTCAGAAAGGGCACCATGACCATGCCCCCACCGATGCCCAGCAGTCCGGCCAGAAAGCCCGACATCACGCCCAGCGCCATCAGTTCGAGCAGCAAGAGGGGGTCGAGCGCCATGTTGTTGTCTTTGTGTGGGGGCGCAAAGCCCAGAGAAAAGGTGTCTGCGGTGACCACCGGATCGGCATCCTGAACCGGGGTTCAGGTGGGCGAGGGCAGACTGGCGTTGGGTTCATCTGACGCGAGATGATCACGCTCACCAGCCGATGTACCAAGCCCGAGCTCAAAGAGCATTGGTTCAAGGAAATATAAAACCCGATGCGAGCCGCAGACCGCTTCATTGTAGGGGGGTTGGGCGAGGCTTTGGGCCAGGCGTTGCGGCCGCGCCGCAGCTCGGTAGCCGCGCTGCGGCTCAGAGCAGCTGGCCGTCGTCGCCCAGCGCCTGATCGAGCTTGGCCAGCAGGGCCGACAGCTGTTGCGGCGCAACGGCTGCTGCAGGATCGGTGGCCGTATTCATAGCGGCGCCGCCTGCTGCGGGGCTCGCCGGCGCACTGGCGCGCTCGCTGAGCTCGAAGGCCAGATTGAGCGCCGCAAGCACCGCAATGCGATCGCGCGCCTTGAGCTTGCCGGCATCGCGGATCTTGCACATGGCCGCATCGACCTTGCTGACCGCATCGCGCAGCCGGTCCTCGCCCCCTTCGGGGCAGCCGAGCAGGTAGCTCTGGCCCATGATCTGAACTTCGAGCTGTTTCATGCGCTGGTGTTGGGGCGGGCGGGGTCGGTCTCGCCACTGGCCGCGCCCGGCAGGCGCTCGAGCAGGGCATCGACCCGAGCCCTTGCCGCACTCAGGCGCGACTTGAGCGAGTCGCGCTCCTGCGACAGCACGCGCACCTGCTCGCTGAGCAGGGCATTGGTGCGCTGCATCTCCTCGTAGCGCAGGAGCAGCCGCTCAACGCGGTCGGCCAGTTGCTCGAGTGAGGGTGGAGTTGCCATGGCGACGCCGATTGTAGGGTTTTGGACAGCTCGGTGCGTACAATCATTTGCGTTGGTGCTCGCGGTGTGGTTCACGCGCCGCAGTTCAACGGGAAGCAGGAAGGCCCCGCCGCCCGGCGCATCGTGATGCGCCGGCGCGTTTGGAGCCCAACCTGCGCTGCCCCCGCAACGGTAAGACGAACGGGTGGTCGGCCGGGCCTTCACGCCTGGCCGCGCCGCCCCGCTGCCCTGATCGAGCCACTGAGCGCCCTGAACAAGCGCTTGGGAAGGCCAGGGCGGTTGCTTTGTCAGCCCGGATACCGGCCAACAAGGTGCAGTGGCGCTTGTCGCCGCTGCGTGACGCCCAAGCACTGGCGGGGAAGCCGGTGAGGGCCTTGTCGTCCGGGATGGTTCATCATGAACTTTTTGCACACGCCTGCGCGAACGCTTGCGCTGGG
>JAIXWZ010000235.1 GCA_027491035.1 Comamonadaceae bacterium | reverse complement strand
TGGACGACCCTCTGGTGTATCGGTTGTCACGCCAGTGGCATTGCCGAGTAGCTAAGTTCGGAAGAGATAACCGCTGAAAGCATCTAAGCGGGAAACTCGTTTCAAGATGAGATCTGCCGGGGCCTTGAGCCCCCTAAAGAGTCGTTCTAGACCAGGACGTTGATAGGTCAGGTGTGGAAGCGCAGTAATGCGTTAAGCTAACTGATACTAATTGCTCGTGCGGCTTGACCCTATAACTTTGGTAGTTCTCAAAGACTGTCAGGGTTGTTATGCCAAGTGACGCAGTCAAAATAGGCGCAGCAGTGCGCGATCTCTTAAAACACTGAATCAATTCTATGAATCGGGCAGCCTGCTCAAAGGGCAGGCTGCCGACCCTTTATGCCTGATGACCATAGCAAGTTGGTACCACTCCTTCCCATCCCGAACAGGACAGTGAAACGACTTAGCGCCGATGATAGTGCGGACTCCCGTGTGAAAGTAGGACATTGTCAGGCTCTTACAGCCAGCAAGCCGCCCAGCCCGATTTAGCGATCCGGCTGGGCGTTTTGTTTTCTGATCGCCGATGGAAGCGATGTCTCTTTTCTCGTCATGCGTCTCTCCCGTCGAATTCGCGCAACGATCCAATACAATTGCAGGTGACTTCCTGCTCGCATGCTCACCCTAAGCCCCATTCAGGTTCCCAAGGCTGCCGACGTACTCGCAAACAGCCTGCGCGAGCAGATTCTTGACGGACGACTGCACGTGGGGGCCGTCCTTCCGAACGAGCGAGACTTGGCAGCCCAGGCGGGTTTGTCCCGCGCTTCGGTTCGGGAGGCCTTGCGCATTCTCGAGGTCGAGGGCCTCATTGCCACGAGAACCGGCCGCAACGGCGGATCTGAGGTCGTGCGTCCGAGCTTGGCGACCATTGAGCGATCCATCGGGATTTTCATACGGGGCCAAAATATCCGGCTCGAATCGGTTCTCGAGGTGCGCGAAGCCATCGAGCCACACGCGGCTCGACTGGCTGCTCTGCACCGCACCGAGCAGGACATGCTGGCCCTGCGCCAGTGCCATGAGCGCTTGCTCCGCGATATTGACGATGTGACCGACTTCTTGCGGGCCAATCTTGACTGGCATGTGGCCGTGGTCCTCGCGGCCCACAACGAGCTGCTCAGCGCCTTTGTGGGTGCTTTTGCGCAGACGGTCTACCAGGCCACCGACCTGCATGAGCTGAGTCCGCCATCCATCCGCCGTAAAGTAGCTCAAGCGCATGAGGCGGTGATGGCCGCGATCGAAGCGGGGGATCCAGACGCCGCCTGGCGCCGCATGTCACGTCATGTGGGCGCCTATGTTCAGCGCGTCAAAAGCGTCGAGTCGCTTGCCTTGGGCTGATTGCGTCTGATCGCGGTGACGCATCCTGGGTCGTACAGACCTGTCTGAGCCCTCAGGGCTGCCTCAAATGTAATCCAGTTGGATCTTTGGCGATATTCTTGGCTGAAGAATCCGAAAGACCTGCTAAAACCTAGGGAAAACCTGCGCAAAAAAACCGATATGGTCTGACCAAATCAACGTTGTGCCAAATATGATCTGACACAAGAGTTGATATGACCATGTTGGATCTGACGCCCCTGGACATCCCTAAAGCTGCCGATGTGCTGGCCGACGTGCTGCGCGAGCAGATTTTGGCCGGGCAGCTGGACGTTGGGGTGAGTTTGCCCAGCGAGCGGGAGCTGGCCCAGCAGTCCGGCTTGTCACGGGCCACGGTGCGCGAGGCCCTGCTGATCCTCGAAGTCGAAGGCCTGGTGGCCACCCGTACCGGCCGCAACGGCGGAACCGAGGTGATGCGCCCCCGCGCAGAAACCGTGCAGCGTTCGATACACACCTTTATTCGGGGCCAGGGCGTGAGATTCGAGTCCGTTTTGCAAGCCCGCGAAGCGATAGAGCCGCAGTCGGCCCGTCTGGCCGCCAAGAATCACACGCCTGATGACTGGGCGGACCTTCTCGAACGTCACCGGGCCATCCAGGAATGTATTGCGGACGTGCCGGCGTTTTTGCAGGCCAATCTGGCTTGGCATGTGAGTCTGGTGCGAGCCAGTCACAACGAACTGTTGATCGCCTTCACCCAGGCGATTGCGCAGGCCGTCTACGAAGCGACCGACCTGCGTGGTTTCAATTCACCCGAAGTGCGCCAGGCGGTGGTTCTGGCTCACCAGAAGGTCATGGATGCGATTGAAGCGCGCGATGGCGATGCCGCTTGGCGGCGCATGGGGCGCCATGTGGGGGCTTACGTGCGTGCGGTCGACGAGCGGGTCAAAGAGCAACCCCCACGCAGGACAGATCGGATCACTCGGCCCACAGACACGACGACATGAAAGACGGCGGGCCCAGGAGAGCGCCCGCGAGGAAAGAAAAGCAGCAGGGGCCCCAACGCCCTGACTGAGGCCAGAGATGCACAGGCCCGCAAGGGCGGAGGAGGAAAATGATGAACGAGCCCACACAGAAAATGGGACATCGCGCTGCCAAGCGCGTGCAGACGACAGGGCGAGCTGGAGGCCTCAGGGGCGCCTGGCTCGCCCTGGGCGGCGCGTTGCTGTGCGCCTCGGCGGCCTGGTCGCAAAGCTCGGCCCCAGAAGCCTATCCCAGTCGCCCTTTGAAAATCGTGGTGCCCTTTGGCGCTGGCAGCGGAACCGACACCGCCACCCGGCTGCTGGCCCAGCGGCTCGAAGCGGCGCTCAAGCAGCCGGTGGTCGTTGAGAACCGGCCGGGGGCCAATGGCGCCATAGCCAGCACGGCTGTGGCGCGTGCCAGTGCCGATGGCCTGACCCTGCTCATGGGCACCAACTCCACGCATGGTGCCAACCCGGGCCTGGTGGCCAAGCTGGGCTACGACCCTATAAAGGATTTCATCCCGGTCGGCATGGTGGCGACCTTTTCGAGTTTTCTGGTGGTTCACCCGTCCGTGCCGGCGCGCAATCCGGCCGAACTGCTCGCGCTGATCAAGGCCAACCCCAAGGCCGTGAGTTTTGCAGCGGGCAATACGTCGAGCCTGATGATGGGCGAGATGTTTGCGCGGCGTGCGGGCGCAGAAATGCTGCGCGTGCCTTACCAGAGCAACCCCTTGGGCCTGACCGATGTGATCGCCGGCCGGGTGCAGGTCATGTTTCCAGACATTGCTTCGAGTGTGGCCCACGTCAAGTCAGGGGCCGTGCGCGCCCTGGGTGTGGTCAGCCTGGGCGGGCGCAGCACACAAGCGCCTGACATCCCCACCTTGGGCGAGGCCGGCGTGGCCGATTTCAACTTCGTCGGCTGGATCGGCCTTTTTGTGCCCGCCAGCACACCCGAGCCCATCGTCAAGCGTCTGGCCGAAGAGATAGAGCGTCTGGTCAAAACGGCCGAGATATCCCAGCGGCTGCAGCAACTGGGTGCCGATCCACGCTGGATGGGGCCCGCAGAATTTGGCCCCTTTGTGCGCAGCGAGGTCGAGCGGCTGCCTCGCCTGCTGCAGTCTATGGGCGTGCAGCCGCAGTAATTGGGCCGGTCGCTGCCTCTCTCACCATGCCCTTGCATCCCTTCATCGCCGCCGAACTGGCCGCCGCTGCTGCTGCCGCTGTGCCCTACCACGGCCTGCCCATCGCGCAGGCGCGCGAGCAAATGAAGAAGGCCTACGCGCGCCAAGTGCCCATCGACATGGCCGAGGTGAAAAATTTTCGGGTGCCAGGGCCGGCCGGTCCGATCGCGGTGCGCAGCTACCGCCCCCAGGCCGACGAGACCACCTTGCCGCTGACGGTGTTTTTCCACGGCAGCGGCTTTTGCGCGCTCGACCTCGAGACGCATGACGAGATCTGTCGTCGCCTGGCCGCAGGCTCGCGCACGGTGGTGGCCTCGGTCGACTACCGCCTGGCGCCTGAACATCGCTTTCCCAGTGGCCCCGACGACTGCCTGGCCGCCACGCGTTGTCTGGCGCACATGGCAGCCGATCTCGGCGCCGATGGGCGCAAGCTCAGCCTGGCCGGGGACAGCGCGGGCGGCTGCCTGGCCGCCGTCACAGCCATGCGCTTGCGCCAAGAAGGCGGTCCTTTGGCGCAGGCTCTGGTGCTGTGGTACCCCGTGACCGATCACCCCAGCTCGGCCTGGCCCTCGTTTAGCCGGTATGCCCACGGCTACGGCCTGACCGCCCAGGGCATGGCGTGGTTTTGGTCCAACTATCTGCAAGACCCCAGCCAGGCTGACCACCCTTATGCCAGCCCGCTGCGCGCCCCCGATTTGGCAGGCATGCCGCCCACCTGGTTGATGACGGCCCAATACGACGTTTTGAGCGATGAGGCAGACGCCTTTGCGCGCCGCTTGCGGCAGGCCGGCGTGAGCGTTGAGCAGCACTGCGCAGCGGGCTTGAACCACGGATTTCTCAAGCATGCCGCGCGCTTGCAGCCAGCCCATGAGGGCATGGCCCGGGCCTGCAACTGGCTGCGCCATCACCACAGCGCAGGCCAGCGGCCCGCTTGCCCCCCACAACCGGCGCTCAGCAGGCTGCGCGCCTGACGCCCCCCAGACAGGAGACAGCAGATGGCAGGAACCGTAGGCATTGATGTCGGTGGCACCTTCACCGACCTTTACTTTTCAGGCAGCGCCGATCGGCCGCACCAGATTCTCAAAGTGCCTTCGACCCCGCACGACCCCTCGGTGGGGCTGCTCAATGCATTGCAGGCGGCAGGCCTGCGCCCTGATGAGCTCGACGCGATTTTGCACGGCACGACCATCGCCACCAATGCCGTGATCGAGCGGCGCGGCGCGCGTTGCGCCCTGATCACCACCCGCGGATTTCGTGACCTGATCGAGCTCGGCCGCCGCGATCGACCGACGATGTACGGCCTGGAGGGTTCGCACGAGCCGCTCGTGCCCCGCGATCTTCGCTTTGAGGTCGACGAGCGCGTCGACTACGAAGGCCAGGTTTTGGTGCCGCTGGACGAAGCGGGCTTGCGTGCAGTGGCCCAGGAGTTGCAGTCACGCCAGGTCGAATCGGTGGTGATTGCCTTCATGCATGCCTATGCCAACACCTCCCATGAAGAGCGGGCCAAGCAGCTTCTGGCTGAGATCAACCCCGCATGGGAGCTGGTCACCGCCACCTCGGTGGTGCGGGAGTACTATGAATTCGAGCGCACCAGCACGGCCGTGGTGCAGGGCTTTTTGCAGCCCCTGGTCGCACGGTATGCCAAGAACCTGGCTGAAAAACTCAATGGCTGGGGCTTTGACCGTGAAGTCGCGATCATGCAGTCCAATGGCGGTGTCGCGCCCCTGCGCCAACTCGGTCAGCGCTCGGCCTACATCGTGCGATCGGGGCCGGCCGCTGGCGTCACTGCAGCCGCGCTGATCGCCGCCGAGTCGGGCTTTAGCCATGTGATCACCGGTGACATGGGCGGCACCAGCTTTGATGTGGCGGTCATCATCAACGGCAAGCCCGAAGTGGCTGAGCTGACCAATCTGGACTTTCGCATCCCGCTGCGCTTGCCGATGATCGATGTGCACACCATCGGCGCCGGTGGCGGCAGCATTGCCCACCTGGACCGCGGCGGCATGCTGCAGGTCGGCCCGCGCAGCGCCGGTGCCGTGCCCGGCCCAGTGGCCTACCGGCGTGGCGGCACCGAGCCCACCGTGACCGATGCCAACGTGGTGCTCGGGCGCATCAACCCCGACAGCCGCATGAATGGTGACGGCAGCGCGCTCGATGTGGAGGGCGCGCGCAAGGCGGTGACCGATTTGGGCGCCAAGCTCGGTCTGGGCATGGAGCAAACGGCCGAGGCCATTTTGGCCGTGGTCAATCAGCGCATGGCCGGCCGTATGCGCTTGATGTCCATCGAGCGTGGACTCGATCCGCGCGACTTTGCGCTGGTGGCCTTCGGTGGCGCAGGCCCTCTGCACGGCGGTGCGTTGATTCGCGAGGTCGGCGTGAGCACCATGCTCGTGCCGCAGTACCCGGGCGTGCTTTGCGCCCTGGGCTGCGCCTATGCCGACTTGCGCTACGACATCTCTCAGACCGTCGAGAAGCGGATCGATGCGATCGACCCCGCGCAACTGGCCACCATTTTTGAGCACCAGCGTGCACAGGCGCAAACACAGATCAAAGAAAGCCAAGTGCCAGTGGACTCGGTCGTGCTCTCGCACGCGGCCGACATGGCTTATGCCGGCCAAATCCACTCGCTGCGGGTGAGCGTGCAGCCCGGCATGAGCCAGTCCGAGCTTGAGCAAGCCTTCATCGAAGCCTACCGCACCCAGTTTGGCAACACGCTCCAGGACATCCCGGTGGTGCTGGTGAACCTGCGCACCGTGGCCGTGGGCTCGCGCAGCAGCACGGCAGCCGCGCGGGCCAAGGCGCAGGCTTCGTCGGCGACTCCCAAGCCCATCGGGCGGCGGCCGGTGCACTTTGCGCGCTGGTACGACACCCCCGTCTACCACCGCGACGACCTGCTGCCCGGCATGGCGTTCGAAGGCCCGGCCATCATCGAACAAAAGGATACGACCACAGTGGTCGAGCCCGACATGACCCTGGTCGTTGATCCCCACAGCAATCTTTTGGTGAAGGTGAAGTAAATGGATCCGGTAACCCTGGCCGTGGTTCGCGGCAGCCTCGAACAAATCGCCGATGAAATGGACCTGCAGCTCATCCACGCGGCCATCTCGCCCATCATCTCGGAGACCAACGACTGCGCCAATGGCATCTTCCACCCAGAGACGGGAGAGACCATCGCACAGGGCCGCTATGGCTTGCCCGTGTTCCTGGCCTATATGCAGTTTGCCGTGCAGCACATCATTGCTCTGGCCCGGGAGCAGGGAGGCTTCAAGCCCGGCGACATCTGGATCATGAACGACACCTATGTCGGCGGCAGCCACTTGCAGGACGTGCAACTGGTTGCCCCGATCTTTGCTGATGGCAAGCTGTTCGCGGTCTTGGCCACCACCGGTCACTGGATGGACATTGGCGGCAATGTGCCTGGGGGCTGGGGCCCCAAGGCCACCGAGATTCACCAGGAAGGCATCGTCATCCCGCCGGTCAAGCTCTATGAGCAGGGGCGTCTGAACGAAGCCCTGCTGGCCATGTTCAAGGCCAATGTCCGATTGCCCAAAGAAATCGCGGGCGATCTCTCGGCCATGGTCAACGTCTTTACCGTGGGGCACCGCGGCATTGAGGCGCTGGTGCAGCGCTATGGCCGCGAGACGCTGTCGCAGTGCCTCAACGAGATGATCGAATACTCCGAGCGCCAGATGCGCTCCTACATTGCCGAAATCCCCGACGGCACCTATCGCTGCGAGGACTTTCTCGACAACGACGGCATCAACGACCAGCGCGTGCCGGTCAAGCTGGCCATCACCGTCAAGGGCGACGAGATGCACTTTGACTTCACGGGCACGGGCGACAGCACCACCGGCCCGATGAACATGTCCAAGAACACCACGCTGTCGTCTTGCTATGTGGCCATCAAGCATATTTTTCCCGATGTGCCGGTCAACGGCGGAACGTTTCGCCCCATCAGCTTCACGCTGCCGCCGCGCACGATCTTGTCGGCCCAATACCCCACTGCCTGCGGCGGCTACCTCGAGCCCATGGGCCGGGCCATCGACGTGACCTTTGGCGCCCTGGCGCAGGCCATTCCCGACAAGGCCCCCGCTGCCTTCTTCGGCACGATCGGGGTGGCTGCCATCAGCGGCACCCATCCCCGCTCAGGCAACTACTACGTGGGCGTGTTCCCCTACCCGGGCGGCTATGGCGCCAGCCGTGCCAGCGATGGGCTGGTCAACGGCACGCCGCCGCAGTCCATGGCCAATTTCATGTCGCTGGAGATGTCGGAGCATCGTTTCCCGATCCGCTTCAACCATTTCAGTGTGCGCGACGACTCCGGCGGTGCCGGTTGGCACCGTGGTGGCTGCGGGACCAGTTACAGCTTTACCACCTGGAACGAATGCCTGGTCACCGTCTTGGGCGACCGCGCCGACCACGCACCGTTTGGTGTGCTGGGCGGCGGTCCCGCTCAGCCCAACCGCGTGGAGTTT
Source organism: Comamonadaceae bacterium (assembly GCA_027491035.1). Taxonomy (GTDB): domain Bacteria; phylum Pseudomonadota; class Gammaproteobacteria; order Burkholderiales; family Burkholderiaceae_C; genus Polaromonas. The sequence continues at coordinate 24,559 of JAIXWZ010000235.1, read as the reverse complement.
GTCACCGATGGCAAGACCTGGACGCCGCAAATGCGCAGCAAAGAAGACAAGCGTCCTCTCAAAGCCGGTGACACGCTGCGCGCCCATTCGCCCGGTGGTGGCGGCTATGGCAACCCGCTGGAGCGCGACCTCGATGCGGTCGAACGCGACCTCAACTGTGCCTACATTTCGCGCCACACCGCAGAGTCGGTGTATGGCGTGGTGATTGCCACCCAAAGCCAGCCGGCCGCCGGCACGCCGCTTTACAGCCTCGATCGTGCGGCCAGTCAAAAGCGGCGCGAGCAACTCGCGGGCAAGCCGGCACACGGTTGATGATCTGAATTGATTGAACGACTACAAACAAACCATTGGACGACTCATGACACACGACAGCTCGGGAAGTTGGGAACTGCCAGAAGAACTCAGGATGCTTCGGGACACCATTGCCCGGTTCATGCAAGAAGAGGTCAAGCCGGTTGAGGACACGCTGGAGCACGACGCCTATGAGCCGGCCCCGGCTCAGCTGGCGGCCTTGCAGAAAAAGGCCAAAGACCTGGGGCTGTGGCTGTTTGAGACGCCGGCTGAAAACGGCGGCGCCGGTCTGAGCCTGCTGGGCCAGTGCGTGGCGGCCGAAGAAACCGCCAAGTGCCGCATGGGTGCCTATATTGCCGGCTGCGGCGCGTTTGGCTTTGATCCGCCCAATGTGATCTGGAAAGGCACCGAGCACCAGCAGCGTTTTGCGCGTGAAGACGTGGCCAACGGCACCAAGGCCTTTGTGGCCATCAGCGAGCCCTCGGGCGGCTCCGACCCAGGGCGTTCCATTCAAACCCGTGCCGAGCGCAAGAGCGATCGCTACGTCATCAATGGCACCAAGATCTGGATCTCGGGCGCCGGCATGGCCAAGTGGGGCATTGTGTTTGCCCGCGTGGGCGACAGCAAGGGCCGCGATGGCATCACCAGCTTCGTGGTGGACAAGAGCCGGCCCGGCATCAGCCTGTCCAAGATCCCCGTGATCCGCTCTTATTCACCCTACGAGGTGCACTTTGACAACTACGAAGTCCCGATCGAGGACCGACTGGGCGACGAGGGCAAGGGTTTTGCCTTCGCCGAAGAGTGGTTGATCCACGCCCGCCCGCCCTACGCGGCCGCCACCATCGGTATCGCGCAGGCCGCGCTGGACATTGCCATCGACTGGGCGCGCCAGCGCAAAGCCTTCGGCAGCCACCTGGCCGACAAGCAAGCGGTTCAATGGATGATTGCCGACTCCGAAATTGAGTTGCGCGCCGCGCGGCTGCTGGTCTACCAGGCCGCCTGGAATGCCGACATGGGCCGCAACATCAAGGTCGACGCCTCGATTGCCAAGGTCTACGGCACCGAGACCGCTGGCCGCGTGGTCGATCGCTGCATCCAGATTCTGGGCGGCATGGGGGTCGCCCAAGAGCTGCCGCTCGAGCGCTGGTACCGAGAGATGCGCATCAAGCGCATCGGCGAGGGCCCTTCTGAAGTCCACCGCATGGTGGTGGCCCGCGACATCCTGGGCGCACTGCGCCAAGGCGCATAAAGGAAAGCTGACCATGGCCATCGATTTCGCGGTTTCCGATGAGGGCGTGGCCCTGATCACCATCAACCGTCCCGAGCGTCTGAACGCGATGGACGCCGAGCATTACCAGGGCCTGTCGCAAGCCTGGATGACCGTGCGCGACGATCCGGCCATTCGCGTGGCCGTCGTCACCGGCGCCGGCGAGAAGTCCTTTACCACCGGTGCCGACATCAAGAGCTTCATCACCGCGCCCACGCCCATGTCCGAGATGTGGCTGACGCAGGCCGACCAGCTGCTCAACCGCGGGCTGGAGGTCTGGAAACCGGTGATCAGCGCGATCAACGGCTACTGCCTGGGCGGGGGCGTCACGCTGATGCTGGCCACCGATATTCGGATTGCCGCCAGCCATGCCACGTTCAATCTGGCCGAAGTCAAGCGCGGCGTGATCGCGGGCAACGGCGGCACGCAGCGCATCATGAGCCAGGTGCCCTATGCCATCGGCATGGAAATCTTGCTCACCGGCGACAGCTTCAATGCGGCCACCGCCGAGCGCTGGGGCCTGGTCAACAAGGTGGTGCCCATGGACCAGTTGCTGCCCACGGCCATGGAGTACGCCCGGCGCATTGCGGCCAATGCCCCGCTGGCGGTGCAGGCGGCCAAAGAGTTGGCCATTCGCAGCCGCGACCTCGACTTGCAGTCGGGCCTGCGTCTGGAGCGCTTGATCGGGCGCATGCTGCAAAACACCGAAGACGTGGCCGAGGGCACCCAAGCCTTTGCCGAGAAACGCCCGCCGCAGTTCAAGGGGCGCTGAGATGGGCCGACCGCTTCCGCTGGACGGTGTGACCGTCGTCGACCTGGGCCAGATCTACAACGGGCCCTACTGCAGCTTCATGCTGGCCATGGCCGGTGCGCGCGTCATCAAGATCGAGGCCAAGGGGGGCGAGCACCTGCGCAAGCGCAGCGTGGTGGGCGGTGCCGCCTTGCCCTTTGCCATGCTCAACAGCAACAAGACCTTTGCCACACTCAACCTTAAAAGCGAGCGTGGCCGCGAGCTGCTTCGGGCCATGGTCGCGCGTGCCGATGTGGTGGTGGAAAACTTCGCTCCGGGCGCCATGGATCGCTTGGGTCTGGGCTATGAGGCCTTGAGTCAGGTCAATCCGCGCCTGGTCTATGGCGCGGGCTCCGGCTATGGCCGCTCCGGCCCCAATCGCCACTACCCGGCCATGGACCTGACGGTGCAGGCCATGGCCGGCATCATGAGCGTGACGGGTTTTCCTGACCGGCCCCCGGTCAAGGCGGGCCCCGCGCTGTGTGACTTTTTTGGCGGCACCCACCTGTATGCGGGCATCATGACGGCGCTGTTCGAGCGCGAGCGCACCGGACGCGGTCGTCTGGTCGAGGTGGCCATGCAGGAAGCGGTGTATGCGTCGCTGGCGTCCAACCTCGGCCTGCACTACGGCAGCGGCGGCGCGGCACCCGAGCGCACGGGCAACCGCCACGGCGGCCTGGCCGAGTCGCCCTACAACGTCTACCCCACCCAAGACGGGCACATCGCCATCATCTGCGTGGGCGAGACGCACTGGAAGTCTCTGCTCAAAGCCATGGGCCGTGAAGACCTGCTCACCGATCCGCGCTATGCCGACCTCAAGCACCGGGTCGAGCACATGGACGACATCGACGCGCTGGTGGGTGACTACACCGCTGGGCATTCCAAGCAGGCGCTGTTTGATCTGCTGATGCAGCACCGCGTGCCTTGTGCGCCCGTGCGCAAGCTCGATGAGGTGGTCAACGATGCCCACATGCATGAGCGCGGCGCCCTGCAGTGGGTCGATCACCCGATGTACGGACGGGTGTGCCTGATGAACTCGCCGCTGCGCTTTGAAGGCTCCGAGCCGCTCGCAATCAAACCCAGCGGAGAGCTTGGCCGTGACAACCAGGAGGTCTATGGCCAGTGGCTCGGCTTGTCAGACCAGGAGCTGCAGCAGTTGCATGACGAGGAGGTGATTTGATGCCAGGACAAGCCGTTATCGCCGGGGTGGGGCACACCGCCTTTGGCAAGCTCGAGGGCCGCAGCACGGTGTCTTTGAACATCGAGGCCGCGCGCAAAGCGCTGGCTGATGCTGGCATCGACAAGTCCATGGTCGATGGCCTGTTTGTGAAGGCGCCGACCTCCAAGTTCGAGATGATGTATGCGCAAAAGCTGGCCGAGGCCATGGGCCTGATGCCGCGCATTGGGGGGGTGTACGACCACGGCGGGGCCAGCAACATCAGCATGATCAGCTATGCGGCCATGGCCATTGAGGCCGGCCAGTGCGAGGTGGCTCTGGTCTGCTTGGCCGACAACCCGGCCACCGGCTCGCGCCATGCCTATGAGAAGTCCTGGGGCGATGACGATGTGTACGGCTGGTTCGGCACCCCTTCGGGCTACGCCATGATCGCCCAGCGCCACATGGCCGAATTTGGCACCACGCGCGAGCAGCTCGGCGCCATCGTCACCGCCTGCCGCAAGCACGGCGCGAGCAATCCCAACGCGCAATTGCGCAAGCCGCTCACGCTCGAGCAGTACCGCCAGTCGCGGCTGATCGTGGCGCCCTTGACGCGCGACGACTGCTGCCTGGTCTCTGACGGCGGCGCCGCCGTGGTGGTCATGTCGGCCCAGCGCGCTCGGCAGTTGCAGGTGGCCAAGCCGGTGTCGGTGCTCGGTTTTGGCCAAGGTCAGACCTCCTGGGAGGTGGTGCAGCGTCCCGTGCTCACGTCCACCGCGGCGCTCGTGTCGGCGCAGACGGCTTTCAAGATGGCCGGGCTCGCGCCCAAGGACATCGACGTGGCCCAGCTTTACGACTGCTTTTCCATCGTCCCCTTGATCACACTAGAGGACTACGGCTTTTGCAAGAAGGGCGAGGGCGGACATTTTGTCGAGGGCGGGCGCATCGAAATCGGCGGCGAGCTGCCGCTCAACACCTCGGGCGGCCTGCTCTCTGAGACGGGGATGCCGGGCTTGCAGATGGTCATCGAGGGCGTGCGCCAGATCCGCGGCGAGGCCGTCAACCAGGTCAAGGGCGCGCGCAGGTGCATCGTCAGCAATCAAGGCGGGATCATGCACACGCATTCCACGCTCATTTTGGGCCAGTAAGGAGCAGCCATGAGTGACGTTGATCTGCCGCTTCCCATCCGCACCGAACTGACCGCGCCCTATTGGGACCGCTTGCAGCAAGGCGTGTTGTCTTACCAAAAGTGCAGCGCCTGCGGCCATGGCTGGTTGCCGGCGCGCACCGAATGCCCCGCCTGTCTGCACGACCAATGGCAATGGGTGGCCGCCAGCGGCCGCGCCAAGGTCGTCAGCTGGGTGGTGTTTCACATCGCCTATCACAAGGCTTTTGAAAGCCGCCTGCCCTACAACGTGGCCGTCATCGAGCTCGAAGAGGGGCCGCGCTTGATCAGCAACGTCGTCGGTCTTGCCGATCCCAACGACCTGCGGATCGATCAGCCGGTGAGGCTGCGCATCGAGCGTGAGGGTGAGTTCGCGCTGCCGCGTTTCGTGCCCGCCTGATGCCACCCGGGGCGCACTGCATTTTTTCCCAACCCAAGGAGACAGCTATGAGATTGAATTGGATACGCACTCTGGCCGCTGGTTTGCTCGTGTCGGCCATCGCCCCAAGCTGGGCGCAGGACAACTTCCCCAATCGCAGCCTGCGCATCGTCGTGCCCACGTCGCCAGGCAGCGGCTCGGACACCGTGGGCCGCTTCTTCGCGGAGCAACTGTCGGTGGTTCTTGGGCAGTCCGTGGTGGTTGAGAACCGTGCGGGCGGCAACGGGGTGATCGCAGCCATGGCGGTCAAGCAGGCCCCTGCCGATGGCTACACCTTGTTTTTGGGCACCAACACCCATCTGGCGGTCAACCCGGTGGTCATCAAGGACATCCCGTATGACGCCGTCAAGGACTTCAAGCCCATCAGCGGCCTGACGCGCGGCATGATGGTGCTGGTGGCCTCCAGCAGCAATACCCGTTTGAACACCCTGGCCGACTTGGTGCAAGCCGGGCGCGACAGCCAGAAAAAGCTCAATGTGGGCACCTACACGGCCGGCTTTCACCTGTCGGCCGAGTGGTTTGGTGCGCAGACCAAGACCCACCATGTCAACGTGCCTTATCGCGGCGCGCCAGAGACGTTTTTGGCCCTGCTGGGCAATCAGGTGGATTGGTCGGTGAGCGATTTGATTGCGGCCATGCCGCAGGTCAGGGGTGGCAAGCTGCGCGCCCTGGCGGTCACTGGCGACGTCCGCCACCCGGACTACCCCGAGATTCCCACCGCCAAAGAACTGGGCTATCCCGAATACGTCAACTACACCTGGACCACGCTGACGGTGCGCAGCGAGACGCCCGAGGCCGTCACCAACCGCCTGGTCGAGGCAGTGCAGAAGGTCATGGCGCTGCCGGCGACCAAAGAGTTCACGCGCAAGATCGGCTCTGACCCGCTCGCCTTGGCAACCAGCGACATGCGTCGATTTCAACTCACCGAGATCGAGCGCTTTCGCGCTGTGGCCGCATCGGCGGGCATCAAGCCGCAGTGAGGCGAGCACCGTGAGCCATCCCGTCAGCTCCAGCAGCTCAAGCCCCTCGCACTGGGCCGGCAAGGCGGCCGTGGTCACGGGCGGTGCCCGCGGGCAAGGCGCTTGTGTGGCCCGCTTGCTGCTCGAGGCGGGCGCGCAGGTCTATGTCATGGACGCCCTGCCGGGCGATGATGCAGCCTGGAGCCAACTGCACGAGCAGGCGCAGGGTTTGCCCGGCCAACTGATCCCGGTGCATGCCGACGTGGCCAGTGCGGCGCAGTGGGAGGCGCTGGCCGATCGGCTGCGCGAGGCGGGCTTGCCCGTGCAAGGATTGGTGAACAACGCCGGCATCACAGGGCCGCGTGCGCCCGTGACCCAGACCACCCTGGACAACTGGGAGCGGGTCATGGCCACCAATCTGACGGGCAGCTTTTTGGGCATACGCGCCTTGGCCCCCTTGATGCCGCGCGGCGCGGCCATTGTCAATGTGTCGTCGACAGTGGGCATGACGGGCTACTTCTCAGCCGCCTACAGCACCAGCAAATGGGCTTTGCGGGGCCTGACCCGCAGCGCCGCCATGGAGCTCGGGGTGCGGGGCATCCGTGTCAATTGCATTTGCCCGGGGGTGGTCGACACCGAGATGGTGCGCAACTACCCGGCGCTGGTCCAGACGCTGCAGGGGATCATTCCGCTGCAGCACATGGCCCAGGCGCAGCAACTGGCAGACGTGATGTTTTTTCTGCTCGGACCGCAGGCGGCCTACATCACTGGCGCCGATCTGGCCGTCGATGGCGGCATCACCGGGGGTGGCATCTACTGGCCGGTGGGCCGCAGTTTGGGGGTGTTGTAGCGCGCTGATTCATTTGTACCAAAGGACACGCAAGAGGTTCGACGCAACGTGCCATGACGTGGGTGCGGGGCGCATTTTGCAGGGACGTCGTCATTCAATTGGCCAGTAAAGGAAGGAGACTTCAATGAAACACTCAAGCAAGTTCAAACAATGGGCCGGCGCTGCGCTGGTCACCGCTGCGGCTTTGGCCGGCGGCTCTGTCATGGCGCAAAACATCAAGATCGGCGCCATCAACCCCTACAGCGGCCCCTTGGCCCTGTACGGCACCGAAGTGACGCGCGGCTATGAGCTGGCCGTCGACCAGATCAATGCAGCCGGCGGCTTGCTCGGCAAAAAGCTCGAGCTGGTGCGCGGCGACGCCTCCAACCCGCAGCAGGGCATTGCCACGGTGGAGCAGTTGGCCGTCAAGGACAAGGTCGACATGTTTATCGGCACCTACATCAGCGGCATTTCTCTGACTGCCAGCGATGCGGCCATGCGCTACAACAAGCTCTATTGGGAAACCAATGCGGTGGCGGTCAATCTGACCGAGCGCGGCCTGCCCAACTTCATTCGCAGCGGCCCCGACGGCAATGCCTTTGCGGTCACGTCGGTCAATGTGATCCGCAACCTGATTGCGCCCAATCTCAAGAAAGACATCAAGGAGCTCAAGGTCTGGATCCAGCACGAGGACTCGATCTACGGCACCGGCATCGCGCAGGTGCAGCGCAAGCTGCTCACCGATCTGGGCGTCAGAGTGGTCGGCGTGGGCGCCCACCCGGCCCGCACGATCGACCTCAACGACTCCGTCTTGCGCGCCAAACAGGCTGCCCCTGATGTGGTGGTGCAAACCGGCTATGTGCCCGATGGCAACTTGCTGCTGCGCACCATCCGCGAGCAAGGCCTCAAGCCCGGTGCGATCCTGATGGTGGGCACGGGCGATACACCCGAGACGCTCGAGGCCATCGGTGCGGCCTTCCTCGAGGGCATCTTGGTGATCGGCTATCCGCGCAACGACATCGCCGACGCGTTTGGCCCCGGCCACCGCTCCTATCTGGCTGCTTACCGCGCCAAGTACAAAGCCGACCCGATTGCCCCGCAAGGCATGGCCGCCTTCTCCGGCGCCTTGATCATGGCCGAAGCCGTCAAGCTCGCTGGCAGCCTCGACCCTGAGAAGGTCCGCGCGGCCGCCGCCAAGCTCGACAAGCCCGAGAGCTCCTACCCATCGGGTTTTGGCGCGAAGTTCGACAAGAACATGCAAAACACCCGCGCCTGGTTCACCGCCTCGCAATGGCAGGCCGGCAAGATGGTCACCGTCTTCCCGCAAAACGCTGCCTTGCCGGGTGTGACGGTCAGGCCCCTGGGTCGTCCCTGATCGCCATGGCGCTGATTTGACACGGCCGCAGCCATCATGACACTGCATATCGCCTGTCTGGACGTGTGGGCCGACGCGGTGCGCCAAGAGGTGCAGCGCGTGGCTCCCGCCGGCTGGACCTTGCAGTTTGCGCGCTCCTACGAGCCCGCCGAGCAGCGCGCGGTTGCGGCTGCGGCCGATGTCTTGCTGCCGGGCTTTGCCACCGTCGATGAGGCCTTGCTGAGCGCGGCCCCTCGGGTGCGCTGGGTCCACAAGTGGGGCATCGGCATCGACAGCATCGACCAGGCGGCGCTGCGCCGCCGCGGCATCGGCTTGGCGATCACGGCAGGGGCCAACAGCCAGCCCGTGGCCGAGCTGGCGCTGGCCTTGATGCTGGCGGTCAACCGCCGCATCCCCTATGTCAATCGCGTCATGCGCGAGGGCCAATGGCCCACCCCGCAAATGCGCGAGACGTGCTACCAGATTCAGGGCAAGACCGTCGGTCTTTTTGGCTTTGGCCAGATTGGCCGGCGCTTGGCCCAGTTGCTGCTCGGCTTTGATGTGCGCATCGTCTACCACGATGCGCAGCGGGCGCCGATCGATGTCGAGCAGCGGCTGCGCGCCCAAGCGGTCGACCTGACCCCATTGCTGGCGCAAAGCGACATCTTGAGCTTGCATGCCCCGCTGACCGAGGCCACCCGTCACCTGATCAACCGCCAGAGCTTGGCGGCCATGAAGCGCGGCGCCATCCTCATCAACACCTCGCGCGGCGGTTTGGTTGACGAGGCCGCCTTGCATGCTGCCTTGGTCGATGGCCACCTGCGTGGCGCGGGCCTGGATGCCTTCGACCCAGAGCCGCCCTCACCGGCCAACCCCTTGTTGCAACTCGAACAGGTGGTGGTGACGCCGCACGCTGGCGGCGGCGTGTTTGACAACGTCGAGCATGTGGCCCGACATGCTTTTGGCAACATTGCCCGCTGGGCCAGCGGGCAAGCCGTGTCGGTGCCTGACCTGATCATCGCGCCGGCAGGCTCTTACGCAAGCAGCTCATCATGACCGCAACCCCCGCCTATCCCCTGCTGCGCAACCGGCTGGCCGAAACCTTGGCCGCCGGTGGTGTGGGCGTGGCCCTGATCGTTCAAAAGATGCAGGGCGTCGACATCGCGCTGGCCGCCAAATCCTGTGGTTGCGACGCCATCAGCATCGACCTGGAGCACTCGGTCATTGCTGAAGCCGCTGCCGCGCAGATTTGCGTCACGGCGCTGTATGCCGGCGTCACGCCGCTGGTGCGCATACCCAGCCACGAGGGCCACTATGCCAACCGCCTGCTCGATGCGGGGGCGCTGGGCATCGTCGCGCCCCATGTGGCCAATGCGCAGGAGGCCCGCGCGGTGGTGCGCGCCTGCAAGTTCGCCCCGCAGGGCGATCGCTCAGCCGCGGGCAACTGGCCGCACGTGGGCTATCGGCCAGGCGAGCCTGTGGCCTTGCGCGCTGCATTCAATGCCGCTACCACCGTGGTGGTGATGCTCGAATCGCCCGAGGCTGTGGAGCGCGCCGATGAAATTGCCGCCGTCCCCGGTGTCGACATCGTCCACGTGGGCACGGTCGACCTGTGCGATGCGCTGGGCCGGCCCGGCGACTATGGCCACCCTGAAGTGATGGCCTGCCATGAACGGGTGATCCGCGCCTGCCAGCGCCACGGCAAGGTGGCCGGTGCCGGCGGGTTGGCGCACACGCCGGCTCTGGTGCGCCAGGTGCTGGAGATGGGCGCGCGCTTTGTGACCGCGGGCGTGGAGTGGGATTTGATGATGGCCGGCGTGCGCCAACGCGTGGACGGCATCCGGCAGTTGAGGACTTGAGCGAGATGTTTGGCAGTGCACAACGACCAATGAGGAGACCATGGATCAACTACTGAACGTGCTGGTGATGGGCCTGTTGCTCGGAGGCGTTTACGGCCTTGTGAGCGTGGGCCTGAACCTGATTTTTGGCACCGTGCGCATCGTCAACTTTGCCCAGGGCGAGTTGGTGATGTTTGGCATGTATGGCAGCTACTACGCCTACACCTACCTGGGCCTGAGCCCCTACCTGTCGGTCTTTGTGGTGGCCCCGGCGGTGGGCTTGCTGGGCGTGCTGATTCAGCGTCTGGTCATCCAGCCGCTGCACAACGAATCGAATATGCAGATCTTTGCCACCTTTGGCCTGCTGATGATGTTTCAAAACATCATGCTGGCCTTCACCCGTGGCGAGGCGCGCAGCGTCGGTGGTGACTTTGGCGCCAGCGTGATCGAGATCGGCGACCTCAAGATCGGCACGGTTCGCCTGCTGACCTTTCTCATCACCACGCTGATCACCATCGGGCTGCATATCTTTCTGACCCGCACCATGACGGGCAAGTCGGTGCGGGCCGTGACCCAGGACAAGCGCGCCGCACGCACCATGGGCATCAATGTGGAGAGAACCTTCCTGCTCACCTTCGGCATCGGGGCCGCCCTGGCCGGCTTGGCCGGCGTCATGCTCACCCCCATCTACTCCATTACACCCGGCGTGGGCGGCAACTTCATCCTGGCCGCCTTCGCGGTGGTGGTGCTCGGTGGTCTGGGCAGCGTCTGGGGAGCTTATCTGGGCGGCCTGATTGTGGGTGTGGTCGAAGCCTTTGCCGGCTATTACATCGACCCCGCCCTGCGCCATGCGATCTGGTTCCTGATTTTTCTGGTGGTTCTGATCATCCGCCCCGCCGGTCTTTTGGGTCAGGTGGGCGCCGAGGAGGTGGGTTTCCGTGAACAAAACTGATCATCAATCGGGCGCTGCCGTGCGTCCACCCGAAGTCGGCTCAGACGTCTCTGGCCTCCAATCGCCGGCCACCGCCTTGTGGCGTTACATCGGCCTGATGGTGCTGGCGGCGCTGCCCCTGGTCTTTCTGGCCAAGGACCCTTACTGGCTCAACATCATTGCCTTTACCTATTTGATGGGCGGGCTGGCGGCGGCCTGGAACATCATTGGAGGCTTTGGCGGACAGTTCTCCTTGGGGCACGGCGTGTTCTTTGGCATCGGGGCCTACGCCACCGCTTTTTTCACCACCCGCTACGGCTTGTCACCCTGGCTCATCATGGTGCCGGCGGCGGTCGTCGCGGCCTTGGTGGCCATGCTGATCTCATGGCCCACCTTCCGCCTGCGCGGGCCCTTTTTCGCGATCGCCACCATGGCCTTCAATGAGGTGGCTTTTGTGCTGGCCAACCACTTCGATACCTTTACCGGGGGACCGCGCGGCATCATGATTCCGTTCAAGGCCGGCTTTTCCAACATGATCTTCCGGGAGCGTTGGCAGTATGCCGTCTTGATGTTTGTCTTCGTCGCCGTGGTCATTGGCATCAGCGTCTGGTTGCGCCGCAGTCGCCTGGGCTACTACCTGCTGGCCGTGCGTGAAGACGAAGACGCCGCCCGCGCCTCGGGGATCAATGTGCTGGGTGTCAAGCTCAAGGGCATGGCCCTGAGCGCCTTTCTCACCGCCATTGGCGGCACCTTGTTCACCATGTACCTGCGCTTCATCGATCCACCCACCCTGTTCACCCTTCAGGACGTGGGCGTGAAGTTCGCTCTGCTTTCGCTCATTGGGGGTGTGGGCACGATTGCCGGCCCGCTGCTCGGAGCGGCCTTGGTCGTGCCCTTCGAGAACTTCCTTCGCGCCGAATTGGCCGACGCCCTGCCGGGCATGAACCTGGCGATCCTGGGGCTGCTCATGGTGCTGGCAGCGCTCTTCATGAAGCGCGGTGTGGTGGGCGCGATCGAGGATTTGGTGCGCAAATTCAAGAGCAAGAAAGGAGGCCCCTGATGGCCCAGGCTCTGCTTCAGACGCGCGGTGCGAGCAAGCACTTCATGGGCCTCAAAGCCGTGGACGATGTCTCGCTGGCGGTCCACAAGGGTGAAGTGGTCAGCATCATTGGCCCCAACGGGGCCGGTAAAACCACCTATTTCAATTTGCTCACCGGTCAGCTTTCGCCCACTTTCGGCGAGGTGAGCTTTCGCGGCAAAACAATCAACGAGTTGCCGCCGCATGAGCGGGCCAAGCTCGGCATGGGGCGCACCTTTCAGATCGTCAAGCCGCTCATTGCGCTGTCGGCCCTGGAAAACGTGATGGTCGGCGCATTTTTGCAGCACGCCCGCATGGCCGACGCCCGCGACCATGCCATGGCGGTGCTCAACCGCGTCGGCTTGGGTGCGCATGCCAAACGGCGAGCGGGCGACCTCACGCTGAGCGAGCGCAGGCGACTGGAGGTGGCGCGTGCCCTGGCCCTGGGCCCGGAGATTGTGTTGCTCGACGAGGTCATGGCCGGGCTCAATCAAAGTGAGACGGGTCGCTGTATCGACTTGCTGCGCAGCCTGCACCAAGAGGAGGGCTTGACCTTTTTGATCATCGAGCACAACCTCAAGGTGGTGCGGGCGTTTTCCGAGCGGGTGATCGTGCTCGACCGGGGCCGTCTGATCGCCGAGGGAACGGCCGACGACATTTTGAGTTCACCCGAGGTGGTGAAGGCTTATCTGGGCGAGGGGCACCAATGGACACCATCTTAAAGGTCAGCAAAGTCTGTTCCGGCTACGGCGAACTGCCGGTCTTGCAAGACATCGATCTGCATGTGGGCAGGGGTGAAATTGTCTCTGTCGTAGGCGCCAACGGCGCTGGCAAGACCACCTTGCTGCTCACGCTGACCGGCCACTTGCCGGTCAAGTCGGGGCAGGTGGTATTTGATGGCCAGGACGTGAGCCGGGAGCCGGCGCATGCGGCCGCCGCGCGTGGCCTGATCATGGTGCCCGAGGGCGGGCGCTTGTTTCCCTTTATGAGCGTGCTGGAGAATCTGGAGCTGGGCGCCTATCATGGCAAGGCGCGTGCCCAGATGAAACACAACCTCGATGAAGTCATGGAGTTCTTTCCGATTTTGGCTGAACGGCGCAAACAACTGGCGGGCCGCCTGTCGGGCGGCGAGCGTCAGATGTGCGCGGTCGCTCGGGCCATGATGGGCATGCCCAAGCTCATGATGCTCGATGAGCCTTCGCTGGGTCTGGCGCCCATCATGGTCGATCGGGTGTTCGAGCTGATCAAGAAGCTGGTGGCCACCAAGGGCCTGACGGTGCTGCTGGTCGAGCAGAACGTGCGCAATGCGCTGCAAATGTGCCAGCGGGGCTACATCATTGAGCACGGCCATCTGCTCAAGACCGGCAGTGGCCCGCAGCTGCTGGGCGATCCCGACGTTCAGCGCTCTTACATGGGCTTGTGATGGCGACGCCGGTTTGTGTCATCGGTGCAGGTGCGGGCTTTGCCGGGGATCGGATCGATCCGGCGGTGGTGCTGGCGGGCGCCGGGGTGGACGCTGTGGTGCTCGAATGTTTGGCCGAGCGCACGTTGGTTCCTGCCATTCGGGCGCGCCGCGACAACCCGCAGGCTGGGTTTGATCCGCGAATCGGGCGCCGGCTTCGCGCCCTGCTGCCCGTGGCCCGTCAAAACGGCTGCCGCATCGTGTCCAACTTTGGCGCCGCCAACCCGGCCGCAGCAGCGCAGTACATTGCCCGCCTGGCGCGCGAGATGGGTATTTCGGGTCTGCGTGTGGCCGCCGTGGTGGGCGACGATGTGGCCGACCGGCAGCAGCTGATCCACTGGGTGCGCGAGCCCGCAGCGCCGCTGCTCGGTGCCCATGTCTACCTGGGCTGCAACCCGCTGGCCGATGCGCTGGCCCAGGGCGCCGATGTGGTGGTCACCGGCCGAGTGGCCGATTCGGCGCTGTTTTCGGCGGTGGCACGCGATCGCCTCGAGCCGGGCCAGGACGCGTTGGCTGGCGCCATCGGGGTGGGGCATTTGCTCGAATGCGGCGGGCAGTTGACCGGCGGCAACTACGAGCCGATTGCAGGCGCGGGCGCCCCGCCGCCTTTGACGGCCGAGCAGTACGCCCGCCTGGGCTACCCCCTGGCCCGCGTCATGGCCGACGGCAGCGCCGAAATCGGTCTGCCGCCCGGCACCCCCGGCATTGTCGATCCGCTGACCTGCACGCTGCAGCTGCTCTACGAGGTGCACGACCCGTCGCACTACGCCACGCCCGATCTGGTGGTCGACTTGAGCGGTGTGCGCTTCGAGCGCATCGGCGACAACCGGGTGCTGATGAGCGGCGTCAAGTCCAAAGGCCCCCCGCCCACGCTCAAGGTGGCCGGCTTTGTCGACCGCCCAGGCTTCATCATGGACTGCGAGATCACGCTGGCTGGTGCGGGCGCTCGCTCACGCGCCGAGGTCATGGCCCAGGCCTTGCGACTGCGCCTGAGCGACTGGGCCGACCCTGACGTGGTGGTGGATTTGGTCGGCGCGGGATCGGTGCTGCGCGCGCTCTCGCAGCCCTTGCGCGGCGAGGTGCCCGAGATGCGCGTGCATGTCTCGGCGCGCTGCGCCGATGCCGAGCAGGCACAGACCATTGAAGACGAGGTCTATGCCATGACCTTGTCGGGCCCTGCCGGCGGCGCCAGTGTGCGCAGCGAAAAGAGGCCGCGCATCGAGGTCCTCGATGGTTTCATCGCGCCGCAGCACGTCGAGCCGCAACTGCTTTGGAGCACCTCATGAGGGTGGGAGACATCGCGGCCGGCCGCGCCGGCGACAAGGGCGACATGCTCGACCTGACACTGGTCGCGCGCGACCAGGCGGCCTATGAACAGCTGCGCCAGGCGCTCACGCCCGAGCGTTTGCAGCCCCTGCTCAACCGGGTGGTCCCGGGCCCCGTGCAGCGCTACGAGTTGCCCGGCCTCAGGGCTTTGAAGTTTGTCATGCCGCAGGCCTTGCCGGGCGGTGTGTATGCCGCGCTGCACCCGGGGCTGCACTGGCAAAAGGCAGCGATTTGGCTGCTGCTCGATCTGGTCATTGAATCGGATGCGCAGGGCCTGCGTCTCGTGACCCCCCAGGAGGCCCAGTGAGCGCTGCATCTGTCCCGAGCCATTGGCATCGCCAGAGCACGCACAGGCGGCTGGAATCGCTGTTTGGCGATCGGATCGAACCGTGCTTTGCCGACCGTCCGAAAAGCCTGCACCAGATGCTGCAGTCCGCGGCCGATCGCCACGGCCAGCGCTGCGCCTTGGTCTGCGGCGACCAGCGCCTGAGCTACCGCGAGCTGTTGGCTGCTGCGGCCCAGTTGGCCGCCGGCATGGCCCACTGCGGTGTGCGGGCAGGCGACCGAGTCGCGCTGCTGCTGGGCAACCGCATCGAATTCGTGGTCGCCTTGTTCGCCGCTGCGCGGCTGGGGGCGATTTCGGTGCCCTTGAGCATCCGCGAGCAAACGCCGGGCCTGACTTATATGCTCGAGCACTGCGGCGCGGTGCTGCTCTTGCATCAGGCCGAGCTGGCCGGCAGCTTGCCCTCGGCGGCCAGCGTGCCGGCGCTCCAGCACCGCTGGCAAATCGGCCCAGGCCCCTTGGCCAGCGGCAGCAGCGCCTACGCCGAGCATGTGCTCGCGCAGGAGGCGCCGGTGGCTGCGGTGCATGAGCAGGACACCGCGGCGATTTTGTACACCTCGGGCACCACGGGCCGGCCCAAGGGGGCCATGCTCACCCACCTGGGCATCGTCCACTCGTCGATGCACTTTGCTCTGGCCATGGCGCTGGGCTCTGACGATGCCACGGTGGCCGCCGTGCCGCTGAGCCATGTCACTGGACTGGTGGCGCTGACCACCACGTTTGTGTACTGCGCCGGCAAGATGGTCATCATGCCGGCCTTCAAGGCAGCCGAGTATTTGCGCATTGCCGGCGCCGAGCGCATCACGCACAGCCTGATGGTGCCGGCCATGTACAAGCTGTGCCTGATCGATCCGACCTTTGACTCGTACGACCTGAGCGCCTGGCGCATCGGCGCCTATGGCGGTGCGCCCATGCCTGTGGCCACCATTGTGGAGCTGGCGGGCAAGCTGCCCGAGTTGATGCTCATGAACTGCTACGGCGCCACCGAGACCACTTCGCCGGCCACCGTGATGCCGCCCGGCCAGACCCGGGCGCACAACGACACCGTGGGCCAGGCCCTGCATTGCGTGGACATGCGCGTGATGGATGACGAGGGCCGAGAGTTGCCCCCCGGCACCTTGGGCGAGATCTGGATCAAGGGCCCCATGGTCGTGCGCGGCTACTGGAACAACCCCGAGGCCACGCAGGCCAATATCACCGGCGGCTATTGGCACTCCGGTGATTTGGGCACCATCGACGAGCAGGGCTATGTGCGCGTGATGGATCGCAAGAAAGACATGATCAACCGCGGCGGCTTCAAGATCTACACCATAGAAGTGGAAAATGCGCTCTACGAGCATCCTGCGGTGCAGGAGTGTGCGGTGGTGGCCAAGCCGTGCCCCGTGTTGGGCGAGCGGGTCCATGCTTTCGTTGGCCTCAAGCCCGGCCATCTGGCCAGCGCCGCCTTGGAGTCTGAGCTCAAGGCGCATTGCGCCGCGCGCTTGTCTGATTACAAAGTGCCCGAGTCTTTTGCGGTGTCGGCCCAGCCGCTGCCGCGCAACGCCAACGGCAAGCTGCTCAAGCGCGAGATGCGCGATCAGGTGGCTGCAACCACGTCCATGGTGGTGGAGAAACGTTCATGAGCCCATCCGCACACAGCCGAGCCGGCAGCTTTGCCCAATCCGTCGATGACATTCGCGCGCTGGTGGGCAAGCCCGCTTTTGTGTCGGACTGGGTGCTCATCACCCAGCAGCACATCGACTTGTTTGCCCAGGCCACGGGCGACTTTCAGTGGATCCATGTCGACGTGGCGCGGGCGCAAAAAGAATCGCCCTACGGCAGCACGATCGCGCACGGCTTTCTCACCCTGTCTCTGTTGGGGCAGTTCTATGAGCGGCACATGACGCTGCCGTTTTGCGAGATGGGCCTGAACTACGGCCTCAATAAGGTGCGCTTTACCAGCCCCGTGCCCGCGGGCAGCCGGGTGCGCGGTCAGTTTGTGCTGGCCCAACTCGAAGACATTGCGGGGGGCTTGCAGCTGACCTTCAAGGTCACCCTCGAGATTGAGGGGCAGGAGCGCCCCGCCTGTGTCGCCGAGTCCGTGGTGCGCCAGTATTTTCAGGCGCAAGTTCCCGCCAAGTCTTGAAACCCGAACCTCAGAAAGCCCTGCCATGAAGGCCCTGATCTGCAGCCAATACGGCCCGCCCGAAAACCTGAGCGTGCAGGACATGCCCGACCCCCAGCCCGCAGCCGGGCAGGTGGTGGTGCGGGTGCGCGCCGCCGGCGTGAACTTTCCCGATGCGCTGATTGTGCAAAACCTCTACCAGTTCAAGCCCACGCCGCCGTTTTCGCCTGGCGGTGAGATGGCCGGCGAGGTGCTGGCGGTCGGCGCGGGCGTCACCCGATTCAAGGCCGGCGACAAAGTCATTGCCCTGACCATCTGGGGCGGCTTTGCCGAGCAGGTCTTGGCCCAGGAAGACCAGCTCATTGCCATGCCGCCGGGCATGTCGTTTGAGGTGGCCGGCTCGCTGCTTTTGACCTATGGCACCTGCTTGCACGCACTGCGCGACCGCGCGGGTCTTCAGTCTGGCCAGACGGTGCTGGTTCTGGGCGCCGCTGGCGGGATCGGCATTGCCTCCATTGAGCTGGCCAAAGCGCTGGGCGCGCGCGTCATCGCTGCTGCCTCATCGGCGGAAAAACTGGCCACCTGCCGTGCCAAGGGGGCCGATGACGTCATCAATTACCGCGAACAAAACCTGCGCGATGAAATCAAGCGCATCACGGGCGGCAAAGGTGTGGACGTGGTGGTCGATCCGGTCGGGGGCGACTACGCCGAGCAGGCTCTGCGCTCCATGGCCTGGCGCGGCCGCTACCTGGTGGTCGGTTTTACCGACGGGCAGATCCCGCGCCTGCCACTGAACCTGGTGCTGCTCAAGGGTTGCGCCATCGTGGGTGTGTTTTGGGGCGACTTTATTCGCCGCGAGCCCCGGGCGGCGCAGACCGATCTGCAAGACCTCATGGCCATGCTGGAGCAGGGGCAGATCAAACCCCTGATCTCGGGCCGCTACAGCTTGCAAGAGGCGCCCAAGGCCATCTTGGAGCTGTCGCAGCGGCGCGCGCAGGGCAAGCTCATCGTTTTGCCCTAAGGCCAGTCGGCTCTTGACTTGAAGGCCCCTATGACACAACGCGTGACGGTGATTGCCGGTGGCTCCAGCGGCGTGGGCGAGGCTGTGGCCTTGCAATTGGCCCGCCGCGGTCAGGCAGTGGTGATCAGTTTCAGCCGCAGCCAGGCCTTGGCCGATGCGGTGGTGGCCGCCTGCCAAGCCGCGGGTGGCCAAGCGCTGGCCGTCAAGGGCGACATTGCGTCCGATGCCAGTTGCCAGGAGGTGGTGGCTGCGGCCCTGGCGCGATTTGGCCGCATCGATGGCCTGGTCAACAGCGCCGCGACCACGCAGTTCGTGCCCATGCATGAGCTCGATGGCGTGCAGGCCGAGGATTTTTTGCGCGTGTATGGCGTCAATGCGGTGGGGCCGTTTCAGATGGCCCGCGCGGCCGCGCGGCACATGCCAGCGGGCAGTGCCATCGTCAACGTCTCCTCGGTGGCTGGACAGACCGGCAGCGGCTCGTCTTTCCCCTACGTCATGTCCAAGGCTGCGCTCAACATCCTGACCGTGGGCCTGGCGCGCCATCTGGCGCCCAAGGTGCGGGTCAATGCGGTGCTGCCGGGCATGATTGAAGGGCGCTGGATGCGCGACGGTCTGGGCGAGCAAGCTTATGAAAAGGTCAAGGCCCAGTTTGCAGGCACCTCCTTGCTCGGCCGCGTGAGTACGCCCGAGCAGATCGCCAGCGCCGTGGTTTGGCTGCTTGAACCCGAGTGCATGGTCACCGGTCAGCAGATCGTGGTCGACGGGGGCTTCACGCTGGGTCGACCGCCTTCGGCCGCGGGAGCCACGCCTGCCGAGCCTGCCGCAACGCCTGTCAGCCGCACGCCATGAGCCCAGAGCTGTCAGCCTGGGGGTTTGAGCCCCAGCGGCTCGAGCAGTTCCTGCGCGATCGATTGCCGGGCCTGCAAGGGGCGATGCAGCTCGAGCCCATCGGCGGCGGGCAGTCCAACCCCACGTTTTTCGTCACCTTCGACAACCGGCGCCTGGTCCTGCGCAAAAAGCCAGCCGGCCCCGTGTTGCCGTCTGCTCACGCGGTCGACCGCGAGTACCGCGTCATGCAGGCGCTGGCCGGCGTCTTGCCCGTGCCGCCCATGGTGCTGCTGCACCAGCAGCCCGATGTGCTGGGCACCGATTTTTATCTGATGGAGCGCGTCGAGGGGCGCGTCTTCAACCGCAACGACCTGCCGGGTGTGCCGCCGTCCGAGCGGCGAGCGATCTACCTGGCCATGGCCGAGACCTTGGCCGCCTTGCACAGCCTGCAGCCTGAGGCTTTGGGGCTGGGCAACTTTGGCAAGCCCGGCAACTATTTCGAGCGGCAGATCGGGCGCTGGAGCCAGCAGTGGGCGCTGTCCAAGACCCGCGAGAACCCGGCCATCGACCAATTACTGCTCTGGCTGGGCGAGCACCTGCCGCGCAGCGAGGAAACCCGACTGACCCACGGCGACTTCAAGCTCAACAACCTGATGTTCCACCCCACCGAGCCGCGTGTGGTGGCGGTGCTGGACTGGGAGCTGTCCACCTTGGGCCATCCGCTGGCCGATGTGGCGTTCAGCACCACCTGCTGGCGCACGCTGCCTCAAGAGTATGGCGGCATTGCCGGCCTCGATTGGGCGGCCCTGGGCATCCCCGATGAAGAGCAGTACCTGGAGCACTACTACCGCTGCTCGGGCCGCACCGAGCGTGCGCAGCCTTTTCATTGGGCCTTTGCCTTCATGCGCTGGGCGGTGATTTTTGAGGGCATCGCCGCCCGTGCCGCTGCGGGCAATGCGGTGGGCGACAACGCCGCCGAGGTCGGATTGCTGGGGCCTGCGCTGGCCCAGCGCGGACTCGAGGCCATTGCTTAGGCGCAGCGCCTGAGCTCTTGATGTATCCAAGGAGAACCCCATGATTCCAAGCAGCCGACCCACCTCATCGGACGCGCCTGTGCTGTTTTGGCGCGATGGCGCTGTGGCGCAGATCCGCTTTAACCGCCCCAATGCACTCAACGCGATTGATCTGGCGCTGGCCCAAGCCTTTCACCAGGCGTGCCTCGAGTTGGCCGACGACGACAGTGTGCGGGCGGTGGTGATCTCGGGCGAGGGCCGCGCCTTCATGGCCGGCGGTGACCTGCCCTCCATGTTGGCCGACCCGGTGGGCGGCAGCGGCGCGCTCATTGCGCAGATGCACCCGGCCATTGAACTGCTGGCCAGTTTGCGCGCGCCGGTGGTCGCCTCGGTCCATGGCGCGGTGGCCGGGGCTGGCTTGGGCGTGGCCTTGGCGTGCGATTTGGTCATCGCGGCCCAGGGCACCCGTTTTAACTTGGCCTATCCGCGCATCGGCACCAGCCCCGATTGCAGCACCTCCTGGGGCCTGGTGCGCTGGGTGGGGCTGCGCCGGGCGATGGAGATCGCCCTGCTCAACGACCCCATCGATGCCGATGCGGCTTTGGCCATGGGGCTGATCAATCGCGTGGTGCCCGCTGACGAGCTGGCCACTCAGACCGCCCAGTGGGCCGCCCGCTTGGCGCAGTCGGCACCGATTGCTCTGGGCAATCTCAAGCAGCTCATGCGCCAAGCGGGCGACAACGATTTGCACACCCATCTGCAGATGGAGGCGCGTTTGTTTGCCCAGTGCGCAGGCACCGCCGATTTCGTCGAGGGGGTCAGCGCGTTTTTGGGCAAGCGCGAAGCCCGATTTCAAGGGCGTTGAGCGCCCGCACCGGCAAGCTTGAGAGACACAGAGGTTGCATATGTCACAAACCTGTTTGAGCATTGAGCGCCCCGAAGAGGGCTTGGCGGTGCTGCGCCTGCAGCGCGCCTCACGCATGAACGCCATGGACGTGCCCTCCATGCGCCATCTCAAAGCCCAGCTCGATGCCTTGGCCGCTGACCCGCGGGTGCGCGTGCTGGTGCTCACCGGTGAGGGCCGGGGCTTTTGCGCCGGCCTGGATCTGAAGTCGGTGCTCGACGAGCAAGGTCGCTACGGGCTCAATGCCACCCAATCGTATGAGTTGCAGATGGTCTTTGACAGCGTGATGCGGCGGCTGCGCTCCATGGACGCGGCGGTGATTGCCGCCGTCAATGGCGTGGCCGTTGGCGCTGGTTTTGCTTTGTCCTTGTGCGCCGACGTGCGCTTTGCCAGCACCGCGGCCAGCTTTCATGTGGGCGCGGTCAAGGTGGGCCTGTCAGCCGGTGAGTGCGGCATCAGCTACCACCTGCCGCGCCTGATCGGTGCCGGCCGTGCCTTCGAGCTCATGCTGACCGGCCGACCGGTCGAGGCCCAGGAGGCCGAGCGCATCGGCCTGGTGGCCGCTGTCACCGAGCCCGAGCAGCTGCTGCCCCGCGCGCTGGCGTGTGCGCGCCAAATCCTGGCCAACAGCCCCTACAGCACCTTGCACACCAAGCGGGTGATGTGGAACAACCTCGATGCCCCGGGCCTGGAGGCCGCCCTCGACCTGGAAAACCATGTGCAGGTCTTGGCGCTCATGACCGAGGACTTTGGCGAGGCGGCGCTGGCCTTTAGCCAAAAACGCGCGCCGCTTTGGCAGGGGCGCTGAGGGCGCCGCCTGCGCATTGAGCCGGGGCGCCCAGTGCGCTGCAGTGGTTTTAAAGCGCCGCTTTGGCGGCGGCCTTGTTTTGCTCGGCCCGCCGGGCAAACTCTTCGCGCAGGGCGCGCAGTTTTTCGCGCGGGTCTTCCTTGACGGTGGCTTGGTCCAAGGCCATCTCGGCAATAAAGCGGCTGGCTGCGGCGGCCACGGTGTCGCGGCCTTTCTTGCGTCGGCGCGTCCAGCTCACGGCCAAGGTGAGCTGGGCGCGGGTGATGCCCACATACATCAGGCGGCGCTCTTCCTGCAGCCGCACAGCCAGGTCTTCGCCACTGCCGCCCTCGTCGTCCATCTTGAAGGGCAGCAGCCCTTCAATGCAGCCCACCAGCACCACATGCGGCCATTCGAGCCCCTTGGCCGCGTGCAGGGTTGAAAGGGTGACCACGTTTTGCTCGGTCTCGCGCTCGCTGATGGTCGACAGCAGCGCGATGGTCTGCACCACCTCGAGCAGGGTCTTGGTCTCGCGCTCCATCATCAGGCCGGCCTCGTCTTCGACCTGACCGCCGCAGCGCTGGGCCATCCACTGGCAAAAGTCCATCACGTTGGACCAGCGCGAAGCGGCCGCCTGCTCGCTGTCTTCCCCGTCATACAAATGCTGCTCGTAGCCGATGTCCTTGAGCCAGTCCATTAAAAAGGCCAGCGCGGCTTCGGCACCGACCGTGTGGCGGGCCCGGTACTCCAGTTCGTTGACGTAGCGTCCGAACTCGTGCAGCGAGCCCACAGCCTTGCTGGGCAGCACGGTGCCCAGGCTGTGGCTGTGCAGGGCCTCAAACAGACTGAGCTTGTACTGGCTGGCAAAGCCGCCCAAGGCGGCCAGCGTGGTGTGGCCGATGCCGCGCTTGGGGCTGGTGATGGCGCGCAAAAAAGCCGGGTCGTCGTCATTGTTGGTCAGCAGGCGCAGCCAGGCGCACAGGTCTTTGACCTCGGCGCGGTCAAAAAAGCTCTGACCGCCCGAGACCTTGTAGGGGATCTGGGCCTTGCGCAGGGCTTTCTCAAAGGGCTTGGCCTGGTGGTTGGCGCGGTAGAGCACGGCAAAGTCTTTCCACTCGCGCCGGCCCTCGCCCGCACGCAGGCTCTGGATGCGTGCGACCACGCGCTCGGCCTCGTGCTCTTCGTTGTCGCAGTCCATCACCCGCACCGGCTCGCCTTCGCCGAGTTCGGAGAACAGCGTTTTGGGAAACAGCTTGGGGTTGGGGCCGATCACGTTGTTGGCCGCGCGCAAGATGGCGCTGGTCGAGCGGTAGTTCTGCTCGAGCTTGATGACCTTGAGCTGTGCGAAGTCGATCGGCAGCTTCTTGAGGTTGTCCAGCGTGGCGCCGCGCCAGCCATAGATGGACTGGTCGTCATCGCCCACGGCCGTCAGTCTTGCGCGCTCGCCAACGAGCAGCTTGAGCAACTCGTACTGGGTGGCGTTGGTGTCCTGGTATTCGTCGACCAGCACATGGCCCAGGGCCTGCTGCCAGCGTTCGCGCACCTCGGTGTGATCGCGCAGCAGCTTGAGCGGCAGGCCGATCAGGTCGTCAAAGTCCACACTTTGGTAGGCCGACAAGCGCTCTTCGTAGCGCGCCATGATGCGCGCAAGCGCCACGTCTTCGGGCCCGCTGGCCTGCGCTTGGGCCTGCGCCGCATTGAGGCCCTGGTTTTTCCACAGGCTGATGGTCCACTGCCACTGGCGTGCGGTCGCCGCATCGGTGCTGCCGCCGCAGTCTTTGAGCAAGCTGGTGACGTCGTCGCTGTCGAGGATGCTGAACTGTGGCTTGAGGCCCAGCGCGGCGCCGTCCTGGCGCAGCATGCGCACACCCAGGGCATGAAAGGTGCAAATGAGCACTCCCTTGGCGCGTTTGCCGATCAGGCCCTTGGCGCGCTCGCGCATCTCGGCCGCTGCCTTGTTGGTGAAGGTGATGGCCGCGATGCGCTCGGGCTCCAGGCCGGCCTGGATCAACCGGGCGATCTTGTGCGTGATCACCCGCGTCTTGCCCGAGCCGGCGCCCGCAAGAACCAGGCAGGGGCCGCTGACGTGATGGACCGCCTCCATCTGGGCGAGGTTCATGCCTGCGGCCGCTGCAGGAGGCGAGGAAGGAGAGGACATGGATGATTTCAAAGGAGCGCCCAGCGGCAGCGCGCGGCAAAGCCGCAGATCATAGCCACCTGAGGGGCTGGTTGACGTGCCAAGCTTTCGGGCAAGAGCTTTGTGACGACTATGGGTGAGGGCGGGTCTGTGGGGGAGCCTCTGTGAAAGCCATGTGAGAGCCATGTGGGAGCCATGTGGGAGCCGCGCCCTCGCGGCGATGCGGTTTTGATTTTGTGGGAGCGCCGCCCTCGGCGCGATGCGGCGCCTGATCAGGCGCTGCAATGTTCAGAGCGTATCGAAGCAGGGCGCACGGATGGGCGCTGCGCCGCTCGTGTCCCCCGCCTCGGCTAGCGCCTCGGCTCCTGCTTGACCTCGCTTCGCAGCGCCCACCCGCACGCCCTCTGGTGGTACCAACTCCGCGCCCTCTGCTTAGAAAATTCAGTCGCCCGGGTTTGGCCGCAGTCTGCAGCCTTCGCAGCGTTAACCCCCGGCCGGTGCGTCGGGCCTGGCGCAGCGGCATTAAGGAGGAGCCGA
>JAIXWZ010000154.1 GCA_027491035.1 Comamonadaceae bacterium | reverse complement strand
TAGAGCAAGAGTTGGCCAGCGCCTGGGTGCAGTTGTCCAGCGGCCACTATGGCACCCGCAGCAGCCTGCTGACTTTGGCCGAGCGCACTGCAGACGGGCATTGGCTTGTGGACCTGCAAGAAAAGTCCTGGCAGAGCCAGGCTGGTCTGAGGCACACCCGGCTGCAAGTGCCAGCGTCAGTTCGGCGTTGATGGCCGGCCGTGTGGCGCCAGGGTGTGGCCCGCCGTCGAGTCAGGGCCGATGGATCGCTTCGTTCCTCGCGATGACAGGGCGGGCTCAATAACCTACCCCCTTCGCATTGCGAGGCGCGCAGCGCCGTGGCAATCCATGTCTTCATCAGACCGTGCGGGTCATCTCGATGTGCGGCATGCCGACTTCTTCAAACCCGTCGCCCTGCGCGGCAAAGCCGCTGCGGGCGTAGAAGCCCTCGGCGCTGCGCTGGGCGTGCACCAAGACGCTGCGATCACCGCGCTGGCCGGCGGCGGCCACCAGGGCTTGCAGCACCTGCCCGCCTATGCCGCACTGGCGCAGCACGCGCTTGACGGCCATGCGGCCAATGCGGGTCGAGCCGTTTTCGGCTGGCAGCAAACGGCCCACGGCGACCGGCTGGCCGATGCGGTTGTAGGCCACCGCATGAATCGACACCTCGTCGGCCGGATCGATCTCCATGGCCAGCGGGATGTGCTGCTCATCGACAAAGACCTCGACGCGTACCTGCATGGCATCGGTCTGCATCTCTTCCCAGGTGCCGGTCTTGATCTGCAGCACCGACTCGCCAGCCTCGTAGCCCAACATCACCTGCCTGAGCGCATCGGGCACCGGCCGAGACGTCTGGCTGGCCGGGTCGGCAAAGACGTAAACCAACTCGCCGCTCACCAGCAGGTCATCCCCCCGAAAAATCGCACCGCTGTAGCCGATGGACGAGTTGCCCACGCGCACGCACTTGAGCCCCACATCGAGCGTGTCGTCGTAGCGGGCCGAAGCGTGGTACTCCAGGCTGGCCTTCTTGACGTACAAGTCGCCGCCGAGACGGTGCATGGCCTCTTCGTACGGCAGGGCCAGGGCGCGCCAGTAATCGGCCATGGCGGTGTCCAGGTACATCAGGTAGTGGCCATTGAAGACGATCTTCTGCATGTCCACCTCGGCCCAGCGCACCCGCAGGCGGTGGAAAAAGCGATAGTCCTGTCGTTTCATTGACGCTCCATACTGTGCCCTGCCCTGGGCTGCTCTTGTCGTGCACAGGCAGCCTGTCCCGCCGCTGTGTTTATGCCCGCAGTTTAGCCGGCCGGGCCAGCGACCTCGGACCAGGCCGCGACCAGGGCTCGGCCGGCGTCGGCATGGGCTTGCCCAGCCTGCGCAATCGCCCGGCCCATGGTCACAAAGCCGTGGACGACGCCGCGGTAGATGTCCAGATCCACCGGCACGCCCGCCAGGCGCAGGACATCGGCATAGGCCAGTCCCTCGTCGACCAGCGGGTCACACTCGGCCAGGCCCAGCCAGGCGGGC
This sequence comes from Comamonadaceae bacterium, assembly GCA_027491035.1. Lineage (GTDB taxonomy): Bacteria > Pseudomonadota > Gammaproteobacteria > Burkholderiales > Burkholderiaceae_C > Polaromonas. The sequence goes on along the minus strand of JAIXWZ010000154.1, from coordinate 41,924 downwards.
GCCACACCGGCATGCTCGCTCGCATTGAGCGGCGCAAAGCGCCAATCATCCCTGTCTTGCCGATCAATGTATTGCTCAAAAAACCAGTCCACCGTTTCGCGCTCGAGCAGATAGCCGCGCTGGTACAGGCGATGCGATTGAGTGTCCTGGTGGGCTGTGGTGCCGGGGTAAAACAGCAGTTGCAGCCGCAAAGGCATTCCCGCGTCGCGCGCCATCAGGGCGCACACCGCCGCCAGCGTGCCGCCGGCGCTGTCCCCGCCAACGGCCAGGCGCGCTCCATCCAGGCCAAGCGATGGCGCATGCTGCGCCAGCCAGAGCAGCGCGTCCCAGGCATCGTGCACGGCGGTCGGAAAGCGGTGCTCGGGTGCGAGCCGATAGTCCAGCGCCACCACCGCACACCGCCCGTACAGGCTCAACTGCCGACACAGCACATCGTGGGTGGCCAGACTGCCGACCGTAAAGCCACCGCCGTGCAGGTAGAGCAGCACGGGCAGCGGCTGATCACTGCGGTCAGCGTAGAGACGTGCCGCCATTGGGTGGCCATCGCGGCTGGCAATGGTCAGCGCCTGCACGCGCTCAATCGGTGGCGGCGACAGGTCCAAGATGGGCGCGCCGGCATCGTAAAAGGCCCGGGCTTGGGCCACGCCCAGCGCGTGCATCGGGGGCCGACCCGCCCGGTGCATGTTCTCGACCAGGCGCTGGACCGCCGGCAGGAGCGGCGCGGGGGACTTGGGTGACGGCTTCATAGGCAGCAGGTGGCGCATGGTACATCGCCCGCCCGGGCCTGTTTCTGGTTCAAAATCGGGCAATTGCAAGGAGAGTGCTTTGGCTCAGATCAACTACATCACCCAGATCCAGCTTGACTTTGGTGCCCTGCGCCAACTGCAGGCCGAGTGCCAACGCGTGGGCATCACGCGGCCGCTGATCGTCACCGACGCGGGCGTCAAGGCGGTGGGCATTTTGCAAAAAGCCATCGACGCCCTGCCCGACCTTGCGGTGGCCGTGTTCGACCAGACGCCCTCCAACCCGACCGAGGCCGCCGTTCGCGCAGCCGCACAGATTTACAAAGCCCAGGGGTGCGATGGACTCATCGCCGTGGGCGGCGGCTCGTCCATCGACTGCGCCAAGGGCGTGGCGATTGCGGCCACGCACGAAGGCCCGCTCAAGACCTACGCCACGATTGAAGGCGGCTCGCCCAAGATCACCGACCGCATGGCGCCCTTGATCGCTGTACCGACCACTGCCGGTACGGGCAGCGAGGTCGCGCGCGGCGCCATCTTGATCATTGACGACGGCCGCAAACTCGGCTTTCATTCACCACACATGGTGCCCAAGGCCGCCATTTGCGACCCCGAGCTGACCTTGGGTCTGCCGGCCCATTTGACGGCCGCCACCGGCATGGACGCGATTGCCCACTGCATGGAAACCTTTATGGCCGCGCCCTTCAATCCGCCAGCTGACGGCATCGCGCTCGATGGTTTGCAGCGGGCTTGGGCCCATATTGAGCGGGCGACCCGAAACGGTGCAGACCGCGAGGCACGCCTGAACATGATGAGCGCCTCGATGCAGGGGGCCATGGCCTTTCAAAAAGGCCTGGGCTGTGTGCACAGCCTGAGCCACAGCCTGGGTGGCGTCAACCCCCGCCTGCACCACGGCACGCTCAACGCCATGTTCTTGCCGGCTGTGGTGCAGTTCAACGCCTTGGCCGAGTCCGTACAAAAGGACGACCGCCTCAGGCGCATGGCCCAGGCCATGGGCCTGGACAGCGGCAGCGATGTCGCGCAAGCCATTGTGGACATGAACGCCCGCCTGGGCCTGCCTAAGGGTCTGGCAGCCATGGGCGTAACCGAGGCCCTGTTCGAGCCGGTCATCACCGGCGCCCTGGCCGACCATTGCCACAAAATGAACCCGCGGCTGGCCAGTTCAGAGGACTACCTGGCCATGCTCAACGCCTCCATGTAAGCGCTCGAAAGTCAGGCCGGCAGCTTTAGGCGCCCTCGCCTTCACAAGCCCATGTGTTTGGCGATGATGCTTTTCTGGATTTCGTTGGCCCCGCCGCCGACCATGCCGTGCTTGGCCTCTCGGAAGTAGCGCTCCATGTCCATCTCGGGCAGCTGGCCATACCCACCCAGGGCCTGCATGCCATTGAAGGCCGTCTTGAACAGGGTGTCGACCGCAAAAACCTTGGCCATAGACACCTCTTTCATGGCGCTCTCGCCGCGGGCCATCTTGCAGGCTGCCGAATAGGTGAGCAGGCGGGCCGCCTCGATCGCGGTGGCGTCTTCGGCCATGCGGTGCTTGATCACCTGAAAATCAGACAGCGACTTGCCAAACGCCTTGCGCTGCTTGGTGTAGGCCACGGTGTCATCGAGGGCGGTCTGGGCATTGCCGACGTAGGACGCAGCCAGGCTCAGGCGCTCGTGCTCCAGGTGCTCGGTGATGTAGGTCCAGCCCATGCCCAATTCCCCGAGCAGGTTTTCACGGGGCAGGCGCACATTGTCCAGGTAGAGCTGCGTAGTACCCAGGCTGCGCCGCACAATGGTGTTGAGCTTGGTAACGGTCAGCCCCGGCGTGTCGTTGGGCATGATGAACAGGCTCAGGCCCTTGTAGCGCTCCTCACCGGTGCGAGCCAGCAGCACGATGGTCGCACCGGGCAGGTGGGCGCCCGAGATCCAGGTCTTGTTGCCGTTGAGCACCCAATGGTCACCCTCCAGGGTGGCGCGGGTGCGCGCCGCCGCGGCATCTGAGCCCGATTGCGGCTCGGACATGGCGATCGAGAAGGTGCGCTCTCCGCTGAGCACCGGCGGCAGGTACTTGGCCTTTTGCTCGGGCGTGCCGTGGCTAGAAATATTCGTGGCGGTGAACATCGAGGTCATGATGCAGGCCGCCGTGTCCAGGCTGTACTTGGCAATGGCCTCGCAGAAAATCGCAAACATCACAGGGTCGGCCGCGCTGCCGCCGTCGGCTTCGGGCAGCAGCAGGCCCAGCCAGCCTTGGCGGGCCATCTTGCGGTAGACCTCCCAAGGGAACTCGCGCGAGGCGTCATGCTCGCGGGTGTACTCGCGGCCCACCTCTTTTTCCATGAAGCTGTGTACCGTGTCGCGCCACATGCGCTGCTCGTCAGTGAATCGAAAATCCATCGTCTGTCCTTGTTGCACTTACTCGGGCTTGATGCCCGCTTCCCTGACCAGGGTGCTCCACTTGTTGACCTCGGCCTGCACCCAGGCCGCAAATTCAGCGGGTTTCATGGGTCCAGGCTCTGCGCCGAGATCGAGCAGCCGGCTGCGCACGTCGGGCATTTGCACCACTTTGGCGACTTCGGCATTGAGTCGCTCGACGATTTCACGTGGCGTTCCGGCGGGAGCAAACATGGCATTCCATCCGGACAGATCGTAGTCAGCGACCCCACTTTCCATGATGGTGGGCAACTCCGGCATGAGGGTGCTGCGTGTCCTCGAGGTCACCGCCAAGGGCCGAAGATTGCCCGCTTTGACCTGCGCCTGAGCCGCGGCGATGTCGCTGAACATGAAATTGACCCGGCCGGCGATCACCTCCGTCATGGCCGGTGGATTGCTCTTAAAGGGCACCCGCAGCAGATCTTTCCAACCCACTTGGCGCGCGAGCGTCTCACTTTGCACCACCCCGCTGGCATTGCCGGTGGCCAAGGTCAGCGGGTTGGTCTTGCCGTAAGCGATCAGATCGCGCATCGTTTTGACCGGTAGCGCCGGATTGACCACCAAGATGCTGGTGAACACCGCCACGCGGTTGACGTGCTCGAAGCCCTTGATCGGGTCATAACGCATCTCCTTGAGCAAGGCCGGATTGGCACCATGGGTCGAGTTGGTGCCAATGAGCAAGGTGTGACCGTCCGGCTTGGCCTTGGAGACATATTCGGCGGCAATCGATCCGTTGGCGCCCGGCCGGTTTTCAACCACCACGGGCTTGCCCAGGGTCTCGGTGAGCTTCTGGGCAATCAGACGGGTGACGATGTCGGTGCCGCTGCCGGGCCCGAAAGGCAGGACGATGGTGATGTTCTGGCTCGGGTAGGCCCCTTGGGCCAGCGCCGAAAAAGCCAAGCTCCAGCCGGCAAGGCCGACACAGGCGCGACGGATGAATTTGTTCACAGTTGCTCTCCTCCAGTGTGTTGAAACCAATACGGCCCAGCCAACTGGCTTGGACCTCCCTTTTGCTGGCGACGACTTGACGTCTGACCTAATCAATGCTCTGATCATTGAATTGCCGTAGGATAAACTGCATCCAGCAGGCTTGTAAAGGCTCTCGCAATGAATCAAGTCAAACTCTCGCCGATCGCTGTGCCCAAAACGTCGGAAGTGCTCGCCAGCGAGCTTCGGCGGCAGATCATGAGCAGCGGACTGCCGACTGGCGCGCCTTTGCCCACCGAAAGAGACCTGATCGCTCAGACCGGTCTGAGTCGATCGTCGGTGCGTGAGGCGCTCAAGATCCTTGCGGCGGAGAATCTGATCACCACCCGCCCCGGGCGATTTGGCGGCACGGCAACCAGCCGCCCCGACGACGAGTCCCTTGGGCGGTCGATCTCGCTGTTTGTTCACGGGCGCGGCATCACGCTGGCAGCCTTGCTGCAGGCCCGGGAGGCCATTGAGCCACCCCTGGCGGCCCTGGCGGCCACCAGCCGCACCGAGGAAGAACTCAAAACACTGGTGCAGGTGACGCAGAAGGTGGAAGACGCCGTGGACGACTTGCCCACGTTTTTGCACGAAAACGTGAATTGGCACATCGCGATTGCGGCGGCCAGCCACAACGAGTTGCTGCGCGCTTTCATGTCGGCCAGCGCAAAGCTGATCTACAAGGCCACCTCGATCGACAACTTCACCACGCCAGACGTACGAAGTCAGGTGATCCAGGCACACCGGCGCATTCTCAAGGCCATCGTTGAGCAGGATGCCGATGCCGCTCGCCGGCGCATGGCCCGCCACCTGGCCGCCACCACCGCAGCCATGCGGGAGTTGGCCGACGCACCGCTTGAATTTGACCTCTAACCTTCAAAGGCACGGCGCAAGCCGCGCAGATCATGAAATGAGCGCACGCTACGAACTCAATGACGGATTGGCCACCATCACGCTGGACCGGCCAGAAAAACTCAACGCCCTAACCGTGGAAATGCGCGAGGCATTGGGCAGTCACTTCGAAACAGCCGCTCGCGACAACGCGGTGCGCGCCGTATTGTTGACCGCCAACGGCAAGGCATTTTGTGCCAGCGGCGATGTCAGCAAGATGGGCGACTTTGACCCCCACAGCGCGCGCGAGTTGCTGCGGCTGGCTCACCGCATGGTGCGCAACCTGGCCAATATCGAAAAGCCGGTGGTCGCCTCGGTGCGCGGCGCGGTCGCGGGCATAGGCTGGAGCCTGGCCATGGCCTGTGATGCGGTCATTGCTTCCGAGACCGCGCGCTTTACCCAGGTGTTTCGCCACGTGGGGGTCGCGCCCGATGGGGGCGCCATCTACTTCCTGACCCAGCACCTGGGTTTGCTGCGCGCAAAAGAGCTGACTCTGTCGGGCCGGCGTGTTGAAGCCAGCGAGGCGCTGGCCCTGGGCCTGGTCAACCGGGTCGTGGCCGATGAACAGCTCGATGAGACGGCTCTGGCCTATGCACGCGAACTGGCCAGCGGGCCCACCTTTGCCTATGGGACCACCAAGAAGCTTTTCAAGCAGATGTACCAGCCCACGCTCGAAGCCTACCTGGACGCAGAGCTGTGGGCGCAAAGCACCACTTTGATGACCGAGGACCACCGGGAAGGGGTCCAAGCCTTCTTCGACAAGCGCAAGCCGGCATTCAAGGGCCGCTGAACGCCAAGGAGTTTTTGCCATGAGCGACCATGTCCACATCACGCGCAGCCCTGAACATGAGGCCATTGCGGTCATCACGATCGATCGCCCCCCGCGCAACGCAATGAGCTTGCAGGCGCACCGCGAACTGCTCGCTGCGGTCAGGCAGACCCACGACGACCTGTCGGTGCAGTGCGTGATCATCACTGGCGCTGGCGACAAATCCTTTGTGGCTGGCGGTGATTTGAATGAACACGCGCAGCTCGATCCGCAAAGCGCCCAGATCCGCACCACGGTGATTCGCGAGGTGTTTGCCGCCGTCAGAAAGCACCGGGTGCCGGTGATCGCGGCGGTCAACGGTTATGCGCTCGGCGGGGGTCTGGCGCTGATGGCTTCATGCGACATGGTGGTGGCCTCTGACAACGCCAGGTTTTCACTGCCGGAGGTCAAGGTCGGCGTCATGGGTGGCACGCGCCATCTGCGTCGCATCGTGCCCGACAAGGTGGTGCGCATGATGGCATTTACCGGAAAACCGGTCGATGCCCAGTACTTCCATGCGCTGGGGGTCATTCACGAGGTCGTGCCGCAAGAGCAGCTCATGGAAGCGGCGACCCGGTTGGCACTGAGCATTTGCGAGCACAGCCCGCAGTGCATCGAATTGATGAAGGAAACCATCAACCTGACCGAGCACATGGATCTTGATGAGGGCTATCACGTCGAGTGCTATGCCACCTCGATCATCAAGGCCACGCCGCAAGCCCATGAGGCCGTGCAAGCGGTGCTCGAAAAAAGAAAGCCTGACTTCGGGCGACGCCAGTAAGCGCCAATAAGCGCCAATGACTGCCGTCAGCGCCCTGTGGAGCGGCAAGCCATCACAGAGGCGCAATCTGCCCAGGGTCCGGCCGCTCCAGCCAAGCTTCAAACTCATGGGCCAGCTGTTCGCTTTGGCGTGCGGCCTGGGTCCACACCCGCACGCGCTCGGCCAGCTGGCTGCCGTAGCGGGTGAAGTCAGTCCGATCAGGCAACTTGCCATTGGGCAGGCGGCTCACCCATTCGGGGTTGGGCGCGAGCAGCAGCACCGAATCGAGGAAGGCTGTGGCGCGGTGGCGCCATTTGAGCGATTTGTCCAGCCAGCCGGGCACCACCTGTCTTTGAAAGTGCGGGTAGAGCACGATGCCGGGGCCGGGGCGCGGGCTTTGGTAGTCCAGGTGCAGGTGGTAGTCGGTGATGCCGCCGTCCCAGTAGGCGCCCCGGGGCGCGCCGGGGATGCCGTGAACCGCACGCAGCACAAACGGAATGGAGCAACTGGCCTGCACCGCGGCCATGAAGTTGGCGGCATCGAGTCGCACCTGCCGCGTTCGGTAGTCCCGGGTGCCAAACGGCAATTGGCTGGCCTGACCGCCCGGCGCCGACGAAAACACCACGCGCTCGAGCCACGCGTCCATCAGACCGCGCGAGATCGCGTTGGTCACATAGGCGCCGGCATAGCCCAAGGGCGTGAACAAGGGGTGTTCTCGCGCCAACAGGCCCACGCCCCGCGACGTCATCACATGCAGCCGGTAGCGAGGATGCGCGAGCAACTCGTCGATGCGCCCCCCATAAAAGTCGCCCAGGCTTTTGCCAAACTCGCGGCTGACCTGGGTGGCGGTCGGCCGCTTGCGACCGGGCTCGAGTTCGTAGTGCTGCGCGATGTAGTCGCGCTCGAGCCGCTCGAAGGCGCTCACGCAGTCATTGAGGCAAGCCGTGGCCATGCGCCATGCGCCAATGGAGGCGCCGACCAGGTCGACGGTCTGACTGCTTTGGGGCAGCCACTGACCAAACACAAAGCGGTCCAGCGGACCCAGGATCAGGCCTTTGGGGCCGCCGGCAGCGCCGGCCAGGCAGGCGATGTCCCCAGGGGCCAGCCCGTGGGTACGGATATGCGCCAGCGCTTTGGGGCCGGCGTAAAGACGCAAGGCTTTCACGTTGCGTCTGTCTGCCAGGGATTGAAGAGGTGCGGGTAGCGCGCGAAGCCGGCGGTGTTGAGGCGCCCCAAACGTAGACCACGGCCCAGATCATGGTACAGACTGTGGCTGTGTCCAGTAGCTGCGGCTTCGCGCACGGCGAGCTCGACGATTGCCTTGTTCACCCTGTTGATGCCCTACTTGCGAAGGCTCTGCAATTTGGCAAAGGCCGAGGCCATGGCCGTGCCTTGCGCGGGCTCGGCCCGCGTGCTCGCTGCCGATCGCTGCTGGCCGCGCCCCGCGCCCTCGAAGCGGTTCTCACGCGGACCGTCCCGGCGCGCCGATGCATCCAAGCGCATGCTCAGGCCGATGCGCTTGCGCGCCAGGTCGATCTCGGTGACGCGCACCTTGACGATGTCGCCGGTCTTGACCACCTCACGCGCATCGCTGACAAACTTGTTGGCCAATTGGCTGACGTGAATCAGCCCGTCTTGGTGAACGCCGATATCGACAAAGGCGCCGAAGGCGGCCACGTTGCTCACCGTGCCCTCAAGAATCATGCCTTCCTTGAGATCGGCCAAATCTTCCACGTCGGCGTTAAAGCGCGCCACCTGAAAGTGAGGCCGAGGATCGCGGCCCGGTTTTTCGAGCTCGGCCAGGATGTCTTGGACCGTGATCACGCCGAACTGGGCATTGGCGAACAAGTCGGGCCTCAGCGCCTTGAGCATGTCGGCGCGGCCCATGAGTTGGTCGACCGGCTTGCCGGTGTGCGCCATGATGCGCTCGACCACCGGATAGGTCTCGGGGTGCACGCCGGTCATGTCCAGGGCGTTGCTGCCACCACGGATGCGCAGAAACCCTGCGCACTGCTCAAAAGTCTTGGGTCCAAGCCCCGAGACCTTGAGCAGATCGGCGCGGCTGTCAAAAGCGCCATGCGCATCGCGCCAGCTCACCAAAGCGCGCGCCGTCGAGGTAGACAGGCCGGAGACCCGCGCCAGCAGCGGCACACTGGCCGTGTTGAGGTCCACACCGATGCGGTTGACGCAATCTTCCACCACCGCGTCGAGGCTGCGCGCGAGCTGGCTCTGGTTGACATCGTGCTGGTACTGCCCCACCCCGATGGCCTTGGGCTCGATCTTGACCAACTCGGCCAGCGGATCTTGCAGGCGCCGCGCGATGCTGGCCGCCCCGCGCAAGCTCACGTCGACATCGGGCATTTCCTGCGAGGCGTATTCACTGGCCGAGTAGACCGAAGCGCCCGCTTCACTGACCACCACTTTCTCAATCACAGGGTCCGGCTGGAGTTTGGCCAACTGCTTGATCAGCTCGCCCGCGAGTTTGTCAGTCTCGCGGCTGGCCGTGCCATTGCCAATGGCGATCAGGTTCACGCCGTGCTTGCCGCACAGCTTGGCCAGGGCAAAGAGCGAGCCATCCCAATCGCGGCGCGGCTCATGCGGAAACACGGTGGCGGTGTCAACGAGCTTGCCGGTGGCATCGACCACGGCCACCTTGACGCCGGTGCGGATGCCCGGATCGAGGCCCATCACCACCTTGGGGCCGGCAGGAGCGGCCAGCAACAGATCGCGCAGGTTGTCAGCAAACACCCGAATGGCCACCTGTTCAGCGTCTTCGCGCAGGCGGGCAAACAAGTCGCGCTCAATCGACAGGCTGAGCTTGACCCGCCAGGTCCAGGCGACGGCCTTGCGGATCAGGTCATCGGCAGGCCGGCTCTGGTGGCTCCAGCCCAAGTGCAGCGCAATCTTGCCTTCGGCCAGCGACACCGTCGGCGGCTTGCCGTTGGCATCCAATGCCTCGGGCAGCGCAAGCCTGGCCTGAAGGATATCGAGACTGCGCCCGCGAAACACCGCCAGCGCCCGGTGCGAGGGCACGCGCGCGATCGCCTCGCTGTAATCGAAGTAGTCGCGGAACTTGGCATGGTCCGGATGGTTCTCGTCTTTTCCGCTCACCAAGCTGGACTCGAACAGGCCTTGGCTCCACAGCCAGCCCCGCAGCTCCTGCACCAAAGTCGCGTCCTCGGCCCAGCGCTCTGACCAGATGTCGCGCACGCCATCGAGCACCGCTTGCACACTGGTGAAGTCGTCCCCCGCTGGCGTCTTTTCTTTGAGCACATAGGCCAGCGCTTCGTCAGCAGGTACGCGTCCGGGCTCAGCAAACAACAGCATGGCCAGCGGCTCGATCCCGGCCTCGCGTGCGATCTGGCCCTTGGTGCGGCGCTTGGGCTTGTAGGGCAGGTACAGGTCTTCCAAGTCCTGCTTGGTGGCGGCAGCCTCGATGGCCGCGCTCAGCGCGGGCGTGAGTTTGCCCTGCTCATCAATGCTTTTGCGCACCGCCTCACGCCGCTCGTGCAGCTCGCGCAAGTAACCCAAGCGGTATTCAAGTTCACGCAGCTGGACATCGTCGAGCCCGCCAGTGGCCTCTTTGCGATAGCGCGCGATAAAGGGAACGGTGGCGCCTGCGTCGAGCAAGCTGGCCGCCGTGCGGACCTGCTCGGGCGCAACCTTGAGCTCGGCAGCGATCTGGGCATCAATGGACAGCATAGAAATCGTTCAATCAGAAGGCCCTCGCAGCGGCGCTGATACGGCGCCCAAGGGGAGCGGCATTCTCCCACAGGGGTGGTGCTCCGATTGGGCCCGGCCAAGTCGAGCTGAACCCTGTGGGGGCCGCGCCCTCGCGGTGATGGGGGGTGGTCGATTAAAGGCCGTATCGCGCCGGGGGCGGCGCTCCTACAGGAGGGGAGCGATTGAGGCTGGCGAGCTGAACCCTGTGGGGGCCGCGCCCTCGCGGCGATGGGGCGGTGGGTAGCCCGGCCGCAAGCCGGCTCCCGTCGGCTCAGCTGCCGCGAAGAGCGGCCTTGAGCTGCTCGCGCACTTGCGGCCGGTCGGCAAAGGGATCGCCGGGATTGCGGGCCTGAACGATGTCTTCCATGCGCGCCTGCACCGAGCGCAGCGCCTGCGGATGGCTGTAGATGTAGAACTGCCCGGCTTCGATCGCGGCAAAGGTGCTGGCTGCCACTTGGGCTGCAGTGACTTTGCCCGACTGCACGGCCTTGTCCATCATGACCTGCCCAACCCGCTGGCTCGTCGTCGCGCGGCTGCTCCCCGCAGCAGGCCGGTTGCGGTGGCTCTGGCTGATGCCGGTGGGCACAAAGTAGGGGCAGAGCACCGACACACCGATCTGATCGCTCACCAGGCTCAGGTCATGGTGCAGCGTCTCCGTCAGTGCCACCACCGCATGTTTGCTGACGTTGTAGACGCCCATATTGGGCGGGCTGAGCAAGCCGGCCATGCTGGCGGTGTTGACGATGTGGCCACGCCAGCGGCCGTCGACTTGAGCGGCCGCGAGCATCATCGGGGTGAACAGGCGCACGCCGTGGACCACGCCCATCAGGTTGACGCCCAGCACCCAGTCCCAGTCGGCCAGGGTGTTTTCCCAGATCAAGCCGCCAGACCCCACCCCGGCATTGTTAAAGACCAGATGCGGGGCCCCCCACTGCGCCTGCACCGCGTCGGCCATGGCTTGCATCGCCGCCGAATCACTCACACTGAGCACGAAGGGCATCACCTGCGCCCCCTGCGCACGCAGTTCCTGGCTGGCCTGCTCCAGGGCATCGGCCTGCACGTCGGCGAGCACCAGGCGCATACCCCGCTGCCCTGCCAGGTGCGCCAACTCAAGACCAAAGCCCGAGCCGGCCCCGGTGACCACCGCGGTCTTGCCTGCAAATTCGGTCAACATCGCGTCAATCTTTGAGGGCGCGCAGCGCGTAGCCCACACGCGGGAAGTGCACCTGAACGCGGCCGGCGCGCTCATCGCTTCGGCCCAGCACGTAGCGGCTGGCGGTCGCGGCCAGCAAGTGGCCTTCGGTCGGCTCCGGGCCAAAGCCTTCGGCCGCCACAGAGACGCGGCTGCCCAGCGCGATGCCGTGCTCATCGTGAAACGGCTCGCCCTCAAGCGAGCGCGGCGTGCTCTGGCGCGCCAGGTCGATGGCCTGCTGCGCGCTGTAGCGCTCGATCTGCCCGTGCCCGATCGCCGCCATCCGGTCCATCCAGGCCAGCACCTTGGGGCAAGCCTGCAGCACATCGGCCATCGCCGGCGTTTGTGTGCGGTTGAACCACAGCGGGTGATAGACGGCAAAGTCCGCCACCCCCGGCTGCTGGCCCAACAGGAACGCACTGGCGTCAAGCATGTGCTCCAGACGCAGCAAATAGCTGCGCAAGGCCGCGGTGCCATCGGCCGGGCGCGGCCGCGCCAGAGTGCCCGACATGGCTTTGCGGTCCTCTGCAAACGCCTGCATGGCCTGCGGCGTGGCCTTGGCAAACAGCTGGGCCATGCCGGCAGCCTGCATGCTGTGCGACATGGCGGCCCAAAACAGCGTCGCATCGGCCCATTGCGCCAGGCAGCGGGCCAGATCGGGCTGCGGCCCCGACAGTGCAGGCTGCGCGGGCGCCAACTCATCGAGCACCTCGGCAATCAGCGCGGTGTCGCAGTAAATGTCGGCGCCCACCTGCAAGATCGGTGTTTTGCGATAGCCGCCGGTCAGCGCAATCACATCGGGCTTGGGCATGATCATCGGAATAAAAACTGACTTCCAACTCAGCCGCTTGTGGCCCAGCATCAGCCTGACCTTCTCGGCAAACGGCGACGCGGGATAGTGGTGCAAAACCAGATCGTTCATGAGGGGTCTCCAGGGTTGTGGGCGGCCCTTGGCAAGCAGGGCATGGCCCAGGGTGGGGTCAGATCAGCCGCACCAATTGCTTGCCGAAATTGCGGCCCTTGAGCAGGCCTAAAAACGCCTCGGGCGCGGCAGCCAGCCCCTGGGCCACCGACTCGCGCGGGCGAAAACGGCCGCTGCCTACCAGCTCGCCGAGCTCCTTGAGCGCCGCTGGCCAGTCTTGCATGTGCTCGCTCACGATAAAGCCCTGCACTTTCAGGCGCTGCACCAAAATCAGCGCCGGATAGGCCATGGGCATGGGCTGGCCATCGTAGCCGGCGATCATGCCGCACACGGCGATGCGGCCGAAGGCGTTCATGCGCAGCATCACCGCATCGAGCAGCATGCCGCCGACGTTTTCAAAGTAGCCGTCAATGCCTTGAGGGCAAGCGACCTTGAGCGCCTTGGACAACGAGGAAGCGTCGGCATGAAGGCGGTAGTCGATGCAGTCGTCAAAGCCCAACTCGTTTTTGACGTAAGCGCATTTGTCGCTGCCCCCTGCAATGCCCACCACGCGGCAGCCGCGCACCTTGGCCAGCGCGCCCACCGCGCTGCCCACCGCCCCCGAGGCGGCGCTGACCACCACGGTCTGGCCGGCCTGCGGCTCGATGATGCGAACCAGCCCATGCCAGGCGGTCACCCCGGGCATACCGACTGCGCCCAGGTAGTGCGACAGGGGCACATGGCGGGTGTCGACCTTGCGCAAGGCGCCCGGCTGCTCGGCGTCGACCACGCTGTAGAGCTGCCAGCCGCCCATGCCCACCACCTGATCGCCCACGGTAAAACGGCCCGATCGGCTCTCGACCACCTCACCGACCGTGCCGCCGATCATGACCTCGCCCAGCGGCTGCGGGGCCGCATAGCTCTTGCCTTCGTTCATGCGCCCACGCATGTAGGGATCGAGGCTGAGGAAGTGGTGGCGCACCCGCACCTGGCCCTCTTGCAGCTCTGGCAAGGGCAGCGATTGAAGTTGAAAATTTTCGGCCGTGGCTGCGCCCTGGGGGCGGCTGGCCAAAACGATGCGCTGGTTGTCGGGCATGGCGTTTGTCCTGTTCGGGTGAGTGGGCGCCCTAGTTGCTGGGCGTGGGAAGCGGAGAGTATTTGAACGTGCCGGTCGCATGGGCACAGGCCTGGCCGGCCTCGTCGTAAATCGTGGCTTCGGCAAAGGCCAGGGTGCGCGTGCGGTGCAGCAAACGGCCCTCGCCGCGCAGCACCTGCGAGCCCTCACCCGGGCGAAAGAAACTGGTCTTCATCTCGATGGTGATGGCGCCGTGGTCGGGCTGCACGCTGCGCGCGGCCTGCGCCATGGTGGTGTCCATCAGGGTCATCAGCACCCCGCCATGGACCTTGCCAAAGATGTTGAGGTGCTGCGCCAGGGGCTGATAGCGCACGGTCGACTCACCGCCTTCAAAGCGCAGCAATTCAAAACCGAGGTGCTCAATAAAAGGAATCGAAATGCCAAAGCCGTGGCTCATGATGAGATGCTCGCAGGTCTATGAACAGGCCATCAAGATGCAGCAGCGCTCTCAACCGCCGGTGACCACCGACACGCCGCCATCGACCGCAATCCACTGGCCGGTGATGTGTTTTCCAGCGTCTGATGCGAGCAGCACGGCAACGCCCTTGAGGTCCTCGTCGTCGCCCAGCCGGTTCAGCGGAGCGTGCGAGGCCATTTCATCGAGGCCCATGGACTTGAGCAAACCGGCCGACATCTTGCTCGGGAAAAATCCCGGGCAAATCGCATTGACCGTGATACCGTGCACGCCCCACTCGCAGGCCAGCGCCCGTCCGAAGTTAATCGCTGCGGCTTTCGAGGTGTTGTAGGCCAGGGTCTTGATGGGTTTGGGGTTGCCGCCCAGGCCGGTGATCGAGGCGACGTTGATGATGCGGCCGTATTGGCGCGGAATCATGCTCAAGCGGCCGATCTGCTGGCTCAGCAGGAAATAGCCTCGCACATTGAGGTTCATCACCTTGTCCCAGGCCTCCAAGGGGTGATCTTCGGCAGGCGCCCCCCAGGCCGCGCCGGCGTTGTTGACCAAGATATCGACATGTCCCAGGCGCTGCATCGCCTCACGGGCCAGGCGCTCGATGTCGGCCGGGTCGGCGCAGTCGGCCGCGATCACCTCGGCTTCGATGCCGCGCTCGCGCAAATGGGCCGCCGCCTCCTCCAGGTCACTGAGCTTGCGCGAAGTCAGCAGCACGCGCGCACCCGCCTCACCCAGGGCTTCGGCCAATTGCAGACCCAGGCCGCGCGACCCGCCGGTGACCAAAGCCGTCTTGCCGTGAAGGTCAAAGAGCTGTTGAACGGTGCGTGACATGTGGGTTTACTCCTTGTGTTGGGGGTTTTCTGGGGACGGCGGGCCCAGTTTGGCGCGCAGAAAGATCAGCGCCGCACCCACGCCAGCGAGCACGGCGCCCCCGGTCATGAGCACCCAGCCCAGCGACGCCTCGAAGCGCCGAACCGACAGGCCCAGCACCAGCGCCAGCAGGCCGCCGAAAATGAGCACCCAGATCAGCATTTGCAGGCGTTTGAGTTCGATCGCAGTGGCCATGGGCTCAGTCGTTGTGGGGGGTAGGCGCAAGGTCGGCAGGTTAACACCGACTCAAAACGCCTCTTCGGGCAACTGGGCACAGGTCATGTCTTGCGCCGCGACCACCGCCAGCCAAGCCGGGATGAGCGGCAGCTCGTACGCAAAAAAATAATTCGCCGCGGCCAGCCGGCCGGTGCGCGCCGCGCTCGGCGGCGCAGACAGGCTGGCGCGGGCCAGATCCAGCCAGATCCAGGCCAACAGCATGTGCCCGAAGGCCTGCATAAACGGCACGGCATTGGCCAGGGCGCGTTCGGCGTCGCCGCCTTGCCAGGCGCTCAGCCCTGCGCCCCGCACCGCCTGCCAGGCCTGCTCGAGCGCCTTGGCATGCGCAGCAAGGTCTGGGTTTGAGCCGCAAGCGGCAACTGTGGCTGCGATGCGCTGGCCCAGCAGGTCCAGCGCGTGACCGCCATCGAGCCTGAACTTGCGCCCGAGCAAATCGGCGGCCTGAATGCCGTGCGTGCCCTCGTGAATCATGTTGAGGCGGTTGTCGCGCCAGTACTGCTCAACCGCAAAGTCACGGGTGTAGCCGTAGCCGCCATGGACCTGAATCGCCAGGCTGTTGGCCTCCAGGCACCACTGGCTGGGCCAGCTCTTGGCCAGCGGCGTGAGCAACTCCAGCAGAGCGTGCGCCGACCGAGCCTGCTGGGCATCACCGGTGCGCTGCTCGTCGACCAGACGGGCGCAGTACAGCAGCAGGGCCAAAGCGCCTTCGCTGTACGCTTTTTGCGCCAGCAGCATGCGCTTGACGTCGGCATGCTCAATGATGCGAACCGGCGCCGCACTGGCCGAGGGGGCGCCCACGCGTCGCCCCTGCGGGCGCTGTCGGGCGTAGCTCAGGCTGGCGTGGTAGCCGGCCATGCCCAGCATGGCCGCGGCCATGCCAATGCCAATGCGCGCCTCGTTCATCATGTGGAACATGCAGGCCAGACCCTGGCCCGGCTCGCCGACCCGGTATCCCACCGCGCCGGCCCTGCCATCGACCAAGTGGCGGCCCTCGCCAAAGTTGAGCAAGGTGTTGGGCGTGCCGCGCCAGCCCAGCTTGTGGTTCAGGCCAACCAGCACCACATCGTTGCGCTGGCCGGTCAGTTGGCCCTGAGCATCGACGATGTGCTTGGGCACGACAAACAGCGAGATGCCCTTGACCCCGGGCGGCAGGCGGCCCTGCTCGTCGGGAATCTTGGCCAACACCAGGTGCACGATGTTTTCGGTCAGCTCATGGTCGCCCGCCGAAATCCACATCTTGCTGCCAAACAGCCGGTAGCGCGGGCCCAATGCGTCACTGCCACCATCACTGCCACCATCGCCGCCACCCTCGTCGCGATCGGGCAAGGCCCGCGTCGTGATGTCGCCCAGCGAGGAGCCGGCCTGCGGCTCGGACAGGCACATGGTGCCCGACCAGCGCCCCGACCACTGCCCGCCGGCAAACACCTGCTTTTGCAGCTCGCTGCCGTGGGCCATCAGCAAATTGGCATTGCCCACCGTCAGCAAAGCGGTGTTGATGCTCACCGAGGCCTGCGAGAAAAACGCGTTGGCCGCTGCCTCCACCACAAAAGGCAGCTGCATGCCCCCGACGGCTTCGTCTTGCGAGGCGCTGAGCATGCCGCTGGCCACGTAGGCATCGAGCGCATCCTGCGCGGCCTGAGGCAGCACCACACGCTCGCCATCAAAGCGCGGCTCTTCGGTGTCAACCAGGCGGTTGTAGGGCTCGTAGCGCTCACGGGCAATGCGCTCGCAAGTGAGCAGCACCGCATCGAAGGTCTCGCGGCTGTGCTCGGCGTAGCGCGCCCGCTCGCTCAGGCGGTCAACGCCAAGCCAGTCGTAGAGCAGAAAGTCGAGCGTGGCGCGCAGGCGCTGCCCGGCATCCACCTCAAAGCACCTCGAAGACGCCGGCCGCACCCATGCCGCCGCCGATGCACATGGTCACGCACACCCGCCGGGCGCCACGGCGCTTGCCCTCGATCAGCGCATGACCGGTCAAACGCTGGCCGCTGACCCCATAGGGGTGGCCCATGGCGATCGAGCCGCCGTTAACGTTCAGACGCTCATCGGCTATGCCCAGCGTGTCACGGCAGTAGAGCACCTGCACGGCAAAAGCCTCATTGAGCTCCCACAGATCAATGTCACCCACCTTCAGTCCAAGGCGATCGAGCACTTTGGGCACGGCATAGATCGGACCAATCCCCATTTCGTCGGGCTCGCAGCCGGCCACCGCAAACCCCAGAAAGCGTCCAAGTGGCTTGAGCCCGCGCCGCTCGGCCAGGGCCTCGTCCATGACCACGCAGGCGCCGGCGCCATCAGAAAACTGGCTGGCATTGCCTGCGGCCACCACACCGCCGGGCAGCGCCGTCTTGATGCCCCGCAGCGAGTCGGCCGTGGTGCCCTCGCGCAGACCTTCGTCGCGGCTGACGGTGACAGATCGGCTGATCAGCCCCAGCGTCTTGTCGGCCACGCCTGCGGTAACGGTGATGGGCGCGATTTCAGCATCAAACAGGCCGGCCTGGGCGGCCGCGCAGGCCTTTTGCTGGCTCGCCGCGCCATAGTCGTCCATGCGCTCGCGCGCAATACCGTAGCGGCGGGCCACCTGTTCGGCCGTTTGCAGCATGTTCCAGTAAATCTCGGGCTTGATCCGATCCAAATCGGGATCCTTGAGCATGTGCAGATTCATTTCTTGCTGCACGCACGAGATGCTCTCGACCCCTCCGGCAACATACACCTGCCCCTCGCCGGCGATGATGCGCTGGGCCGCCAGCGCAATCGTCTGCAGGCCCGAGGAGCAAAAACGGTTGACCGTCATGCCACTGACCGACACCGGCAGGCCCGCCTTGAGCGCAATCTGCCGCGCGATATTGGCGCCGGTGGCGCCCTCCGGGTTGGCGCAGCCCATGATGACATCTTCGACCTCAGCGCCTTCAATGCCGGCCCGCGCAATTGCGTGCTGCACCGCGTGGCCGCCAAGGGTAGCACCGTGGGTCATGTTGAAAGAGCCCTTCCAGCTTTTGGCCAGAGGGGTGCGGGCGGTCGAAACAATGACGGCTCGGCTCATGCGTGTTCTCCTTGGGCAAGCGTGCGCATCACGTGTTGTTAAAGGTTTTGCCTTCGGCGACCAGACGCGCCAACAAGGGCGCGGGCTGCCAAAACGCGGCGTCGTCTAGCGGGTTCAAGGCAAAGCGCTTCATCGCGCCTACCACGTTAAAGAGGCCCACGCTGTCGGCATACAGCATGGGGCCGCCACGCCAAAGCGGAAAGCCGTAGCCTGTGATGTAGACCATGTCGATATCGCTGGCCCGCGCAGCAATGCCCTCCTCCAGCAGGTGGGCCGCCTCATTGACCAAGGAGTACACCAGGCGCTGCACGATTTCCTCGTTGCTGATCTTGCGCGTTTTCACGCCCAGCGCGGCGCGGTGTTTATCGAGCATCTCGAGCACCACCGCACTGACCACGGGTTCGCGCTGACCGGCCGGATAGTCGTACCAGCCGGCCCCCGTCTTTTGCCCGAAGCGGCCCAGCTCGCACAAGCGGTCGGCGCTGGCGCTGTAGCGCAGGTCCGGTTGCTCCTGGTAGCGGCGCTTGCGGATCGCCCAGCCGATGTCGTTTCCCGCCAGATCGCCCATGCGAAACGGCCCCATGGCAAAACCGAAGGCCTCGATCGCCTTGTCGACCTGGGCCGGGGTGCAGCCCTCATCGAGCAAAAAGCCGGCCTGGCGGGCGTATTGCTCGATCATGCGGTTACCGATGAAGCCATCGCACACACCAGAAACCACAGCGGTTTTCTTGATCTTCTTGCTCAGGGCCATGACCGTGGCCAGCACGTCCTTGCCGGTGTGCTGGCCGCGCACCACCTCGAGCAGTTTCATCACGTTGGCCGGGCTGAAAAAGTGCATCCCGATCACGTCCTGCGGCCGCCCGGTGTAGGCGGCAATCGCGTTGAGGTCCAGGGTCGAGGTGTTGCTGGCCAAAATCGCGCCGGGCTTGCACACCCGGTCGAGCTCGCGAAACACCTTCTCTTTGACGCCCATCTCCTCAAACACCGCTTCGATCACCAGATCGGCCTGAGCGATGTCGGCATAGCTGAGCGTGGTCGACAGCAGTGCCATGCGCTCTTGGTATTTTTCGGGCTTGAGCTTGCCCTTTTTCACCTGTGCCTCGTAGTTCTTGCGTATCGTCGCCAGGCCGCGCTCCAGCGCCTCCTGCTTCATCTCGAGCAGCTTGACCGGAATGCCCGCATTGAGGAAATTCATTGCAATGCCGCCGCCCATGGTGCCGGCGCCGATCATGGCCACCTGCGCGATCGTGCGCTTGGGCGTGTCATCGGGCACATCGGCGATCTTGCTGGCGGCGCGCTCGGCGGCAAACAGGTGTCGCAGGGCGCGCGACTGCGGCGTCCACATCAAGTTGATGAACATCTCGCGCTCGCGCAGCATGCCCTCTTCAAAGGCGCTGCGGGTGGCGATCTCGACTGCGTCGACGCATTTGATGGGTGCCGGCAGGTTACGGGCCACTGCCTTGACCATGTTACGGGCAAACTGAAAATAAGCGTCGCCCGACGGATGCTTGCACGGCAGATGGCGCACCAGAGGCAAGGGCCGCACGTCGGCCACCTCAAGGGCGAGCGCCAGAGCTTGCGGCAGCAGCGACTCGGCCGAATCGGCGATGCGGTCAAACAGCTTTTGCCCGGGCAACTGCGCGAGCAGCTCGCTTTTGACCGGATCGCCCTGCACGATCATGTTGAGCGCCGCCTCCACCCCCAACACCCTGGGCAGACGCTGCGTGCCGCCGGCCCCCGGAATCAGGCCCAGCTTGACCTCGGGCAAGGCCACCGCGCAGCCCGGCGCTGCAATCCGGTAGTGGCAGCCCATCGCCAACTCGAGCCCTCCGCCCATGACCACCGAATGCATGGCCGCCACGATGGGCTTGGCCGAGTGCTCACAGGCCAAGATGACGCTGAGCAAATTGGGCTCTGCCAACGCCGCAGGCTTGCCAAATTCGCGGATGTCGGCCCCACCAGAAAAGGCTTTGCCCGCGCCCGTGAGCACAATGGCGCGCACCGCGGGGTCGGCATTGGCCCGGTCCAAGCCCTGCGTCAGCGCCAACCGAGTGGCATGACCCAAACCATTGACCGGCGGGTTGTCCAAAGTGATCACGGCCACCGGGCCTTGCGTTTCGTAGCGAGCGGTCATGCGTTCTTCTTTCCAGTCTCTGAAGGGGCGCGGGAACTGTCATGCCCAAATAAGCACGATCGTTCGATTCAGTTCATTGTAGGCACAGATCGACCGCCCGCCCGGGTGAGAAATCGCAAAAATAAAAGTCCTGAGGACGGCCTGCACAAGTTCGTTTTGTCATTGCGAGCCAAGCGTGGCAGTCCAAGATCTCGAAATCGGGGTCTGACCCCAATTAATCTTTGACCCCAATTAATCTTCGCAACCCCACCCCGTGCGGCTGCCCGCGGTGCCTGGCGCAGCGAAATAAAGGAGGAGAGGCAGCGTCAGCTGACTCGGGGGACATTCGCGGAGCCAGGCACCGCGGGCCGCCGCACCGCCCCGAAACAAGACCGCCCCGAAACGGGGCGCCCCTATCCAGGGCCGCCCCGCTCCAAGACTTCAGGCCAGCGCGCTCTTGACCCGGGCCGGCGTCATCGGCAGTGCGCGCAAGCGCTTGCCCGTCAACTGCGCCACCGCGTTGGCAATGGCCGGAGCCACTGGCCCGACGCCGGCCTCACCCATGCCCGTCGGCGCTGCGTCCGAGCGCACGATGCGGGTGTGGATCTCGGGCATGTCGGCCATGCGCAGCACCGGGTAGTCGTTGTAGTTGGTCTGCTGCACCGCGCCGCCCTTGATGGTCAGCTCCTCCAGCAAGGCCACCGACAGGCCGTAGACCGCGCCGCCTTCGAGCTGTCCGAGCACGCTCTCGGGCTGAATCACCAAGCCCGGATCGGCTGCGGTCCAATACTGGTGCACGGTGATCTTGCCGCTTTGCGCATCGAGCGACACCTCAGCCACGCCTGCGGCCACCGTGCCGTGGTAATCAGCAAACGCCAGGCCCAGCGCCCGGCCCTGGCGCTTGCGCGTCCAGTCGGACATGTCGGCCACCGCCTGAATCACCGCACGCGCCCGCGGGCTGCCCGCGGTGAGCTCCAGCCGCATGGCCAGAGGGTCCATCTTGCGCGCCTGCGCCACTTCATCAAGGAAGCACTCGATCGCAAACTTGTTGTAACCGGCACCAATGCCGCGAAACGCATGAACGCGCATGCCGCGCAGCTCACGCACGCCCTCAGACGTCCAATGGTCGATGCCGTAGTAAGGCAAGTCAGATCCCTGCCAGCCGATGTAGTCCTTGCCGCCGGTGGCCGCAAAGCGCGGCGGCGCGGCCACAGCATCGACGTTTTCAGAGACGATGCGGTGTTTCCAGCCCACCAGCTTGCCCTTCGCATCCAATCCGGCGCGCATGACATGGTGCGTCATCTGACGGGGCCGCGATGCGGCCATGTCGTCCTCTCGGGTCAGGATGAGCTTGACGGTTCTTTTGCTGGCGTTGGCAATGGCCACCGTCTGGGCAATGATGTCGGGCGTGATGCGCCGGCCAAAGCCGCCACCGAGCAGCATTTGGTTCAGGCGGATCTTGTCCGGTGTGGTCTTGAGCACGCCGGCGGCCGCGCCAACGGCCAGCACCGGAGCTTGCGTGCCGACCCACAGCTCGGCCGACTGCCCATCAGCTGCGACACGCGCCACGCAGTTCATCGGCTCCATCTGGGCGTGAGCGGTGTGCTCAGACCAGTAGGTGCCCTCCAACACGCGGGCAGCCGATGCCAGCGCCTGGTCGGCCTCGCCCTTTTTGTAGGCGGTCACGGGTTTGGCGTCGGCCGACTTTGCATGGCGGGCGTATTCTTCCTTGGCCGCGTCCGAGTCGAACCTGACCGCATTGAGGCGTGTTTCTGTGGTGTTCCAGGTGACCTTGGCCTTGAGCACGTTGCGCGCGGTGTGGGTGGCCTCGGCCGTGTTGGCCAGCACTGCCACGCCAAACGGCATGGCCATGACCTGGATCACGCCGGGCACGGCCATGGCCTCGGCGGTGTTCACGAAGTCGGGCCGGGCGCCGTCCATGGGTGATTCGAGCACCGTGGCGTAGACCATGCCCGGCACCATGGCGTCGATGCCAAACTTGGCCTGCCCGGTGACCTTTTCCAGCACATCCTTGCGGCCCAGATCGGCCCGCCCGATCAGCTTGTACTGCTCGGGCTTCTTGAGGTCGGCCACCGTGATGGCCGGCAGCTCGGCCGGCACCGTGGCAAACGCCGCAATCTCGCCGTAGCGCAGACGCCGTCCGCTGGCCGCATGGATGACCACGCCGGCATCGGTTGACACACTTGCGGCCTCAACCCCCCAGCGGGCGGCCGCCGCGTTGATGAGCACCCTGCGGGCCTGGGCACCGGCGATGCGCAGCGGCGTGAAGTAGCCGGGGATCGCAATGCTGGCCAGCGAGGCCTGGCCGCCATTGAGCAGCGGATGGGTGTTGCCGTAAACGCGCGGATTGGCCGGCGCGTACTCGATGCTCACTTTGGACCAGTCGGCGTCGAGCTCCTCGGCCAGGATCATGGGCAGCGCGGTGGTGGTGCCCTGCCCCATCTCGCCGGTGGGCGTCATCACCACAACCGAGTCGTCAACGCCGATCGTCACCCACACATTGGGCTTCAAGGCGCTCTGGCTTTGCGCGGGTTGCGAGCTGGCACCGAGCCCCACGCCGATGGCCACCGAAAACGTCAGCCCTCCCGAGGTGGCCAGAAAGCCGCGTCGGTTCATTGCGGCCTTGCCGATGCTCTTGTCGTTCACAGTGTTCATGGCTCAGACCTCCTGGGCCGCACGCTGCACGGCTTTGACGATGCGCTGGTAGGTGCCGCAGCGGCAGATGTTGCCGTTCATGTGCTGCACGATCTCTTCGCGGCTGGGCCTCTTGTTCTTGGCCAGCAGGCTGGCCGCTTGCATGATCTGTCCGGACTGGCAATAGCCGCACTGGGGCACCTGCTCGGCCACCCAGGCCTTTTGCAGCTTGTGGCTGCCATCGGGCGACAGGCCCTCGATGGTCGTGACCGACTTGCCCGCCACCGCCGAGACCGGCATCACGCACGAACGCGTGGCCTCGCCATCGACGTGCACGGTGCAAGCGCCGCACTGGGCGATGCCGCAACCGAATTTGGTGCCGGTCAGTTGCAGGTGCTCTCTTATCAGCCACAGCAGCGGCGTGCCAGGGTCCACGTTGACCGTGGTGGGCTTGCCGTTGAGGGTCAGGGACACAGACGACATGGAAACTGCCTTTCTCAAACGTGAATAAAACGGAGTGGGGCCCTAGCGAAAAGGCTCGCTCCCAGCCCAAACGTGCGCGATGCTAACCCAGGGCGTAAACCCCAGTTGGCGCTGTGCCCAGGGGTTTACACCGATGCCGCGCCGGTCTCAGTTCTGGCTCAGTTCTGGCCAAGCCAGGTCTGCTGCAGCATCGGGTCTGCCTGCAAGGCCGCAAGCGTGCCGGCAAAGACCACTTGGCCGCGACCGAGCACCATCAGCCGATCGGCCAGCGCCGGCGCCAAGTCGAGCTTTTGCTCCATGAGCACGATGCTCGCCCCCCTGGCGGCCTGCTCGCGCAGCACCTGACCGACCGTCTCGATCCAATGCGGCGCCAGGCCCTCGGTGGGCTCGTCGACGATGAGCAGGTCGGGCTGCGCCAGCAGGCTGCGCGCCAGGCTGAGCATCTGCTGCTCCCCGCCAGACAGCAGGCCCGCCAGGGTGTGCTGGCGCCGCTGCAGCTGGCTGAACGTTGTATAGGCCCAGTCGATGCGGCTGCGATCGCCCCCGCGCAAGCCCAGTTGCAGGTTCTGTTCGACCGTCAGCAGCGCAAACACGTCGCGCGTCTCGGGCACATAGCCCACGCCGCAGCGCGCGATGGTGTGGGGCGCCAGCCCTAGCACATCGCGTCCTCGCCACTGCACCCGGCCGCGGCCAGGCACCAGCCCCATGAGCGCTCGCGCCAGCGTCGAGCGTCCCGATCCGTTGCGACCGAGGACGGCCAGCACCCGTCCGGGCTCGAGCGTGAAATCGACGCCATCGAGCGCGCGCACCGCACCGTAATTGACGCTCAAAGCCTCCACCTTGAGCATCACTCGGCCCCGCCCTGGGCGTTCAGGTAGACCTGCCGCACGAGCGCGTCAGCGCGCACCTGCGCCGGCGTGCCGCAAGCCAGCACGCGCCCTTCGTGCAGCACCGCCACCTGATCGGCCAGCTCAAACACCACCTGCATGTCGTGTTCGACGAGCAGCAATGCCAGGCCGCAGGTGAGCTCGCGCAGCTTGTGCACAAAGGCCTCGGTCTCGCTGCGGCTCATGCCCGCCGTGGGCTCGTCGAGCAACACCACCCGGGGCGAAGCGGCCAGCACCATACCCAGCTCCAGCAGGCGCTGCTGGGCATAGCTCAGCTGCGCGGCCAGGTGGTCCGCACAGTCCTGCAAGCCCAGCGCGAGCAAGAGATGATCGACGCGCTCGCGCACAGCCGGCTTGGCCTGGATCGCGCCCCACAGCCCGCGCCAGCTGCCGGCATGAGGCCCAAGCTCGCGCAGGCAGGCGCAGCGCAGGTGGTCGCGCACCGACAGGCGCGCAAACAGCTGGCTGATCTGAAAGCTGCGCGCCAAGCCGCGCCTTGCAATCTGGTGAGGCGACTGGCCTGCGATCGAGACGCCGGCCAGTCGCACATCGCCGGCCGAGGGGCTCAGGCTTCCGCTGATCACATTAAACAGGGTCGACTTGCCCGCGCCGTTGGGCCCGATCAGCGCCATGCACTGCTGCTCATGCAGCGCCAGATCGACGCCGCACAAGATGGCACTGGGCCCAAAACTGCGGTGCAGACCCTGCACCTGAAGCAGCGGCGGGTTCACGGGGTCGTCCTTGGCGGCCTGCGCAAAGCCAGTCGCCACAGTGCCAGACCCAAGCCGAGCACGGCCAGGCCGGTACACCAGTGGCCTGCGGCGTGGGCATCGAGCTTCAAGCCCAGAAAACCCACTTGTGGCCCCAGGGTGCTGGCCAGGCGCAACTGGTAGGCCATCTCCAGCAATGCGCCTGCGGCCAGCGCGCCCAGGGCCAGGGCCAGGGCGCCCAGGGGCCGGGCCAGGGCCGCGCCCACCATGGAGCGCCAGCCACCGGCAATGCCACCGGGCATGAGCAGCAAAACCCCCACAAAGGCCAGCCCCATGTAGAGCTGCCAGGCCGGCGTCCAGGACGACAGCAGCACAGTGGCCAGCACCATAAGCACCCCGCCGATCACGCCACCGGCCATACTGCCGAGTCCGCCGATGAGGGTAAAGACCAGGACCATGGCCGAGCGATGGCTGCTCAGCACCTCGGTGCTCACGATCTCATTGAACAAAGCCGCCAGCGCACCGGCCAGGCCAGCAAAAAAAGCGGCCACCACAAAGCCCACGTGGCGGATGCGGCGCGGGTCATGGCCCATGAACGACACACGCACAGGGTTGTCGCGCACCGCGTTGAGCAGCCTGCCCAGCGCGGTGCGGGTCAGGCCCCACACCAAAGCGAGCGTTGCAGCGGTATAGGTCAGCACCAGCAGGTACACCTGCCAGGCCGGCCCCAGGCTCAAGCCACCACGGGTCGAGCCGGCGGTGCGGTCGGCCGCGATCCCTGCCTCGCCGCCGAAGATGCCGGGCAGCATCTGTGCAACGGCCCAGGCCAGCTCGCCCAGGCCCAGCGTGATCATGGCAAACACCATGGCCGAATCATGGCGCGTGGCCAGCCAGCCCAGCGGCCAAGCCAGTGCGGCAACCGCCAGGGCGGCCAGCAAGGGCACCAGGGCCATGGGCCAGGCGGCGCCCGCCTCGATGGCGCGCATGCCGTAAATGGCCACAAAAGCACCCAGACCGCTGTAGAGCGCATGGCCAAAGCTGACCATGCCGCCCTGCCCCATCAGCAGCCAAAAACTCAGGCACAAGATGACCGCAATGCCCATCTGGCTGAGCAGGCCCAGCGCCTGGCTGCCCAGCAACGCGGGGGCCAGCAGCAAGGCCGCGGCCAGTGCCCAAGCCGCCTTCATGCCCGTTGCCCCAGCAAACCGCGTGGCCGAAGCAGCAGCACCAGCACCATCAGCGCAAACGGCAACAAAGGCGCGAGCTGGCTGACAGCGATCTGCGCCAACGCATTTTGCGCAGGCAATCCGAGCAACTGGCCCAGCTTGACATCAAATCCTACCGCCAGCGTTTGCAGCACGCCGATGACCAAGCTGGCCAGCAGCGCACCGGCCAGCGAGCCCAGGCCGCCGACCACAATCACCACAAAGAGCACCGATCCGATCGTGGCCGCCATGCCCGGCTCGGTCACGAAGGCGTTACCGCCGAGCACGCCGGCCAGCGCGGCCAGCGCGCAGCCCAGGGCAAAGACCCCCATCAGGACGCGCGGCAGATCGTGACCGAGCGCTTGCACCATGTGCGGATGGGTCAGGGCCGCCTTGATCACCAAACCCACCGAGCTCAAGCGCAGCCATGCGGCCAGCGCTAGCAGCACCAGCATGGACACCCCCATGATGAAGACGCGGTAGGCCGGCAAGGCCACCTCGCCGATGCGCCAGATCACGCCGTCAAAGATGGCCGGCACGCGGTAATTGACCGGGCCGGTGCCCCAGACCAGTTGCACCGCCTCCAGCAGCACCAGCGACAGCCCGAAGGTGACCAGCATCTCAGCCACATGACCCTGATCGCGCACCCGGCGCAGCAACTGAGATTCAAACAGCGCGCCGCCAGCGGCTGCCAATGCCGGAGCCAGCACCAGGGCCCAGGCGAAACCGAGAAACTGGCTCAGGCTGTAAGCCAGATACGCGCCCAGCACGTAAAAGGCCGCATGGGCGAAATTGAGCACACCCATCAGGCTGTAGATGAGCGTCAGGCCGCTGCACAGCAAAAACAGCAGCAAGCCGTAGCTCAGCCCGTTGACGAGCGAGACCAGCAAAACATCCATACCGGTTGCAAGAGCCTGTCAGGGGCAGCCTGCCTCAGAGGTGAGAAAAATCCCGATTGTTCCTCAAGCGCGATGCCCAAGGCGCTCGCGGCAGCAAGACCGTCAAGCCGTCGCGGCGGCGCGCACCCGGTTTTGGTGCATCATGACCGCGGCGCAGGCATGGCTGGCCAGGGTGCGCAGCACCCCTTCGGTGCGCTCGAGCTGTTGCAGGCAGCGCTCGATGGGCAGCACGCGGGTGTTGAGGTCTTGGACGGCGCTGTACTCCCACACAAAAGGCTGGCCCATCAGTCCCTCAGCAAGTCCAATCACAGCGCCCTGGCCCAGCTCGACGCTGTGCTCGCCCCAGCTGGCGCGGGCTTTGCCAGAGATCACCAACACCGCCACCCCCGGATGGTCCTGCCCGGGCCCGCCCAAGCTCTGACCGGAGCGGAACATACGCACAGGCAGATGATCGCTGGCCTGCAACTGCAAAGCCATGACCTGCTCGGCGCCCATGCGCTCGCCCGGCGGCCTTGCCTTGTCATCGAGCAGTGCGCGCTGCACCTCTGGCCCGGTATAGGTGCGCTCGCCCAGCACCGCATAGGCCGGCTCCAGCGCTCCGACCGATTGCTGCCAAGCCAGTTGCGCCACCAGTTGCTGCTGTAAATTGAGTGCCATCAACAGCACTGGTAGCACGCTGGTGTCGGCGGCAAGCCGCATGCGCCAGGGCTCAGCGGCCAACAAAACCACCGAGGCCGGGCCTTGCGCCTGCACCATCATGTGGTGAAGGCCCGCCTCGAACAGGGCATGCGCGCCAAACATCGAGCCCGGGCCGAGTGTGCAGTCTGGCCCCTGATCTTGCCGCTGGCTGACCGCAACCTGCCCATCGAGCACAAAAAACAGGTGCTCGGCCTGCTCACCGCGGCGAAACAGCACCTCGCCGTCGGCGTATTCGCCCGCCGATCCCAGGGCCGCATCGGCCAGCGCCGCACCGAGCAGCTTGGCCTGCACAGCAGCTTTCGGCGCAGCATCGGTCTCGGCGCTGCTGGCAATTTGGCCCAGTACATTGCGCTTGGGGCGCTGGAGCGAGCGCAACTGCGCCTGGGTGCGATCGTCCAGCGGTGGCGGCAACTGGGCGCCGAGCTGGCGAAGCTGCTCGAGCGCCCGGTTCAGTTCGAACTCAAGCACGCGCGCCAGCCCCGAGTCGACAAAGCCCACCGGCGGGCGCCCAGGCTCATAAAAGAAACGCTCGGCCGCATCGATTCGCGGTGTAGGGGATGAACTCATAGGCGTGGCGGCAGCGGCCGCGATATAGAAAATAGAAGTACTACGGTCTTCAAAAGAAGGCCACAAACTCTTAACTATACGCTGCTTTTACGCCTTTTTAGCAGTCGATCGTGGCACTGCGCGGATGCCCCTTCAACTGCCCGAACTCCCACTCGCCAGAGTGCGTCAGACTGTCACAGGCCGGGCAGACGATAGCCTTTGAGTTGCTCTCGCAGACGCGTCTTGAGGATCTTGCCCGTGGCCCCAAGCGCGATCGATTCGACAAACACCACATCGTCGGGGATTTGCCACTTGGCGATCTTGCCCTCGTAGAAGGCCAGCAGCTCCTCGCGCGTGACCTCGGCGCCCGGCCTCTTGACCACCAGCACGATCGGGCGCTCGTCCCACTTGGGGTGCGGCATGCCGATGCAGGCGGCCATGGCCACGGCCGGATGGGCCACCGCCAGATTCTCGATGTCGATCGAGCTGATCCACTCGCCGCCGGACTTGATCACGTCCTTGCTGCGGTCGGTGATCTGCATGTAGCCGTCGGCATCGATAGTGGCCACATCCCCGGTGGGAAACCAGCCGCCTTGCAGCGGGTCGCCGCCCTCACCCTTGAAATACTGCCCCAGCACCCACGGCCCGCGCACCAGCAAGTTGCCAAAGGTCTTGCCGTCCCAGGGCAGCTCGATGCCATCGTCGCCAACGATCTTCATGTCCACGCCAAAGACCGCCCGCCCCTGCTTGAGCCGGATCTTCATCTGCTCGGCTTCGCCCAGGCCCAAGTGCTTGTTCTTGAGCGTGCAGACCGTGCCCAGGGGGCTCATTTCCGTCATGCCCCAGGCGTGGAGCACCTCAACGCCATAGTCGTCCCTGAAGGCGCTGATCATGGCCGGCGGGCAGGCCGAGCCGCCGATGACCGTGCGCTTGAGGCTGGAAAACCGCAGCCCCGTCGGCTTCATGTGGGTCAGCAGCATCTGCCAGACGGTGGGCACGCCCGCTGCATACGTGACCTGTTCGGCCTCGAGCAGCTCATAGACCGACTTGCCATCGAGCCCGGGGCCGGGAAAAACCAGTTTGGCCCCAGTGAGCGCGGCGCTGTAGGGGATGCCCCAGGCATTGACATGAAACATCGGCACCACCGGCAGCACCGCATCGCGCGCCGACAGGCCCATGGCATCGGGCAAGGCCGCGCCATAAGCATGCAGCAAGGTCGAGCGGTGGCTGTACAGCGCGGCCTTGGGGTTGCCCGTTGTGCCGCTGGTGTAGCACATGCTTGAGGCGGTGTTTTCATCAAAAGTCGGCCAGTCGTAGCGGTCGTCACAGCCCCCCACCCACTCCTCGTAGCTGCGCAAACCCGGGATGCCGCTGTCCTGGGGCAGCTGGTCGGCCTCGCACAGGGCGATGTAGTGGCCAATGTTGGCCTTGCCGCAAATGGCCTGCACGATGGGCAGAAACGTCAGGTCAAAGCACAGCACCTCGTCTTGCGCGTGGTTGGCGATCCAGGCGATCTGATCGGGGTGCAATCGTGGGTTGATCGTGTGCAGCACCCGGCCCGAACCGCTGACGCCAAAGTAGAGCTCAAAGTGGCGGTAGCCGTTCCATGCCAGCGTGGCCACCCGGTCACCAAAAGCCAGTCCCAGGCCATCGAGCGCACGGGCCACCTGCCTGGAGCGCTGAGCTGCGTCGCGGTAGGTGTAGCGGTGCATATCGCCCTCCACCCGGCGCGACACAATCTGGGCATCGCCATGGTGGCGCTCGGCAAAAGTGATCAGGTTGGAAATCAGCAAGGGCTGGCTCTGCATCAAACCTAGCATGGGCGGGTCCTGTCTAAAGGTAAGCGGAAATGGCGTGGCGCAGATGATGCACCAACCGGCCGCAGGTGCGTCATGGGGATTGTCCCCAGCCGTGGGCTCGGACAGAGCCGGTGCGAGACAATCAAGCCATGACGGCCACCTCGACCCCTTTGGCACCCGCTGCGAACGCCCCCGCGTGGCAGGCACCGCTGGCCGAACTCGGACCGGCTTTTTACAGCCGCATCGAGCCCCAGGCCCTCAAGCAGCCGCACTGGATCGCCCGCAATACCGCCCTGGCCAGAGAGCTCGGCCTCGATGAGCAGTGGCTGGCCTCGCAAGAGGCCTTGCACGGCTTTGCGGGATGCACCGTTCTGCCCGGCTCGCAACCGGTGGCCAGCGTCTACAGCGGCCATCAGTTTGGCGTGTGGGCCGGCCAATTGGGCGACGGGCGGGCCCTGATCATCGGCCAGCTGCAGACGCCGCAAGGACCGGTCGAAGTGCAGCTCAAGGGCGCGGGCCGGACCCCCTATTCGCGCATGGGCGACGGCCGCGCGGTGCTGCGCTCGTCGATCCGAGAGTACCTGTGCAGCGAAGCCATGCACGGCCTGGGCATTGCCACCACGCGGGCCTTGTGCCTGACCGGCTCGCCCAGTGCGGTGCTGCGCGAAGAGGTCGAGACGGCGGCGGTGGTGACCCGCACCGCAGAGAGCTTTCTTCGCTTTGGACACTTTGAGCATTTCAGCCATGGGGGCCGGCACGACCTGCTCGGGCAGCTGGCCGACCATGTGATCGAGCGCCACTACCCCGATTGCCAGCAGGCCCCCAACCCCTACGCCGCCCTGCTCGAAGCGGTGAGCCGGCGCACGGCCAGCTTGCTCGCGCAGTGGCAGGCCGTGGGCTTTTGCCACGGCGTGATGAACACCGACAACATGAGCATCCTGGGGCTGACGCTCGACTACGGGCCGTTTCAGTTCCTCGACGCCTTCGACCCCGACCACATCTGCAACCACTCCGACAGCGGCGGGCGCTACGCCTTCAAGCGCCAGCCCGGCGTGGCGCACTGGAACCTGTTGTGCTTGGGCCAAGCCCTCATGCCGCTCATCAAGAGTGAAGACGCGGCCTTGCAGGCGCTGCAAGCCTACAAGGGCCAGTTTGAAGCCGATCTGACACAGGCGCTGCGCGGCAAGCTCGGCCTGATCGATGCCCAGCGCAGCGAAGACCTGGCCCTGGTCGATGACCTGCTGCAAATCCTGGCGCGCGAGCGGGTCGATCACACCATCTTCTGGCGCCGCCTGTGCGACTTTGCCCAACACAGCGAGCCGGTGCACGAGCTGTTCATCGATCGCAGCACATTTGCCGCCTGGGCCGAGCGTTATGGCAGCCGCTGTGCGGGCCTCGATCCGCAGCTGCAGCGCGGCGCCATGCGCCAGCGCAACCCGCGCTATGTGCTGCGCAACCACCTGGGCGAGCAGGCGATTGGCGCGGCCAAGCAAGGCGATTTCGCGCCCCTGCACCAGTTGCTGCGGGTGCTGGAGACGCCCTTCGAAGACCATCCCCAGGACGCCGCGTTGGCCGGTTTTCCGCCGCACTGGGCCTCCTCCATTGAAATCAGCTGCAGTTCCTAGAAAGTCCGCCATGCCCGCCAAGATCGAAAAAACCGAAGCCCAATGGAAGGCCCTGCTGGCCGAGAAAAACGCCGAGCCCCTGGCCTATCACGTCACCCGAAAGGAAGGCACCGAGCGCGCCTTCACCGGCAAGTACGAAGGCCACAAGGCCGACGGCACCTACCTGTGCATTTGCTGCGGCAAGCCGCTGTTCGATTCGAGCACCAAGTACAACTCCGGCTCGGGCTGGCCGAGCTACTTTGCCCCCCTCACGCCCGACGCGGTGGAGACCCAGGAAGACCGATCGGCGTGGCTGGGGGTGCGCACCGAGGTGCACTGCCCCGACTGCGGCGCCCACCTTGGCCATGTGTTTCCTGACGGACCCAAGCCCACCGGCCTGCGTTACTGCATGAACTCAGCCTCACTGGACTTCAAGCCGCGCTCGGCGTCCTGACTCGGCGCTTTAAGCCGGCCACTTATCATCGCGCCCCATGAAACTTCTGCTCGACTTTTTACCCATCGTGCTGTTCTTCGGCATGTTCAAGTATGCCGAAGGCCAGCCCGAATGGGCCGCTGCCACCGCCAGCCATTACCTGGGCTTTATGGTGGCCGGCTCGGTGGTCGGCCCTGCCGAAGCGCCGGTGCTGCTGGCCACCGTGGTGGTGATTTTGGCCACGCTCGCACAAATTGCCATCCTGATGGCGCGGGGCCAGAAAATCGAGACCATGCTGTGGGTGAGCCTGGCTCTGGTGGTGGTGCTCGGCGGCGCCACAATCTACTTTCACAGCGAAACCTTCATCAAATGGAAGCCTACGCTGCTGTATTGGGCCATGGCAGGCGGCCTCCTGATCGGGCAGCTGCTTGGCAAAAATGGCATCCGGGCGCTGATGGGCTCGCAATTGACTCTGCCCGATCCGGTCTGGCTTCGGGTCAACCAGGCCTGGATGACATTTTTTACTTTCATGGGCGCGCTCAATTTGTGGGTGGCCTACCAGTTCTCGACCAGCGCCTGGGTCAACTTCAAGCTCTTTGGCGGCATGGGCCTGATGTTTGCCTTCGTGCTGGCCCAGGCCTTGTATTTGAACAAGTACCTGCAAAACGACGAGCCACCCGGCGAGGGCAAGCCATGAGCGCAGCGCCCGCACTCTTGCCGCGAGCAGCCGAGTTGCACGCCCGTTTGGTCGAGCGCCTGGCGCCGCTCGAGCTTGAGGTGATCGACGAAAGTGCTGCCCATGCCGGGCATGCGGGTGCGGGTGATGCCGGCTATGGCACGCATTTTCGGGTGCGCATCGGCTGCGACCGCTTTGCGGGCATGGGCCGGCTCGCTCGTCACCGCCTTGTGTATGATGCGCTGCAAGAATTTCTGGATCGCGGGCTGCACGCCCTGGCCATCGAAACCGTCGATCGGCGCCCCGGCACCGCTCAAGCATCCCCGAGCGCAGCCCCCAACGCAAACCCAAACGCATCCTCAAATAGATCCTGACAAGCTCGCTTTGACGCTTTTTTCGAAGCTTCTCTCGACCCCTTTCTTCGTCTCCCTTCCGAACCTCTAGACCTTGCGAACCGCTATGAAACACACTGCCCTCAAAGCCCTGGCGCTGGCCAGCTTTATGACCCTGACCACCGGCACCGCCCTGGCTCAGAACGTGGCCATCGTCAACGGCAAAGCCGTGCCCAAGACGCGGCTCGATGCCCTGGCCACACAAATCGAGCGCGCCGGCCGCCCGGTCACGCCCGAGATGCAAAGCCAGCTGCGCGATGAAGTCATCGCCCGCGAAATCTTCATGCAAGAGGCCGACAAACAAGGGCTGGCCCAAAGCGACGACTTTCGCAACCAAATGGAACTGGCGCGCCAGAGCATCCTGATCCGCGAATTGTTCAGTGAGTTCCAGAAGAAGAACCCGGTCACCGATGCCGAAATGAAGGCCGAGTACGACAAGTTCGTGGCGGCCAACAGCGCCAAGGAATACAAGGCCCGCCACATCCTGGTCGAGAAGGAGGCGGAAGCCAAAGCCATCATCGCCCGCCTGAAAAAGGGCGGCAAGTTCGAAGACATCGCCAAAAAGCAGTCCAAGGACCCTGGATCGGGCGCCAACGGCGGCGACCTTGACTGGTCCACCCCCGACAGCTATGTGCCCGAATTTGGCCAGGCCATGGTCAAGCTGAGCAAAGGCCAGACCACCGACGCCCCGATCAAGACCCAGTTCGGCTGGCACATCATCCGCCTCGACGACGTGCGCACGCCGCAACTGCCCGGCTTCGATCAGGTCAAGCCCCAGCTGCAGCAGCAAATGACGCAGCAAAAGCTCGGCAAATACCAAGAAGAGCTGCGCGCCAAAGCCAAGATTGAATGAGGCCAGGCCCTAAATCGGGGTCAGAGTCGCATTAATTTTTGTCAACTGCCTTGGCCGCCCGCCCTCAGGGCGTGCTGCCTGGCTCGATCAGGCGCACCCCAAAGGGCGGGTTTTGCGTCAAGTCAACGCTGACCAGGCAGGCTCTGACATCGCCGCCACCGGGCACCTCAAGCCTGAACACGTTTTGCAGCGGCTGCCCGTTCGCGCGAAAAGGCCGGTCCATGCGGTGGCGGTGGCTGTCGCCATGGATCAACAACACCGGCAGATCGGCCGCTGCGGCCAGGGGCAAAAGCGTTTGGCCGATGCTGCTGCGAAACCCTGAGCTGCTCGGAAAGGGCTCGAACAAATTGCGTCCGAGCAAAGGATTGGCTTGCATGGCCACCACGATCGCTCGGGCGCCGGTGCGCCGGGCGTACTCAAAGCCGGCCTGTATCCAGGCCACATTGGCCGCATCGCGCCGCGCATACTCATCAAGGGCGCCCGGCACCTCGGCTTGCATGTTGTTGTTGCTGCCCACCACGTGCACCGTCATGAAAAGCACGCCGGCATGCAGCCAGCGGCGGTTTTCCACAAACTGAGCCTGCTCGGGCATCAAGTCGGACTGGCTCTGCAGTGCGATCGGCCTCGTGCCCAATGAACGCCGCGCAGGAAAAAACAGCGCCCTCAAGGCACCCAACCGCTCCTGGGGCGCATAACTGCCGTTGCTTGGACGGTGGCAGTCGGTCCACTCGTTGTCTCCCGGTGTGTAGACGAGTGCCGGATCGAATTGATCGAAGTGCGCCTTTTGGGCGGCAAACTCCTCATCCGAGCAAAGCGTGCCACCCGATTTGATGTCGCCCACATGAATCGAGAACACCGGCTTGTGGGCATTGACCGATGCAATGAGCTGGCGATACGGGGGGTAGGCGCTGCGCGGCGAGCCATAGGGCAGATCGCCCAAAGCCACGAACGCAAAACCCTGGGCCAGTGTGGGCAGCAGCAGCAAGGCCAGAGAGAGCGGGGAGCGAGCCAGCCGCGCTAACATCGACCTCATGCGCAGGATCAGAACCAACACCAAAAACCGGTGCAATGGCCGGTGACGAGCTGAACCAGCCCATCGACGCACATGCCCAACGCCATGACCGGCAGCACCAGGTACACCATCGCCCAGAGCACAGCCCAAAGGGTGGGACGTGGCTCGGCAATGCGCTGGCCCATCACCTCTTCGGGCTGGGTTCTCTTGAGGGCATTGATCCATCGATGGGCCATGGTGACTCGATTTTAGGCCGATGAAAGCGAGCTGGGACACCTTTGCGCAGCGCGACTGGGACGCGGCCCACGGTCAGATCGCTGGCGCCTTGCAGCAGGACTGGGCCTACGGCTCAACCATGCGCCTGTTGGGCGTGCCTGTGCTGCGCGCCTGCGTCGAACAAGACGGCGCGCCCGTGGCCTTGGCCCAATTCATCGTGCGCCGCTTTGGCCCCGTGGCCAGCGTGTCGCTGTGCTCGCGCGGTCCGCTGTGGCTGGCCGACCTCGATGGGGCTGCCAAGGCCAGAGCGCATCGCGCCTTGCGAGCAAGCCTGCCCTTGCGCGGTTTGCGCTTTTCGATGATCACCCCTGAAGAAACGCAGAGCCAGGCGCTCGGCCTCAAACCCTGGCGGCGCGTGATGACCGGCTACGGCACGGTGCTGATCGACCTGGAGCCAGACCTGGACGCCCTGCGCGCTGCACTAGAGGGCAAATGGCGCAACAGGCTGGTGGCTGCTCAGGCCAGCGATCTGACCGTGCACCGCATCGGCACCAACCCTGGCCAGTACCGGTGGCTGCTCGACCAGGAGGGTGAGCAGCGCCAGAGCAAAGGCCTGGCCGGCCTGCCGTTGGCTTTCTTCGAGCCCTATATTCAGTCGCGCCAGCAGCCGGCCCAGTGCGTGCTCAGCCTGCGCGCCGACCTCGGCCGCGAGCGCGTGGCGGCCATGATGTTCCTGATTCACGGTCAGGCCGCCACCTATCAGGTTGGCTGGTCCAGCCCCCAGGGGCGCGATCTCAACGCCCACAACCTGTTGCTTTGGCAAGCCATGGGAGAACTCAAGGCCAGGGGCGTGCGCCGCCTCGATCTGGGCGGCATCAACACCACCCGCAGCGCAGGCCTGGCCCGCTTCAAGCTTGGCACAGGCGGCAAAGTGCAGGTACTGGCGGGCACCTACCTGGCTTGAGGGCGGCTTGAAAGCCCCGAAAACTTGGACAATACCGCCCATGCGCCATCACCAGATCGAACTCCTGGCCCCCGCCCGCACCGCCGACATCGGCATCGAGGCCTTCAACCAT
The DNA here is from genome assembly GCA_027491035.1 of Comamonadaceae bacterium. Taxonomy (GTDB): domain Bacteria; phylum Pseudomonadota; class Gammaproteobacteria; order Burkholderiales; family Burkholderiaceae_C; genus Polaromonas. The sequence goes on along the minus strand of JAIXWZ010000154.1, from coordinate 5,555 downwards.
GGCGCCGATGCGGTCTACATCGGCGGGCCCTCCTTTGGCGCGCGCACCGCGGCCGACAACAGCGTGAGCGACCTGGGCCGTCTGGCCCACCACGCCCACCGCTTTGGCGGTCGGGTGTTTGCCACGGTCAACACCATCTTGCGTGACGACGAGCTTGAGCCCTGCCAAAAGCTGATCTGGCAACTCTATGAGGCCGGCGTGGACGCGCTCATCATCCAAGACATGGGCATCTTGCAAATGGATCTGCCGCCCATCCAGCTGCACGCTTCAACCCAGGCCGACATCCGCACGCCCGAGAAAGCACGTTTTCTGCAAGATGCGGGCTTGTCGCAGCTGGTGCTGGCGCGCGAGCTGACGCTGCCGCAGATCGCGGCCATCCAGAAGGTGATCGATCCCGACCGCTGCCTGCTCGAATTTTTTATTCATGGCGCGCTGTGCGTGGCCTACAGCGGCCAGTGCTACATCAGCCATGCGCACACCGGTCGCAGCGCCAACCGAGGCGACTGCTCGCAAGCCTGCCGCCTGCCCTATGAGGTCAAAGACAGCGCTGGGCGCATCGTCGCGCACGACAAGCATGTGCTGTCGATGAAAGACAACAACCAGAGCGACAACCTGCGCGCCCTGATCGACGTGGGCCTGCGCAGCTTCAAGATTGAGGGCCGCTACAAAGACATGGCCTACGTCAAGAACATCACCGCGCACTACCGCAAGCTGTTCGACGAGATTTTGCAGGAGCGCCCCGAACTGGCGGCCGCCTCGCACGGCACAACCCGCCTGTCCTTCGAGCCCGACCCCAATCAGAACTTCAACCGCGAATTCACCGACTACTTTGTGCAGGGCCGCAAAGAAGACATCGGCGCTTTTGACACCCCCAAGAACCCGGGCCAGCCCATCGGCTGGATCAGCAAGGTGGCTGTGGACCATGTAGAAGTCACTCTCGACGATGCGGCCACCGAGCTGCACAACGGCGACGGGCTGTGCTACTACGACTTGCAAAAAGAGCTGGTGGGTCTGCAGATCAACCGCGCAGAGTCAGCCCGCTCGGGTGTCTGGAAACTCTGGCCCAAGGACGCGATGGCCAGCTTCAAAGACCTGCGCAAGGGCACCACGGTCAACCGCAACCGCGACATGAGCTGGGTGCGCACCCTCGAAAAGAAGTCGTCGGACCGCCGCATTGGCGTGTGGCTCAAGCTCGAAGAAAGCCCGCAAGGCCTGCAACTGAGCCTGACCGACGAGGCCGGCTTTGCGGCGACAGCAGCACTGGCCCTGCCCTGGCAAGCGCCCAAAGACCCACAAGGCGCCCACGAGGTCCTCACAGCTTCGCTGGCCAAATTGGGCGAGACGATTTTTGGCGCCATCGATGTTCAAGTGTCCCTGCCCCGCCCCTGGTTTGTGCCGCCCTCGCAGCTCAACGCGCTGCGCCGGCAGGCGGTGCAGGCCCTTGAAGAGGCCCGTCTGGCCGGCTTTGAAAGGCTGCCCCCAGGCCGCCCGGTCCAGCCGCCCGTCGCCTACCCCGAAGAGCACCTGACCTACCTGGCCAATGTGTTCAACGAAAAGGCGCGTGAGTTTTACGCCCTTCACGGTGTCAAAGTGATCGAGCCGGCCTACGAGGCGCAGCAGGAAGAAGGCGAAGTCAGCCTGATGATCACCAAGCACTGCGTGCGCTTCTCATTGAGCCTGTGCCCCAAGCAGGCCAAGGGCGTGACCGGCGTGCAGGGCACGGTCAAGGCCGAACCGCTGCAACTGATCAACGGCAAGGAAAAACTCACCTTGCGTTTTGACTGCAAGCCCTGCGAAATGCACGTCGTGGGCAAGATCAAACCGGCCGTGCTCAAGTCCGCAAGCCACAGCCCGCTGACCTTTTACAAAAAGCGGCCGACGGCAATCGGCATGCACTGAGCCGTCCAGCAGGCCGCATCGCGCCGAGGGCGGCGCTCCTACAGCAACCAACCCAGCCGCTTATCAATTGCCGGCTAGTCGACAAAGCCCTCGAGCAAATCAACCGGGTCGCCAAAGCGCTCGGCTATGCGGACCACTTCTGGATCGCGCAGCGCGCACAGGAAGCCGTTTTCAATCAGCAGTTGCCCCCCTGCCCGCACAGTGGCATCGAGCGCAATGAGGTCCATATGCACCGGCGGCTCTTCCCAGTCGGGCATCACGCGCCGAATGTACGGGCTGGGCTTGACCAGATCAATCCCGAAATGCAGGGCACCGGGCGAATTGGAGCCGGCTGGGTAGACCGTGTGACGCGGAGACTTGGGGTTAAAGCCACAGCCACCGCCCTCGATCATGCGGCCACCGACCAACATGTCGCGCAAGATCACCGCCTCCTGGGATTTGCCCTCAACCCGGCTGACGTACTCGCCCTCAAAGTGGACCGCAATCTTTTCCTCAAACGGCCGCTCAAAACCGATGGCCCACTGCGGGTAAAGCACGCCTGACATCCGGGTGGGAATAGACAGGTCATTCTTGACCGAGTTGTGATCCCAGAGATTCGGTCCGTGCGTGGGCAAAAAATGCACGTACGAGCCGTCGCTCTCGGCGGTCATCTGCCCCTTCCAGCGATTGGTCGCCAGTTGGTTGGCCCTCATCTCCTGGGTGAAATGAATCTTGAAGTCACTGCCCCGGGGGTCGGTGAAATGCAGATCGAAGTCGCCCTCGGTGGGGTAGCGCCTGGCGGTGCCGCGAATGATCTCGCCCATGACATCAATCGGAAACCTGGCCTGCGGCGTGTGCAGCAAATCCAGATCTCGGAAATACGTGATCTTGACCCAGCGCTGACCCTTCCTGCGCATGGCGATACAAAACGGGTCAATGATGGAACAAAACCAGGTCGACACCACAAACTGGACCGACTCGAGCAAGGGCTTGAGATGCTCGGGCAAGGCCGTCACCCGTGTGCTGGGCTCGGCATAGACCCTGACCGTGGCACCACGCGCCGTGGCCAGGCCAATGACCGCGTCAATCACGCGAGGATCGAGCAAGGGGTCGGACAAGATCAGCACCTGCTCGCCCGGACGGATCGCAAAGACGCGCTGAAAGTTGTCGAGGGCCTGGAAAAAATACTTGGTGTGCGTCAAAGCCGGTGCCACCGGCAACGGCATCGCCTTGTAGGAGTCGGGTGAAACAGCCATGGCGCCCTCAATCCAGGCTGGCGCCAGAGCGGCGAATGGCGGAGCCCCAACGATCAATTTCAACCCGGATGAACTGACGCAAGCCGTCGGGTGTGGTGGGGGCCGGTTCGGAGCCGCGCTGTGCCAACTGCTGACGCAATTCCTCGTCGCGCAGGACCTTGTTCAAGGCCTGGCTCAGTCGGTCAATCACCGGCTGGGGCGTACCGGCCGGTGCAAACAAGGCGTCCCAGGCGCTGACATCAAAGCCCGGTATGCCAGACTCGGCAATGGTCGGCACATCCGGAAAACTGGCCACCCGCTGCGCCGTGCTGACCGCCAGTCCACGCAGGCGGCCCGCACGGACCTGGGGCGCCGTGCTGGGCATCACATCGATCATGAAGTCGATGCGGTCGCCCAGCAGGTCAACCATGGCCGCCGCGCCGCCGCGATAGGGAATATGGACCGCAGACACACCGGCCTGCGCCTTGAGAATTTCCCCCGCCAGGTGCGAGGTGGTGCCGTTGCCGGCCGAGGCAAAAGTGAACTTGCCCGGGTTCTTCTTGAGCGCTGCCAGCAACTCAGGCATGGTGGCAATGGGCAAGCCGGGTCGCACCACCACCAAAGCCGCGATGCGGGAGAGCCGACCAATGGGCTCGAAGTTTTTCAGCGGATCGAAGCCAGGATTCTTGTAAAGCGTCTGGTTGATGGCATGGGTGCCGTTGGTGCCATAACTGAGGGTGTAGCCGTCAGCAGCAGCCCGGGTCACCGAGGCCACACCCACATTGCCCCCCGCACCGCCAATGTTCTCAAAGACGATGGACTGCCCAAGCTCGGGCCCCAAACGGGCCAAGACCAGCCGGGCCAGGTTGTCGCCACCGCCGCCGGCCGGAAACGGAACCACCACCTTGATGGCTCTGTTGGGGTAATCCCCCGCCGGTGTTTGCGAAAAAGCCAGCGGGGCGGCCGTCGCCCCGAGCGCCATCAAAACCGTGCGTCGGCTGGTCATGGGTAAATCCCTCCTCATCGTTTGTCGTTCAAGCTGGATTGGAGGCCGGCGCATTAAAGCGCCCGCCTCAGTCTGAATCACTGCACTGTAAGGGACGGTGCAAGGGCGAATCAGTCGATCGTCGCGCCCGAATCCTTGACGGCCTTGGCCCAGCGCGGCAGATCCGAGCGAATCAAGGCCATGAACTGTTCGCCGCCGAGCTTGTAGGGCTCGGCGCCCACATTGGCCAGCTTGTCGCGAACGTCGGTGGCATCGAGGGCCTGGTTGATGCTCGCTTGCAACTGCGCGATCACGGCCCTGGGTGTGCCGGCCGGCACAAACACGCCATACCAAGGCGTCACCGCCAGGCCTTTGACGGTTTCTTGAATCGGCGCGGCGTTGGGCAAGGCGGCCAGGCGTTTTTCGTTGACCACGCCCAGGACCTTGATGCGGTTGCTGCGGATAAACCCGATCGAAGACGGCAGGCTTTGCACCGACACCTGCACCTGGCCACCGGCCAGATCGGTCACGGCGGCAGCAGCGCCTTTATAGGGCACATGCACGAGCTCGATGCCAGCGGCCTTGTTGAGCATCTCACCGACCAGATGGTTGACCGTGCCGTTGCCGGCCGAGCCGATCATGATCTTGCCCGGCTGCGTCTTGGCCATCGCAATCAGCTCGGCCGTGGTGTTGGCCGGAAAATTGTTGTTGGCCACCAGCACGTAGCCTGCAGTGGCCACCGGCGCGACCGGCTCGAAGTCTTTGAGCGGATCGAAGCCGGGGTTCTTGTAAAGCGACGGATTGATGACGTAGGAGCTGTCAGCCGTCAGCATCAGCGTGTAGCCGTCGGGCCGGGCTTTGGCCACATGGGCCGTACCGATATTGCCGCCGGCCCCGGGCCGGTTTTCCACCACAAAGGACTGGCCGGTCAGGTCGGTCAGCTTTTGCGCCACGATCCGCGCGATGGCATCGTTGGCGCCACCAGCGGCTTGCGGCACCACCACCGTCACCGGCTTGCTGGGAAACTTATCCTGCGCCTGCGCTGCAACGCCGCACAGGGATGCGGCGGCCAGGGCGAGGGCGATGCGTCTTGTAGAGGGTGTGAGCATGAGGTTCTCCTTGGATAGACGGCCGCCATTATGGTGGCAAGCGCCAGCCCCTGCCGATCAGGGTTTAGCCTTGTATGGGGCCGCCGCCTACGGGTTTCACAGGGCCCTGTCAGGCCCATGGGAGAGCGTGAAGACCTTGGCTTTCGTCATTGCGAGGCGCGCAGCGCCGTGGCAATCCATGGGAACGTGCGACTGCCGTCGTGGATTGCTTCGTTCCTCGCAATGACAGAGGTGTGGCGCAATGACAGAGAGGGGGCGAAATGACCTCCTCCTGCGTCATTGCGAGGCGCGCAGCGCCGTGGCAATCCATGGGAACGTGCGACTGCCGTCGTGGATTGCTTCGTTCCT
>JAIXWZ010000176.1 GCA_027491035.1 Comamonadaceae bacterium | reverse complement strand
CTCCGAGTACATCGGCCAGCTGCGCTATTCGGTGCCGGGGGTGGGCCTGATTTCGCCGCCGCCGCACCACGACATCTATTCGATCGAGGATCTGGCCCCGCTGATCCACGACCTCAAGAACGTCACGCCCACGGCCAGCATCAGCGTCAAGCTGGTCTCCGAGGTGGGCGTGGGCACCATCGCCGCCGGCGTGGCCAAGGCCAAAGCCGACCATGTGGTGATTGCGGGCCATGATGGCGGCACGGGCGCCTCGCCCTGGTCGTCGATCAAGCACGCCGGCAGCCCCTGGGAAATCGGTCTGGCCGAAACCCAGCAGACTCTGGTGCTCAACCGCCTGCGCGGTCGCATCCGGGTGCAGGCCGACGGCCAGATGAAGACCGGCCGGGATGTGGTCATCGGCGCCTTGCTGGGCGCCGACGAGTTTGGCTTTGCCACCGCGCCCCTGGTGGTTGAAGGCTGCATCATGATGCGCAAGTGTCACCTCAACACCTGCCCGGTCGGCGTGGCCACGCAAGACCCGGTGCTGCGCAAGAAGTTCGCCGGCAAGCCTGAGCATGTCGTCAATTACTTCTTCTTTGTCGCCGAGGAAGCGCGCCAGATCATGGCGCAACTGGGCATCCGGCGCTTTGACGACCTCATCGGTCGTGCCGACCTGCTCGACATGGGCAAGGGCATTTCTCACTGGAAGGCCAAGGGGCTCGATTTCAGCCGCTTGTTCCACCAGCCGGCCGTACCGGCCGACGTGCCGCGCTTGCACGTCATGACGCAGGATCACGGCCTGGACAAGGCGCTCGATGTGCGCCTGATCGACAAGTCCCGCGCCGCGCTCGACAAGGGCGAGAAGGTGCAGTTCATGGAAGTGGCGCGCAACGTCAACCGCACGGTCGGCGCCATGCTTTCGGGCGAGTTGGTGCGCCGTCAGCCCAATGGCTTGCCCGATGACACGCTGCGCATCCAGCTCGAGGGAACCGGCGGTCAGTCCTTTGGCGCCTTCCTGGCCCAGGGCATCACGCTCTACCTGATTGGCGACGCCAACGACTACACCGGCAAGGGCTTGTCTGGCGGCCGCGTGGTGGTGCGTCCGAGCCTGGACTTTCGCGGCGCGGCGGCACGCAACATCATTGTGGGCAACACGGTGATGTACGGCGCCACCAGTGGCGAGGCGTTTTTTGCGGGCGTGGCCGGTGAGCGTTTTGCCGTGCGGCTGTCGGGCGCCACGGCGGTCGTTGAGGGCACGGGCGATCATGGCTGCGAGTACATGACCGGCGGCACGGTCGCCGTGCTCGGTGCGACCGGGCGCAACTTTGCAGCCGGCATGAGTGGCGGCATTGCCTACGTTTATGACGAGGACGGCCAGTTCGCCTCGCGCTGCAACCCGTCGATGGTTGCCCTAGAGAAAGTGCTGACCGCGGCCGAACAGCAGGCGCAGGTTGATCGCAAGATCTGGCACCGCGACCAAAGCGATGAGGCGCAGCTGCGCAAGCTGCTCGAAGATCACTTCAAGTGGACGGGCAGCCAGCGTGCCCGCGCGCTGCTCGATGACTGGGACAGCGCCCGGCTCAAGTTCGTTAAGGTCTTTCCCAACGAATACAAGCGCGCCTTGGGCGAGATCCATGCGCGCAAGCTGGCCAAGCAGGCCGCCGCCGTGGCCGTCTGAGCGATCGCCTTACTGAAGGACACATCATGGGAAAAATCACAGGTTTCATGGAACTCGAGCGCATCGAGGAGGGCTACAAGCCCGTTGCCGATCGCTTGCGCGATCACAAGGAATTCGTCATCGGCCTTGACGATGCGCAGGCCAAGAAACAGGCCGCCCGATGCATGGATTGCGGTACGCCGTTTTGCAACAGCGGCTGCCCGGTCAACAACATCATTCCGGACTTCAACGATCTGGTCTACCAAGGCGACTGGAAGAACGCGATCACGGTGCTGCACAGCACCAACAACTTTCCCGAATTCACCGGCCGCATCTGCCCCGCACCCTGCGAGGCCGCATGCGTGGTCAACGTCAACGACGATGCGGTGGGGATCAAGTCGATCGAGCATGCCATCATCGACCGCGCCTGGTCCGAGGGCTGGGTGCAGCCTCAGCCCCCCGCCCACAAGAGCGGCAAGAAAGTGGCCGTTGTCGGCTCTGGCCCGGCCGGCTTGGCTGCGGCCCAGCAGTTGGCGCGCGTCGGCCACGAGGTGACCGTTTTCGAGAAGAACGGCCGCATCGGCGGGCTGTTGCGCTACGGCATCCCCGACTTCAAGATGGAAAAGAGCCACATCGATCGCCGCGTCGAGCAGATGCAGGCCGAAGGCGTGCAATTTCGCATCAACACCCTCATCGGCGCCATGCCCGCGCAAGGGCCGGGCAGCAAGGTCACTTGCGATGCCAGCACCGTTATCAGCGCCGAGCAGCTGTGCCAGGATTTTGACGCGGTCTTGCTGGCCGCCGGCTCCGAGCAAAGCCGCGATCTGCCAGTGCCCGGTCGCGAACTCGACGGCGTTCACTTTGCCATGGAGTTCTTGCCGCAGCAAAACAAGGTCAACGCGGGCGACTCGCTCAAGAGCCAGCTGCGCGCCGACGGCAAGCATGTGATCGTGATCGGCGGGGGCGACACCGGCAGCGACTGCGTGGGCACCAGCAACCGCCACGGCGCAGCCAGCGTGACCCAGTTCGAGGTCATGCCCCAGCCGCCCGAGCAGGAAAACAAACCCTTGGTGTGGCCCTACTGGCCGCTCAAGCTGCGCACCTCCTCCTCGCACGAAGAGGGCTGTGTGCGTGAATTTGCCATTTCGACCCAGCAGTTCATCGGCAAGGATGGCAAGGTGACGGGCCTGAAAACCGTGCAGGTGGAAATGCGCGACGGCAAGCTCTGTGAGGTCGCGGGAACCGAGCAGGAATACAAGGCCGATCTGGTCTTGCTGGCGATGGGTTTCGTCAATCCCCTGGCCAGCTTGCTCGATGCTTTTGGCGTCGAAAAAGATGGTCGGGGCAATGCCAAGGCTTCAACCGATTTCACTGGCGGCTACGCCACGAATGTGAAAAAAGTTTTCGCGGCCGGCGACGTGCGGCGTGGACAGTCGCTGGTGGTCTGGGCCATCCGTGAGGGGCGCCAGGCGGCCCGCGCCGTCGATGAATTCCTCATGGGCGATTCGGACTTGCCGCGTTAAGGCGCCTTGCGTTCTATCGTGCGTTGCGGGTGCGCGTGCGAGCGCGCATCTCGGGCGCAATCGCAGGCGTGTCATGCGCTGCGCGAAGGCCGCTCCAAAGGGGGGTGTGCCGCTATGATGCGAGAGTGCGACCAAGCTGCAAAATAGCTCAGCTGTGCGCCGCCTCACTCTCCCCATGACCACCACACCCGCCGCGACCGAACACCTGCTGCAGTTGCAGCAGGTCAGCTTTGCCTACTCCAGCGGCCAGCGTTTGATTCTCGATAGGCTGAGCCTGAACGTGCCACGCGGCAAGGTCACGGCCCTCATGGGGGCCTCGGGCGGCGGCAAGACCACGGTGCTGCGACTCATCGGCGGGCAGCAGCGGGCCAGCAGCGGCCAGGTGCTCTTTGACGGACAGGACGTGGGCACCATGGACAGTGCGGCCCTGTACGCCACGCGCCGACGCATGGGCATGCTGTTTCAATTTGGCGCCTTGTTCACCGACCTGAGCGTCTACGACAACGTGGCTTTTGCCCTGCGCGAGCACACCGAGCTTGACGAGGCCTTGATCCGCGACATCGTTCTGATGAAGCTCGATGCGGTGGGCTTGCGCGGCGCGCGCGACCTGATGCCCGCCCAGATCTCCGGTGGCATGGCCCGGCGGGTGGCGCTGGCGCGCGCCATCGCGCTCGATCCCGAGCTCATCATGTACGACGAGCCTTTTGCCGGCCTCGATCCGATTTCCTTGGGCACGGCTGCACAGCTGATCCGTCAGCTCAATGACACGCTGGGCATCACCAGTGTGGTGGTGTCCCACGATCTCGAGGAAACCTTTCGCATCGCAGACCGGGTGGTGATTCTGGCCAACGGGGCGATTGCCGCCGAGGGCACGCCCGATGAGGTCAGGCATTCTCAGGATCCGCTGGTGCACCAGTTTGTCCATGCCTTGAGCCAGGGGCCAGTGAAGTTTCATTACCCGGCGCCAGACGTCGAGGCCGATTTCGGCCCGCGCTCCTTTTCGGACAGCCGCCGCGGGGGCCCGCGCCAATGAGCCGCCCCGACCTCCGGTCATGGCTGAGCGAGCTCGGCTACGGCGCGCGCAAGCGTCTGGCCGATCTCGGACATGCCGCGCGGCTCTTGCTCAAACTGCTGGCGCTCTCCGGGCCCACCTTGCGCCGCTTCAGTCTGGTGCGCGACCAGATCTTCTTTCTGGGCAACTACTCGTTGGCCATCATTGCTGTCTCGGGGCTTTTCGTCGGCTTTGTGTTGGGTCTGCAGGGCTACTACACGCTGCAGCGTTATGGTTCGGCCGAAGCGCTGGGTCTGCTCGTGGCCCTGAGCCTGGTGCGCGAACTCGGCCCGGTGGTGACGGCGCTGCTGTTTGCTGGCCGCGCGGGGACGGCGCTGACCGCCGAGATTGGTCTGATGAAGGCCGGCGAGCAGTTGGCGGCGATGGAGATGATGGCCGTCGATCCGGTGCGGCGCATCTTGGCACCGCGTTTGTGGGGCGGCCTGATTGCCATGCCCCTGCTTGCAGCCGTCTTCAGCGCGGTGGGCATCATCGGCGGCTACCTGGTCGGCGTGGTGATGATCGGGGTCGATCCGGGCTCGTTTTGGAGTCAGATGCAAGGCGGCGTGGATGTCTTTCGCGATGTGGGCAACGGCGTCGTCAAGAGCATGGTGTTTGGGCTGACCGTGACCTTTGTGGCGCTCTACCAGGGGTTTGAGGCGCAGCCCACGCCCGAGGGCGTGGCGCGCGCCACCACCCGCACCGTGGTGCAGGCCTCACTGGCTGTGCTGGGCTTGGACTTCGTCCTGACGGCGGCCATGTTCAGCATTTGAGGGTTTTGCGGCGTGCTTCATCGCCCTGGCGTCCTGCATGCGAAAATGTAAGAGTTTTCAATTAAGCTCTTGCCCCTGGCTTTTTGAGCTTGTCAGCGCCGAGCCGGGCTCAGACGTTTAAGGAGCTGACCACTCGCACTTGCGGGGCCGACCTGAGATGGGCTCGGGGCCGATCCGGTTGTTTTTGGGAAAAGATCACATGCAACGCTCCAGCAAAGACCCCTGGGTGGGTTTGTTTGTCGTACTCGGTGCGGTCGCCTTGCTCTTTCTGGCCCTGAAAGCGGCCAATTTGCTGACCCTGAGTTTTTCCGACAACAGCTACCCCGTGACCGCGCGCTTTGACAACATCGGCGGTCTCAAACCGCGCGCGGCTGTCAAGAGCGCTGGCGTGGTCGTCGGACGCGTCGAATCGATCGCTTTTGACGACAACAACTACCAGGCCAATGTGCGCCTGTCACTCGATCGGCGTTACGTGTTTCCCAAGGACAGCTCGCTCAAGATCCTCACCAGCGGTTTGCTGGGCGAGCAATACATCGGCATTGAGGCCGGTGCGGCCGACAAAAATCTGGCCGCCGGCGACGTCATCACCACCACGCAGTCGGCCGTGGTGCTGGAAAACCTGATCAGCCAGTTCCTCTACAGCAAGGCGGCCGATGCTGCGCCTGCGCCTGCGGCTGCGGCTGGGGCCAAGCCATGAGCGCGCGCCGCGCGTTGCTGGTGATTCTGCTGGGCTTGCACGCCCTGCTGGTTGGCTGCGCCACCGTCGGGGCCACGGACCCTCGCGACCCCTGGGAAGGCTACAACCGCCAGGTCTGGCGTTTCAATGAAGCCATCGACCAGGCGGTGCTGCAGCCTGTGGCCCGGGGCTACCAAGCGGCAGTGCCCGAGGTGGTGCGCACGGGCGTGGGTAATTTCTTTGGCAATATTTCGGACGTTTGGTCCTTCGTCAACAACGCCTTGCAGCTCAAGCCGCGCGAGTCGGCCGTCACGCTAGCGCGCGTGGGAATCAACACCTCCGTTGGCCTGTTGGGTCTGATCGATGTGGCTTCCGGTGTGGACCTGCCGCGTTACCGCGAGGATTTTGGTCAGACGCTCGGTTTTTGGGGCTTGCCCAGCGGTCCCTACCTGGTGCTTCCGGTGCTCGGGCCGTCGACGCTGCGTGACACCGCTGCTTACCCGGTCAACCGGCAGGGCGATCTGGTCGGTTGGGTCCAGGACAACCCGGTCCGGCTGGGCCTGAAGGGGCTGGAAGTGGTGAATTTACGCGCCGGTGCGCTGCAAGCCGGTCGGGTCATCGAGGGCGCGGCGCTGGACAAGTACACTTTTGTGCGCGAGGCCTATCTGCAGCGCCGCCGCGGTGTGGCTGATTTGCCCAAGACGCGGCCGGAGCCCGAAGAGCGCTTTGACCTGCCTGAAAAGCCCGCCCCGGCTCGCTGAGCGCCCGTCGCTTTGGATCACACACGATGACTATGAACCACCTTCTCTTGCAGCGCTTTTTTAGCGTCATGGCTGCAGGCTTGCTGGCGCTGACCGGCTTGACCGCCTTTGCGCAAGAGGGCCCCGATCAGCTGATCCGCCGCCTGAGCGCCGAGATGCTCGACACCATCAAGACTGACAAAGAGGTGCAAAGCGGTGATGTGCGCAAGATCGTGGCCCTGGTTGACGGCAAGGTCATGCCGCACGTCAATTTCACGCGCATGACTGCCTCGGCGGTGGGACGGGCCTGGCGGCAGGCGACGCCCGAGCAGCAAAAGCGCTTGCAAGACGAGTTCAAGACCTTGCTGGTTCGCACCTACGCGGGCGCGCTCAGCCAGGTCAAGGACCAAAGCGTTGCGGTCAAGCCGCTGCGCGGCAACCCGGCCGACGCTGAGGTCATCGTGCGCACCGAGGTCATCGGTCGCGGTGACCCGATCCAGTTGGACTACCGGCTGGAGAAAACCGCCAACGGCTGGCGCATTTACGACCTCAATGTGCTGGGCGTTTGGCTGGTAGAGACCTACCGCAGCCAGTTTGCCCAGGAAATCACTGCGCGGGGCATCGACGGCCTGATCACGGCCCTGGCCGAGCGCAACAAGGCGGGCTCTGGCGGCGCTGCTGCGGCTCGCAAGGGCTGAGCAGGGGCTAAGCAAGGTCCAAGCAAGGGTTAAATGGGTTATGCCCGCCTCCACTGAAGCGATCACCCACCTGCGACTGCCCGCCGTGGTCACTCACGCCCGGGCCAATGCCTGTGCCAAGGCTTTGCGCGAGGCTCTGCGCCTGAGCAGGGGCGCCGATTGGGTGCAGGTCGACGCCTCGGCCCTAGAGCAATTTGACTCTTCCGTTCTGGCCGTCTTGCTCGATTGCCGCAGGCGTGTGGTGGCCATGGGCTGGCGGTTCACGGTGGCCCATTTGCCCGAGCGGCTGCGCCAGCTTGCCGGCCTCTACGGCGTGGCCGAGTTGCTGCCGGCTTCCTGACCTCGTCTGCTGCCGGTCCGGCCCGCAGCGGCTGTGCGCAGCCGCCTGCTGGCCCACCGCCTAAAATAACGCTTTTCATGTCTGCCATTTCCTTTCAGTCTGTCTCCAAGCAGTACCGCTCCCGCGCCGGCCTGGCCGTACAGGCTTTGGACCAGGTCAGCTTCGAGATCGAAGAGGGCGAGTTCTTCGGCCTGCTCGGCCCCAACGGGGCGGGCAAGACCAGCCTCATCAGCATCCTGGCGGGCCTCTCGCGCGCCAGCAGCGGTTCGGTCAAGGTCCACGGCTTTGACGTGCGCACCGATTTCGCCCAGGCCCGGCGCCTGCTCGGCGTCGTGCCGCAGGAGTTGGTCTTCGATCCGTTTTTCACCGTGCGCGAAACGCTGCGCATCCAATCGGGCTATTTCGGCATCGCCCACAACGGCCCCTGGATCGACGAGCTGCTCGAAAGCCTGGGGCTGGCCGACAAGGCACAGTCCAATATGCGCCAGCTCTCGGGCGGCATGAAGCGGCGTGTGCTGGTGGCCCAGGCGCTGGTGCACAAGCCCGCGGTGATCGTGCTCGATGAGCCCACAGCCGGCGTGGATGTGGAGCTGCGCCAGACCTTGTGGCAGTTCATCGCCAAGCTCAATCGCCAAGGCAGCACCGTGCTCTTGACCACGCATTACCTCGAAGAGGCCGAGGCCTTGTGCAGCCGCATTGCGATGCTCAAAAGCGGCCGGGTGGTGGCTTTGTCCTCCACCTCCGACCTGCTGCGCAGCGCCTCGTCCAACGTGCTGCGTTTCAAGCTCGACCATGAGTTGCCGGCCGACCTGGCCGCCAAGGCGCGGGTCACCGGGCGTGTGGTGCAGCTGCCGGCGCACGATGCGCAAGAGATCGAGTCGCACCTGGCCAGTCTGCGGCGCGCGGGTTTGCAGGCGCAAGATGTGGAAATTCGCAAGGCCGACCTCGAAGACGTCTTTATGGACGTGATGAGCGGCCAGAGCAGCGGTCAGAGCAGCGGCGCTGCAGCGGCGGGCCCAGCATGACCGGCTGGCTTACCCTGTTCTACAAGGAAGTCTTGCGGTTTTGGAAGGTGGCCTTCCAAACCGTGGCCGCGCCTGTGCTCACGGCGCTGATGTACCTGCTGATCTTCGGCCATGTGCTCGAGGACAAGGTTCAGGTCTACCCGGGCGTGTCTTACACCGATTTCCTCATCCCCGGGCTGGTGATGATGAGCGTGCTGCAAAACGCTTTTGCCAACAGTTCCTCCTCGCTCATTCAGAGCAAGATGATGGGCAACCTGGTGTTCATCTTGCTCACGCCGCTGACGCCCTGGCACTGGTTTTGCGCCTACATGCTCTCATCGATCGCGCGCGGTCTGGTGGTGGGCCTGGGGGTGCTGCTGGTGACGCTCTGGTTTTCCGATCTGCCCTGGGCGGCGCCGCTGTGGATCTTGGTTTTCGGCGCCCTGGGCGCGGGTCTTTTGGCGGCCATGGGCATCATCGCTGGCCTTTGGGCCGAAAAGTTTGATCAGATGGCGGCGTTTCAAAATTTCGTCATCATGCCCATGACGTTTCTGTCGGGCGTGTTTTATTCGCTGCATTCGCTGCCCGATGTCTGGCAATCGGTGAGCCATCTGAACCCGTTTTTCTACATGATCGACGGCTTTCGCTATGGCTTCCTGGGCCACAGCGACACCTCGCCCTGGTTGAGTCTGTCGCTGGTGGGCGGTGCCTTTCTGGTCGTCAGTGCCGTTGCCCTGCACCTGCTGCGCATCGGATTCAAAATTCGCAGTTAAACAAAATTGGCCATGACCGCTGAACAACTCCAGCACCTGATCGCGCAAGGTTTGCCCTGCGCCCACCTGAGCGTCGAGGGCGACGGTCGCCATTGGTCGGCCGTGGTGGTCTCTAGCGAGTTTGAGGGGCGACGCCCGGTTTGGCGCCACCAGCGCGTGTATGCCACCTTGGGCCAGCGCATGCACACCGACGAGGTGCACGCCCTGTCGATGAAGACCTACACCCCGGCCGAGTGGGCCGCCCAGGGGGGGCGCTGAATGGACAAGCTGCTCATTCGCGGCGGCCGGCAGTTGCAGGGGACGGTCGATATCTCGGGTGCCAAGAATGCCGCCTTGCCCGAGCTGTGCGCGGCGCTGCTGACCGAGCAGCCGGTGACGCTGGACAACGTGCCGGGCTTGCAGGATGTCACCACCATGCTCAAGCTTATTGGCAACATGGGCGTGCAGGTGCAGCGCGACCCACTGCAGCCCAGCCGGGTGAGGGCCGAGGCGGCGTCGCTGGACAAGCCGCATGCGCCCTACGAGCTGGTCAAGACCATGCGCGCATCGGTGCTGGCCCTGGGGCCTTTGCTGGCCCGCTTTGGCCAGGCGGTCGTTTCCCTGCCGGGCGGCTGCGCCATCGGCTCGCGCCCGGTCGATCAGCACATCCGGGGTTTGCAGGCCATGGGGGCCGAGATCCATGTCGAGCACGGCTACATGGTGGCCCGCCTGGCCGGCGGCGCCCGCCGGCTCAGGGGCGCTCGCATCACCACCGACATGGTCACGGTCACCGGCACCGAGAACTTCCTGATGGCTGCCACGCTGGCCGAAGGCGAGACGGTGCTCGAGAACGCGGCCCAGGAGCCTGAGATCGTCGACCTGGCCGAGATGCTGATCAAGATGGGCGCCCGCATTGAAGGCCATGGCAGCAGCCGCATCCGCATCCACGGCGTCGACGCCCTGCACGGCTGTGAGCACCACGTGGTGGCCGACCGCATCGAGGCGGGCACCTTTTTGTGCGCCGTCGCGGCCACCGGCGGTCGGGCTGTCCTGCGCCACGGCCGCGGCGATCACCTGGACGCCGTTATCGAGAAGCTGCAGGCCGCCGGTGCCCGCATCACATCGGACGCCCAAGGCATTGCCATCGAGGCCTCGGGCCGGCTTCAGGCGCAGTCCTTTCGCACCACCGAATACCCGGGTTTTCCGACCGACATGCAGGCGCAGTTCATGGCCCTCAATGTGATCGCCAGTGGCAGCAGCAAGGTGACGGAGACCATCTTTGAAAACCGCTTCATGCATGTCAACGAGATGGTGCGACTGGGTGCCAAGATACAGGTCGATGGCAAGGTGGCCCTGATCGAGGGCGTGCCCCGCCTGTCGGGCGCCACCGTCATGGCCACCGATCTGCGCGCCTCGGCCAGCCTGGTGATCGCTGCACTGGTGGCCGAGGGCCAGACCGTGGTCGATCGCATTTATCACCTCGACCGCGGCTACGACCACATGGAGACCAAGCTGCGGGCTCTGGGTGCAGACATCGAGAGGATCCGTTGATGGCCATGCTCACCCTGGCCCTGTCCAAAGGGCGCATTTTTGACGACACCTTGCCGCTGCTCAAGGCCGCTGGCATCGAGGTGCTTGACGATCCAGAGAAGTCGCGCAAGCTGATTTTGGCGACCAACCGGCCCGATCTGCGGGTGGTGCTGGTGCGTGCCACCGATGTGCCCACCTACGTGCAGTACGGCAGCGCCGACATCGGCGTGGTGGGCAAGGACACCTTGCTCGAGTCCGACAGCCAGGGGCTGTACCAGCCGCTCGATCTGCAGATTGCCAAGTGCCGCATCAGCGTGGCGGTGCGCCAGGGCTTTGACTATGCGGCCGCCGTGCGCCAGGGCGCGCGGCTGAAGGTGGCCACCAAATACATCGCGATTGCGCGCGATTTTTTCGCCGCCAAGGGCGTGCACGTCGACCTGATCAAGCTCTACGGCAGCATGGAGCTGGCCCCGCTGACCGGTCTGGCCGATGCGATCGTCGACCTGGTGTCGACCGGCAGCACACTCAAGGCCAACGACCTGATCGAGGTCGAACGCATCATGGACATCAGCGCCCGCTTGGTGGTCAACCAGACCGCGCTCAAGCTCAAGCAGGCGCCGATCCGTCAGATCATCGAGGCGATGGCCCGCGCCGTCTCTCCTGCTCATTGAGTCACGCCATGCAAGCCCAACCTTTGCTGCTGTCGACCGCGCAGCCTGACTTCGACGCCGCCTTGCAGGCCCGTCTGCAATGGTCGGCCGATACCGACGCGGCCATCGAGCAGCGCGTGGCCGACATCCTGGCCGATGTCAGGGCCCGAGGCGACGCGGCGGTGCTGCACTACACGCAGCGCTTTGACGCGCTGGCCGCGCCCGACATGAAGGCCCTGGAGCTGACCCAGGCAGAACTTCAGGCCGCTTTTGAATCCTTGCCAGCGGCCCAGCGCGAGGCCCTGCAGTCGGCCGCCGACCGTGTGCGCGCCTACCACGAAGCGCAGAAGAAGGCTTGCGGTGAAAGCTGGAGCTACCGCGATGCCGACGGCACCTTGCTGGGCCAAAAGGTCACCGCGCTCGATCGCGTGGGCATTTATGTGCCCGGCGGCAAGGCCGCCTACCCCTCGTCGGTGCTGATGAACGCGATTCCTGCGCAAGTGGCCGGTGTGGCCGAAATCTTGATGGTGGTGCCCACCCCCGGGGGCGAGAAAAATCCTCTGGTGCTCGCCGCCGCGCATCTGGCGGGCGTCAGCCGGGCCTTCACGGTCGGCGGCGCTCAGGCCGTTGGCGCCTTGGCCTATGGAACCCAGACCGTGCCCAAGGTCGACAAGATCACCGGCCCGGGCAATGCCTATGTGGCGGCGGCCAAGCGCCGCGTGTTCGGCACGGTCGGCATCGACATGATCGCCGGGCCTTCCGAGATTTTGGTGCTGGCCGACGGCAGCACGCCAGCCGACTGGGTGGCCATGGACCTGTTCTCGCAGGCCGAGCACGACGAGCTGGCGCAAAGCATCTTGCTGTGTCCCGACGCCGACTACATTGCCCAGGTGCAGCAGGCCATCGAGCGGCTGCTGCCGCAGATGCCGCGCGCGGACATCATTGCCAAGAGCCTGAGCGGGCGCGGGGCACTGATCCACACGCGCAGCATGGAGGAAGCCTGCGCCATCAGCAACCGGATCGCGCCCGAGCACCTGGAGGTTTCGAGCCTGTCGCCTGGCCAGTGGGAGCCTTTGCTGCACCATGCCGGGGCTATTTTTCTGGGCGCCTACACCAGTGAGTCGCTGGGCGACTATTGCGCCGGGCCCAACCATGTGCTGCCCACCAGCGGCACGGCGCGCTTTTCCAGCCCGCTGGGGGTCTACGACTTCCAAAAGCGATCGAGCCTGATCGAGGTCAGCCACAGCGGCGCCCAGACCCTGGGTCTGATCGCGGCCGAGCTGGCCTACGGCGAAGGCTTGCAGGCCCATGCCCGGGCCGCTGAGCTGCGCCTGGACCGCGTGCCCCCGATGAGGACCACGCCGTGACGCTCGACACCCAGCTCGCCCGTCTCATCCGCCAGGATGTGCAGTCCATGCACGCCTATGCCGTGCAGGATTCGGCTGGCATGGTCAAGCTCGATGCAATGGAAAACCCCTACAGCCTGCCGCCCGAGCTGCAGGCCGAACTGGGCCGCCGGCTTGGCGCGCTGGCCTTGAACCGCTACCCAGACCGGCGTCTGGGCGATCTGCGCCAGGCCCTGGCGCGTTATGCCGACATGCCGGCCGGCTTCGCGCTGATGCTGGGCAACGGCTCGGACGAACTCATCTCCCTGCTGGCGATGGCCTGCGACTTGCCTGGCGCCACCATCCTGGCACCCGTGCCGGGCTTCGTCATGTATGCGATGAGCGCGCAGTTGCAGGGCCTGAACTTCGTCGGCGTGCCCCTGAGCCCCGACTTTGAGCTCGACTTGCCGGCCATGCTCCAGGCCATCGAGCAGCACAAGCCCAGCATCACCTATCTGGCCTATCCCAACAACCCGACCGCCAATTGCTGGGACGATGCGGCGATTGAGACCCTCATCGAAGCGGTGGGCCGGCAAGGCGGCCTGGTGGTGATGGACGAGGCCTACCAACCTTTTGCGGGTACAAGTTATATCGATCGCATCGCCGCTCACCGCCATGTGCTGCTGATGCGCACCCTCAGCAAATTCGGTCTGGCCGGCATTCGGCTGGGCTACATGATGGGCCCTGCCGCCCTGATGGCCGAGATCGACAAGGTGCGCCCGCCCTACAACGTGAGCGTGCTCAATTGCGAGTGCGCACTGTTCGCCCTCGAGCATCAGGCGGTGTTTGCCCAGCAGGCCCAGGCCATCGTGGCCGAGCGCGACAAGCTGCTGGCTGCGCTGGCGGCCCTGCCAGGCGTGACGCCCTTTCGCAGCGACGCCAACATGGTGCTGCTGCGTCTGGGTGGCCCGCCCGAGCGGGCGTCGGCCGTCTTTGACGCCCTCAAGGGGCAGCGCGTGCTGGTCAAAAACGTTTCTAAAATGCACCCCCTGCTCAGCAACTGCCTGCGCCTGACCGTCGGGACGCCCGATGAGAACGCGCTGCTGTTGCAAGCACTCCAACACAGCCTATGACCTCCACAGCCCAGGCCGCCCCCCGCATCGCCGAGGTGAGCCGCAACACCGCCGAAACCCGCATTCGCGTCAAGATCAACCTCGACGGCACGGGGCAATCGCGTCTGGCCACCGGCATCGGTTTTTTTGATCACATGCTCGATCAGATCGCTCGCCACGGGCTCATCGATCTGGACATCGTGGCCGAGGGGGATTTGCACATTGACGGCCACCACACGGTCGAGGATGTCGGCATCACCCTGGGCCAGGCTTTGGCCCAGGCCGTCGGCGACAAGCGCGGTTTGCGCCGCTACGGCCATGCTTACGTGCCGCTCGACGAGGCCCTGTCGCGGGTGGTGGTCGATTTTTCCGGCCGCCCTGGCCTGGTGATGCATGTGCCGTTCAAGAGCGGCATGATCGGGCAGTTTGACACCCAGCTGGCCTACGAGTTCTTCCAGGGGCTGGTCAACCACGCTTTCATCACCTTGCACATCGACAACCTGCGTGGCGAGAACGCCCACCACCAGGCGGAAACCGTGTTCAAGGCCTTTGCCCGTGCTTTGCGGATGGCGTTGGAAATCGATCCACGCGCGCCGTCTGCCATCGCCTCGACCAAGGGTTCGCTCTGATCCAACACCGCGCCGGCTGCACCGGTGCGCCGCTCTGACCGATGTCCAAGCAAACCGTCGCAGTTGTCGATTACGGCTCAGGCAATCTGCGCTCCGTCTTGCAAGCGGTCCGCCACGCCGCGCAGGGGTCGGGCTGCGAGGTGGTGGTCAGCAGCGATGCGCGCCAGATTCTGGCGGCCGACCGTGTGGTGCTGCCCGGGCAGGGGGCCATGCACGACTGCATGCGCTCGCTCGATGCCTCGGGGCTGCGCCAGGCGGTGCTGCACGCGGCCGCTCACAAGCCGCTGTTTGGGGTGTGCGTGGGCATGCAGATGCTGCTCGATTTCAGCCATGAAGGCCTGGACGGCCAAACCACCGCGGCTCTGGGCCTGATCGACGGACAGGTGCTGCGCTTTGAACTCGAGGGCCGCCGGCAAGCCGATGGCAGCCGTTTCAAAGTGCCGCAGATGGGTTGGAACCGGGTTCACCAACTGCCCGGACCCTCGGGCAAACCCCATGTTTTGTGGGCTGGTATCGCCGATG
>JAIXWZ010000149.1 GCA_027491035.1 Comamonadaceae bacterium | reverse complement strand
TTGTGCTGCAGCCCCGGCGGGCGCGATGCCATGCTCGCCGAGCTGGGCATGGACGACTTCATTCTGGAGAGCATGAACCCTTTGCTCCATGCCACGCCCGCCTCGGTGGCGGCCCATGCGCTGTACGAGCAGGCCGACCCCTGGTGCGTCGAAGAGCCCGAGGGCACACTCGATTTGCGCCAGGCGCGCTATGAGGCCATCGACGCCCACCGCACCCGGGTCAGCGGCGCACAATTTATCCACAGGGCCCAGCCCACGCTCAAGGTCGAGGGCGCGGCGCGCTCGGGCGCGCGCACGGTGCTGCTGGCGGGTGTGGCCGATCCCACCCTGATCGCGCAGTTGCCTGCCGTGCTGCAGGCCGTGGGCCAGCGTGTGCGCAGCCTGCTGCCCGGGCCCTGGCAGGTGGTCGAGCACGTCTATGGGCAGGGCGCGGTGCGGCCCTTGCCCCCTGAGCAGCGCAGCGCCCACGAGGTCGCCCTGGTGCTGGAGTTTCTGGCCCCCGACGCTGAGCTCGCGCGCACCGCCGCTGCGGTGTTCAAGCAGACGCTGCTGCACTGGGGCTATCCCGGTCGGCTCAGCACAGGCGGCAACCTGGCCTTTGCGATCACGCCCAGCGAAATCGATGCCCACGACAGCTACCGGTTCGTGCTGTATCACCTGCTCGAAGGCGTCGCGCCCGAGGCGGTGTTTGGCATCGACCTGTTGCACTGGCAGGCAGGCCAAGCATGAGCGCCAGGCTTCCGCTGACCAAATACCACCAGGTCTACCTGGTGCTGCGTGAGCAATTGCAGGAGGGGCTGTTTGCCCAGGGCCTGCCGGCCGAGATCGCCTTGGCCCAGCAGTTTGCCGTGGGCCGCGTGACCATCCGCCACGCCATGGAGCAGCTGGTCGCCGAAGGCCTGATTGTGCGGGTTGCTGGCCGCGGCACCTTCCCGACGCCGGCCGCACGCAGCGCCGCGGCGCAGGCCGCGGGCGTGCAGGCCCGACCGACCCGCCTGGCCGGTTTGATGGAAAACATTGTCAGCGCCAGCCGTGCGACCACGGTCAAGGTGCTCGATTGGCGCACGGTGGCGGCCGGCGAATCGGTGGCCGCGGCCTTGCAGATCGCACCGGGCAGCCCAGTGCGCAAGGCCGTGCGTCGGCGCAGCTCGCGCGAAGGGCCGCTGTCGCACATCACCACCTACATGCCGCAGTCGCTGCTGGCGGGCGTGTCGCGGCGCGCCTTGGCGGGCAAGCCCTTGCTGCAGCTGCTCGAGGAGTCGGGCGTCGAGCTCGGCCGGGCGCAGCAGACGATCTCGGCCCGAGCCGCCGATGCGCAGGTTGCCGCTGAGCTGGGCGTGGCCATCGGCACGGCCTTGTTGGCCGTGCGCCGGCTGGTCTACGATGTGCAGGACAGACCGGTTCAGTGGCTCGAGGGCTTGTACCGCCCCGACCGCTATGAATACCAGATGGAGGTCTCGCGCATTGGCAGTGTCGATGCGCGCATCGCCGTCAAACAGCAGGAGCAGGGCGCCGCTGGCAGCGCTCTGACGGTCCAACAGGAGGGCAATCGGTGAAGACCCAGGACGCGCCGGCGCAGACGCTGGCCCAAAAACTCATCGCCCGCGCCGCCGGACGGCAGCACGTGGCGGTCGGCGAGATCGTCAACTGCCAGGTCGATCTGGCGATGTTTCACGACTCCTCAGGCCCCAGGCGCCTCAAGCCCATGCTCGAGGAGCTCGGCGCGCAGGTCTGGGACAAGTCGCGCATTGTGCTGGTCATGGACCACTACGTGCCCGAGCAAGACGACGACTCGCGGCGCATCGTGCGCATCGCCCGTGACTGGGCGCGCGAGCAGCAGTTGCCGCATGTCTACGACGGGCAGGGCATCTGCCACGTGGTGCTGCCGCAAAAAGGGCATCTGCGGCCCGGCCTGTTTTGTGTCGGTGGCGACTCGCACTCGCCCACCGGCGGCGCCTTCGGTGCGTACATGTTCGGGATCGGCAGCACCGAGATGCTGGGCGTGGTGGTCACCGGCCAGATCTGGGTGCGCGTGCCGCAAACCCTGCGCATGCGCTGGGGCGGGCGGCTGGCCGACGGGGTCAGTGCCAAGGACATGATGCTGCACATGATCGGGCGTTTTGGCATGAACGGCGGTCAGTACCAGGCGGTGGAGTTTTGCGGCCAGGCGGTGCGCGCGCTGTCGATGCAGGAGCGCATGACCTTGTCGAACATGAGCGCCGAGATGGGCGCGCAGGCCGGCCTGATTGCGCCCGACGAGGTCACGCTCGAGGCGCTGGCCCAAGCCGGCGTGCACGATGCTCAGATCGACGGCTGGGACAGCGACGAGGACGCCCAGGCCATCGTCTACGATTTCGATGCTGGGGCGCTCGCGCCCCAGGTGGCGGCCCCGCACAGTCCGGCCAACACCCGCGCGGTTGACCAGTTTGGCGACACCGCGGTCCAGGTGGCCTACATCGGCGCGTGCACCGGCGCCAAGCTTGACGATCTGCGGGCCGCAGCCCGCGTCTTTGAGCGAGCCGGCGCTGCGCGGCTGGCCGATGGGGTGCGCTTGATGGTGGCGCCGGCGAGCCAGCAGGACCAGGCGCAGGCCGAGTCCGAGGGCATCATGGCCCGGCTGCGCGACCTGGGCGCGCAGGTGCTGCCCACGGCCTGCGGCGCCTGCTCGGGCTATGGCGGCAGCATCCCTGACGGCGCCAACGTGATCGCCACCACCGCGCGCAATTTCAAGGGCCGCATGGGTTCGGCCACCGCGCAGGTCTACCTGGCCTCGCCCTATACCGTGGCCGCCTCGGCGCTGCGCGGGCGCATCACCGACCCGCGTGAGGTGCTGGCATGAGCGTCACCCACAAGGTCTGGAAGCTGGGCGCCGACATCGACACCGACCAGCTCGCCCCCGGCGCCTACATGAAGCTGGGCATCGCCGATATTGCCACCCACTGCCTGGAGGGCGTGCGGCCCGAATTTGCAGCGCAGGTGCGCGCCGGTGATGTGATTGCTGCTGGCGCCAACTTTGGCATCGGCTCATCGCGTGAGCAGGCGGCCGGCGCCCTGGTGCAGCTCGGTGTCAAGGCGGTGATTGCGCCGTCCTACAGTGGCCTGTACTTTCGCAATGCCTTCAATCTAGGCCTCTTGCTGCTGACCTGCCCCCAAGCCGAGCGCCTGGAGGAGGGCGAGTCCATCACGCTCGATCTGCCCGGCCGCGCGGTGATTCGCAGCAATGGCGAGCGTCTGGCTTGCGATGCCATCCCAGACTTCCTGCTGGAGATGGTGCGCGCTGGCGGTCTGTTGCCCCAGCTGAAGAAAAACCTGCAACAGCGCAAGGAGCCCTCATGAGCAAGCTCTCGACCCAGCCCCGCGTCGTGCGTGCCCAGGCCATGCCCGTGGGCACCATGGCGCTGCCGGTGGTCATTGTCGGCGGCGGCTCCTGTGGCTTGACTGCGGGCATCGCCGTGCGCCAAGCCGGCTTCGATTGCGTGGTGCTCGAGCGCGATGCCACGCCCACCGGCTCGACGGCCTTGTCCTCGGGCTTCATTCCTGCGGCGCAGACCCGACTGCAAAAGTCTCTGGGCATTGCCGACTCCTACGAGCTGCTGATCGACGACGTCATGAACAAGGCCCACGGTCAGGCGCCCCGCCCCTTGGTCCAGGCCTATGTGCATGCGGTGACCGAGGCCATCGATGTGCTGGAGGGCAAGGGGCTGCCGTTTGAGATCGTCGACGGCTTTCTCTACCCCGGCCACCGCGTGCTGCGCATGCACACCATGCCCGAAAAAACCGGTGCCACCTTCATGACCCGGCTCGAGCAGTTGGCCCGGCAAGACGGCGTGGACATTCTGACCGAGGCCTTGGTGACCGAGCTGTGGGTCGATGCTCAGGACCGTATTCTTGGCGTCGGCTATCAAAGGCCAGACGGTCAGCTCGAACACCTGGGCTGCCAGTGCTTGCTGCTGGCCTGCAACGGATTTGGCGGCAACACGCAGATGGTCAGTGAGCTGTTGCCCGAGATGGTGCGAGCGGTGTTTGCTGGGCATCAAGGCAACGACGGCACGGCCATCGTCTGGGGCCAGCAGCTCGGCCTGCGCATGGCCGACCTGGATGCCTACCAAGGCCATGGCTCCTGGGCCATGCCCCACAACGCCTTGGTGACCTGGGCCTTCATCATGGAAGGCGGGGTGCAGGTCAATGCCCTGGGGCGCCGCTTTAACGATGAGACCGGCGGCTACTCCGAAGCGGCGGTGCATGTGCTGGCTCAGCCCGGCGCCATCGCCTGGAATGTGTTTGACGACCCCTTGCTCCAATTGCTGCGCGGCTTTCCGGACTTTCGCGACGCCGAGGCCGCAGGCGCGCTGCGCACCGCCTCTGACGTGGCTGGCCTGGCAGCGATCATCGGCTGCGACCCGCTCACCCTACAAGCCACGCTCGATGAGATCGCGCCTGGCCACACCGACCGCTTGGGTCGCACCTTCAAGCGTTCGCTCACAGCCCCATACCACGCCATCAAGGTGACCGGCGCACTGTTTCACACCCAGGGCGGCTTGGATATCGACGTGCAGGCGCGGGTGCTGCGCGCCGACGGCCAGCCCATGCCCAATCTGTTTGCAGCCGGCGGTGCCGCCCGCGGCGTCTCGGGCCGGGGTGCCGACGGCTATCTGGCGGGCAACGGACTGCTCAGCGCGGTCGGTGGCGGCTGGCTCGCCGCAGCCACGATGGCCGCACAGTTGCAGCAGGCCTGACTTTGGACACTTGAAAGCATTTCTTCATGACCCTCGCTCTACGATTGCAGCAGCCGACAGCCTTGCTGGCCCCCGGCATCTACGACGCGCTGACCGCCCTGGTGGCCGAGCAGGCGGGCTTTGAGGCCCTCTATCTGTCTGGCGCCTCGATCGCCTATACCCGCTTGGGCCGCTCTGATGTCGGCCTGACCACCGCCACCGAGGTGGCTGACAGCCTGGCTCGCATCACCGAGCGGGTGCGGCTGCCCGTCATCGTCGACGCCGATACCGGCTTTGGCAATGCGCTCAATACCCAGCGCACGGTGCGCGCCTTCGAGCGTGCCGGCGCGGCGATGATTCAGCTGGAAGACCAGACCTTTCCCAAGCGCTGCGGCCATCTTGATGGCAAGGGCGTGGTGCCAGTGGCCGAGATGTGCGGCAAGCTGCGCGCCGCGCTCGACTCCCGGCATTCAAAAGACACCTTAATCCTGGCACGCACCGACGCGGTGGCGGTCGAAGGCTTTGAAGCAGCGATGGACCGCGCCGAGCACTACCTGGCCTGCGGGGTTGATGCACTCTTTATTGAAGCGGTTCGCAGCCCCGAGCAGATGAAGGCCGCCTGCGGGCGTTTTGCTGCACGCATCCCCATGCTGGCCAATATGGTCGAAGGCGGCAAGACGCCGGTGCACAGCGCGGCGGCGCTGGGCGACCTGGGTTACCGGATCGTGATCTTTCCGGGCGGCACCGCCCGCGCGGTCTCGCACCTGCTGCGCCGCTACTACGCCAGCTTGCGCCAGCACCAGACCACCGCGCCCTTCAAGGACGAAATGCTGGACTTCGATCAGCTCAACGCATTGATCGGCACGCCCGAGTTATTGGAGTTGGGAAAGAAGTACGAGGGCTAAGGCATGTCTGCCACCCGACCGCTCGATCACATCACCGTGGTCTCGCTGGAGCAGGCCATTGCTGCGCCTTTGTGTACCCGTCATCTGGCCGACCTGGGTGCGCGGGTGATCAAGGTCGAGCGGCCCGGCTCGGGCGACTTTGCCCGCGACTATGACAAACGGGCCCGAGGCCAGGCTTCGCACTTTGTGTGGGTCAATCGCTCCAAGGAGAGTTTGGCGCTGGACATCAAGCAGCCGTCGCATCTGGCTGCGCTGCGTGCGCTCATCGGTCGTGCCGACGTGCTGGTGCAAAACCTGGCCCCTGGGGCCACCACGCGACTCGGACTCGATGCCCCCACGCTTAGGGCAGCGCAGCCCTCGCTGATCGTCTGTGATATTTCGGGCTACGGCCTGGACGGCCCCTACCGTGACCGCAAGGCCTATGACTTGCTCATTCAAGGAGAGGCCGGATTGATCAGTGTGACCGGCACGCCTGAGGCGCCGTCAAAAACCGGCAATTCAATTGCTGACATTGCGGCCGGCATGTATGCCTATTCGGCCATCCTGGCTGCCATCATCCAGCGCGGCAAGACGGGCGAGGGCTCGCACATCGATGTCTCCATGCTCGAATCCCTGGTCGAGTGGATGGGCTACCCGCTCTACTACAGCCTCGATGGTGCGCCCCCGCCAGCGCGGGCCGGCGCCTCGCATGCGGCCATACAGCCCTACGGACCGTACCAAACCGGCGACGGTGGGGCGGTGATTCTGGGCGTGCAAAACCAGCGGGAGTGGGAACGCTTTTGTGAGGTGGTGCTCGGTCAGCCGGGGTTGGCGGCTGACCCTCGCTTTGACAGCGTGGCCAGCCGCAGCGACAACCGTCAGGCTTTGCAGGCAGCGATCCTGGAGGTGTTTGCAGGTCTGAGCAGCGAGCAGGTGACGCAGCGGCTCGATCAGGCCCAGATCGCCAATTCGCGCATGAACACCATGGCCGAGGTCTGGGACCATCCGCAGCTGCGCGCTCGTGATCGCTGGACCCAGATTGACTCGCCCAGCGGGCCACTGCCTGCCCTGTGGCCACCGGCTGCTCAGAGCGCATTTGACCCTTACATGGGTCCGGTGCCTCGGGTCGGTGAGCACAACGAGGCCATCCTGCGCGAACTGGGCATGGGCCTGTAAGGCGGCTGATGGATTGCTTGCGTCATTGCGAGGCGCGCAGCGCCGTGGCAATCCATGTGCCTTGCCAAGGCCGCAATGGATTGCTTCGTTCCTCGCAATGACGGTACAGGGGGCGCAATCACGGGACAGGGGGCGCAATGACGGGGTGGGGTCGCAATGACGCCCTAATGCCGTCATTGCGAGGCGCGCAGCGCCGTGGCAATCCATGTGCCTTTGCCAAGGCCGCAATGGATTGCTTCGTTCCTCGCAATGACGGAGTGGGGGCGCGATGACGGGACTGTGCCGCAATGACAGCGAAGGGTCGCAATGACGAACGGCCGCGTCATTGCGAGGCGTGCTGAACGCAAAAAAGGGTGGATGCCGCATGGCACCCACCCTTTTGGACTGAACTGGCGCTAAAGCTTGAACAAGGCCTTGTGAGCCTCATCCAGCAGCGCCAAGGCTGCGGTCTTTAGAACGAGGCAATCACCCCACCCAAGCTCAAGACCATGCCGCCATCGGGCTTGAGCTTCATGGCGCTGGTGCCGGGCAAGCCAACAGAAATACCCGCGTCAATGGCCGGATTCGTGACCATGGTTTTCAGGTCATTGAGGGCCTGGTTGATTTTTTCCAAGACCCAGTTAGGACCTTGGGATGGATTTTTGAGTGCAGCGAGCAACTTGTTGCGCTCGGTCTGATCCAGGAACATGTACACGGAATCGGGCGTGGTAAAACCAACCGAGCCGCCACCAGACCAGCTGCCGTAAGCCGATTCAACGGCAGGCGTAGACACGGCGATGCTCAGCGTGGCCAAAGGCAGTTTGCTGGTGCTCAGCTGACCCATCACCCACGTCACGTCCATAGAGACTTCAGGAATCGGACGGACAGCCGTGGTGGCTTCGGCATTGATGGCGTAGCCCGCCACAAACACTGGCTTACCGCTGACCAAGTAAGTGCTTTGCAACAGGTTGAAGGAAACCGAACCACCCACTGGAATGCCATTGGCCGTGGCCGTAGGAGTCGACACGGTCAACGCAACGCCCACACCTGAGGGAAATCCCATAGGCACGGGACAGACTGCGCACCCATTGGAGACGTCGCCAAAGAGATCTGTGAACGCGGCCCGGTAGTCAGCCATCTGTCCGTCGCTGGGACGATTTCCCTGCATGACGGTGCGCAAAACGCTCCAGATCGCGCCAATGTCATTGCTGTCAAGTCTGGCAAAGTTGGCCGCCATGGCGCGGCGATAGGCGTCATAGCTTTTGACTTGGTTGACCGCAGGCCCCGCGGCTTGCTGCACAAAACCGGCCACATCGGGAATGGGCAGGTTGAGCCTTCTGAGCTCGGCATCCAAGGCGTCGCTCGTTCTGCGGAAAGCCCAGTTGATGTCGTTGCCTACGCGTGTTAAGCCCATGGCCGTGGTCTGCGCGGAAGACACGGCCAATCCCTGTAAGCCGGCGCCTGCTTGGTTGAGCCGGCTGGTGGCAAAGTTAGAGGCTTCTGTGGGCGAGATGGGAGCTCTGGCGGCTGCCCACGCCGCAGCGGCTCTGGCCGCTTCCTCTGCAGCGATTCTGGCCGCTTCAGCTTGCTGGGCGGCCAAGGCTGCAGCCGCTTCTGCGGCGCGCCTGGCCTCCTCAGCTCTGCGCTCGGCCTCTATTCTGGCTCGTTCGGCCTCTTGTCTGAGTCGCTCGGCTGCTTCTCGGGCTTTTCTTTCAGCTTCCCTGGCCTTGCAGATGATGTCAAAGCGCGAGCAGGCCAACGCCTCAGTGGTGGCCATCAGTGAGCTCAGCGCGATCATGCTGGAGAGCACGGTTTTTGTTAAAAGATTACTTTTTTTCATGGTGTGTTGTGTGTTGAGATAAAACGTACCGTTTGATCATTGACGGAATTTGTCGAACATGGGCTTTGTCTGCGGGACGATCTTTTCCACTCGCGCCATCTCGGCTTCCACGTTTCTGCCGAACTCTGGCATGCGCATATAAAGCGTCATCGCCTCTTTGTTGGCTGGGGTTTCCACGCCGGCCAATTTCACGCCATCCAGTGCGCCGTCAACCTTGCCCATGTAGTCCATCAGCCTTGCCAACTCCTGGTTAAGCGCAGCCATTCTTGGAGGAGGCAGGTCGGCCGGGGTTTTGATGGCGGCCAAGCCCTTGGTCAGGTTGTCCAGGCCCTGAAGCATGGGCGTCACGTTTTGCGGCGTGAAGTTGGCGCCGAGACTTGGGTTGGGTCTGCTCAGGGCGTCCGCATCACTTTTGAGCTTGACGGCGTTTTGTTGAGCAGCGACGGCCCTGTTCTGAAGTTCTTGCGCGGCAGCCGTCGATTTAACCAGTGCATCGCGAATTTGAGCTTCTTTGACCAGGGCCTCTTTGACTCTGGGCGTCGCTTCGATCGTATTTTTTTTGCGCTCCTCAGCTTGCGCGGCGCGCAAGGCAGCGCGCTGTTCAGGCGTTGCAGCAGGCCTGACAAGCGCCTCACGTTTGAGACGCTCGCGCTCAGCCGCTTCAGCCGCCGCTTTTTTCTGGGCCTCTTGCGCTTGGCGCTGAGCATCTTGAATCAATTTCTGGGCCTGATTGAGCTGGGGGGGCAGCTCAGCCGCAGGGGGAGCAGCGACACGGCCTGCTGGCGATGGGCCGGTCGCCGGTGCGCCGGCGGCGGTTTGTGCAAGCGCGGTGGCGCTGCCAAAGCCCATGGAGACAAGCAAGCTTGTCGTGAGCAATAGTTTCGAGTTTGAGGGCATCTGTTTTCCTTGTGAATCTATTTGAGTCAGGACATCAAATAACCAGCACGCCAGCAAACAGAGTGCTTGGTTAGAGGTTTGAAAAACTTTCCTGCATTTACAAGCTCAAGTGGAGTTGCATGCGTCTGCCGGTGGATCACAGGCCTCGCATGCAAAGCAATGAATTTGCAAGTGCGTGTGACGTTGATGAATAAACGTCACAAAAGTTAATCGCATCCAATGTAGAGCTGATCAAAGTGGCGCCTTGCTCTTGGCAGCACTTCAATCATTCCCGCCCGCACTTTGTTAAAAAGTGTGTTTTGCGCATTCAGATGCGTGGGCAGGCGAGCGCGTGCATCTGCCCTGCACTCGACTGGGCGAGCGAGGCAGCGGCCAGTCAAAGTGAGCGGCCGAACACCAGGGCGCCAAGCGCCCCACGCAGACAGCCGTCACCTGAGCGGTGACGGCGCGCGGTTTACTCGGTGATCATGGGCCAGGGCTTAGACAAATCGGCCAATCCGTTGCGCTCTAGCACCTCTTCCCACTGCGGGCTGCGCTTGAACTCGGCCAAGGCCTTGTTGAAGTCCCGCAGCTCTTGCTGGCTGAAATGGACTTTGGAAAAAGCTGCCACAAAGGGCACCGAGCCAGCGGCGTTGTCCAGCACCAGCAGGCGCTTCATGATGCCCTCGCTGCGCATGGCAAAGATGTCTGAGATGGCCGAGAACAAGATGGCGTCGATTTGCTCGAACAGCAAGGCACGCAGCATCTCACCGTCGGTGGTGTAGCGTTCAAGCACGATGCCAGGCTTGTTTTCCAGCATGGGATAGCGGTAACCCTGGCGCGCGCCCAGGCGCTTGCCTTTGAGATCGGCCAGTTTTTTGAGCGCAAAGCCCTTGTCCCTGAGCGTCACCACAATGTTGGACTCGTTGACCAGTGGCTCGGACAGCCACAAGGTGCTGGCCAGGCGCGGGGTCGGCACGACCACCGTGGCCGCGCTGATTTTGCCGCTGGCCGCTTCAATCAGGGCATCCCCTGTGGGCATGAGGATGTACTGCGGCGTTTTGCCCATGCGTTTGAGCAGCGCGTCCATGGTTTCAAGGAATATGCCCTCGGGGCCAGCCTTGCCCAATTGGGCAAACATATTGCCAGGCACCGCCACGCGAAAAACGGGGGTGCCCGTCTGGCTGGCTTGGGCCAGGGCCAGGGGGCTCATGAAAACCAGGAGGCAGGACAAGGCCGTGCGCCGGTGGATTCTGCGGCTCAAAGCCGCCCAGGTGTTGTCAAGCATCAGACACCCTTGATGGAAGTGGAGGGAAAACGCGGCTCGCCCTGACCTGAAGGCATGGAAGAGGGCAGGCCAGACGGTGAGGCAGGGGTGCCGGGGGTGGGGGCCAAACCGGGCGAAGCGTCGGGCGCAGCCGCTGGTGCTTCAGCGGGGTCGGGCACTGGGGCGGTGGGGCACGCACCGATGCCGCCGTCGGGCAGCTTGGCCTTGCACAAGTTGGCACCGGTCAAGATGGTGTTGCGCAGCGTGGCGCCGGTCAGATCGGCACCAGACAGGTTGGCGCCGCTGAAGTTGCTGGCCTCTAACACCGCGTTTTGGAACTTGGCGTTGCTCAGGTCAGCGTTGCGAAAGTTGACCTGCTGTACCAAAGTGGCCACAAAGCTGGCGCCGCGGATGGACGCGCCCGACAGGTCGGAGTTCTTGAGGTCACAGCCCTCAAAATTGACGTTGTCCAGGGTGCTGCCCTGCAGGTCCGTTTCGCGCACCCGAGAGTTCTCCAAGTTGGCGTAGCTCAGGTCCGCTTGTCGCAAGTTGGCATTGCTAAAGCGCGCAGCCGTCAGGTTGGCCCGCCGCATGAGCGCGGCGACCATGCTCACGCCTGCCATTTCGCTGCGGTTGAGGTTGGCGCCCGACAGGTTGGCCATGTGAAAGTTCGCGCCCCTGAAGGACGAGCGGAACATGGTGGCGTTTTCCAAGGTGGCTTTGGACAAATCGGCGCCATCGAGGTCTGACCATTCCATGCGCACTTGCACCAAGTTGCTGGAGGTCAGGCTGCTGTTTTTCAGCACCGACCAGGAAAAGTTGGCGCCGTGCAGAAAGGCGCCTGTCACATCCACGCGCTTGAAGTTGCGCACCGAAAGGTCTTCATAGCGCATGTCGCAAAAACGGCAGACCAGCGTGTCGCTGCTGTAGGTTTTGCGCCGCCCATCGTTTTGGGCCTGGGCTGGCAACAGGGCAAGCAGCACGCTGGCGCTCAAAATCATAGCTCTGAAGTTCATGAGTCGCTGCCTGTTCAGTAGTGCAGAAAGTCGCGAATTTTGCGCAAGCGGTCTTTGAGTGAGCGCATGTCGGTCCAGTTTTCAAGCGCCACGTCGCCGGTTCGGAACTCGCGGTAGAGCGAGTTTTCTTGTAGTTGACGAAACACCGAAGCCCAGTTTGGGTAAGGCCGAAACCAGTCTGCGTAGCGTGCGCGCAGGCTGGCAAAGGGGCGCTCCTCCTCGCTCAGGCTTTTTTCGTAGGCCTGGCGGGCTTTTTCAGGCTGGTACACGTACTGCGCCGGTCTGGGCGTGATCAGAATCAGGGTGGATTTTTGGTAGTCGCGCGAGGTGCGGTTGGCAAACAGGTATTGCACCAAGGGGATGTCTTGCAAGAGCGGCACGCCGTCGCGGGTGACCTCGCCTTCCTTCTCACTCAGGCCACCCAAAATCAAGGTCTCGCCAGGGCGCATCACCACACTGGCATCGACCCGGCTTTTGGACGTTTCAACCCGGGCATCAAAGCCGCTGAGGTTGTTGTTGGGCGTTTTGATGAAGGTGCGCTGAGCCAGCACCTTGAGGTTGATCCGACCGTCATCCAAAAAGGTGGGCGTCACCTGCAAGGTCGTGCCAATGTCTTTGACGACGTTCACCGGGTTGGCATTGACGCCCGAGCTGACCACCACGGCGTTCAGCTCAGCGCCTGAGAAAAACTCCGATGGCCTGCCTGCGGTGGCCACCAAGGTAGGACGTGCCAAGATCTCGTTGCGGGCGCTGTTGATGTTGAAGATGTTCAGGCTGTATCTCACCGATGACACAGAAATCAAGCGCGTGATGGCGGAGCTTTGCGTGCGATCGCCTGAGGCGTTGCGTTCGAGTGTGCTTCGCCTTGAAAAGGCGGGATCATTTTGCCCGCCGAACTGCACTTGCAAGCCGCGCAGCAAATTCATGCCCTGCTGGCTGGAGTAGTCTTCTTCAGTGGAGATGATGACCACGTCCACCACCACCATTTTGTCCATGCCGGGTGCCCCGGGCGGGGGGAGCTGGCCAGGCATGCCAAGGCCGCCGCCCGGGGCGGCAAAGCCGCCGCCTGGGGCGCCAAAACCGCCGCCTGGGGTGCCAAAGCCGCCACCAAAACCGGCAGCGGGCGGCGCGCCAAACTGGGTTCTAAGCAGGGACGAGCTGTTGTGCACGCCCTGCCAGTCGCCGACGCGGCGCTCCACAAAGCTGCGGGTGGTGGGCGAGGTCTTGTCTTTGAGTCGGTCGAGGTAGGCGCGCGCTTTGTCGGGCTCGCCCACGGCCGCCATGATGACTGAGGCATTGCGAATTTCCACCTGGGTTTTGACGCCGCCCATGGCTTCGAGCGCATTGATGGCGCCAGCGGCCAGGTCTGGCGAGCCTGAGCGGTAGGCCGCGTAGGCAAAGGCGTTGAGCACATCGACGTCGTCGGGGCGCAGATACATGGCCTCGGCCAGGTCTTGCCGGGCCTGATCAAACTTGGAGGTGTCTATGTGCAGCAGGCCCGACAGCAGATGGGCCTGCCAGTTCGATTCGTCAAAGCGAATGGCCTGCTGGTAACCCTGCGCGGCCAACTCGTAGGAGCCGGCACCACCCTCGCGCGCTTGCAGGTGGTAGATCAAGCCGTTGACCAAGTGGTAGTAGGAGCGGTCCATGCGCAGGCGCAAGGCCGCATTGATTTTTTCTGAGGCTTTCTTGAGGTCTTTCTCCTGAATCAAGGCAATGGCCTCGCGGGCCAAGATGTCAGATTCGGTCATTGGCGTGGCCATGGCGTCGGACCTTGCAATGTCTTCGGCCGTGCGCTGAATCAGCAAACGCTGTGGTCCCGCGGGCAGCACTTGGGCCTGCGCATCAACCGCCATCAAGGAGCAGGGAAAAGCCACAGCCAAGGCGGCCAGCAAAGGAAGGCGTTGGAGTGCGCAGCGTATGTTCATGGTCTGAAAGGGGGGTTTAAAAAATTTCATCAGCCGCCTAGGGTGCCCATTTGGATCAGGGCGTTGCGAATGGGCTCGGGCGATACGGAGTGCTGACCCGCAAAAATGCCTGAGGTGGAAATCAGCACAGTGAGCATCAGGCTCACGCCGCAGGTCACTCCGCCCACCCAAGTGACCATCTTGCTCAGGGGGTTCTGGAGCCAACCGAAGAGCGTCAAAAAGAACAAGGCCGTGAAGATGGCGTACCAGTAAAACATGGGCAACTTGACCAGGCTGGCCGAGATCCTGGCCTCGCGCAGGTCGTTGAGCTGGTTGACCGACTGGATGATCTCCGAGCGCGCGACCTGCTGCTCGGGCGTCTGCGGCTCGAGTTGCTTGGAGATGGTGGAGATCAGGTGCAGGTCTTCGCTGGCGGTGCTCGCCCGCTCGCCCTGTGCGAGCATCGGCCATTCGTCCTTGACCAAGTGCTCGGCATAGGTGCGCAGCACCAAGCGCATGGCGTCGGTGTCCTCGGTGGCAAAAGATTCGTAAGCCCGGTCCATCTTGAGCATGACGGTGGCCTCGCGCGAGACGATGTCTTCGGCCCCTCGGTAGTCGCCCTGGGCGCGCACCATGCAAAAAGCCAGCAGCAGCAAGCTCAGCGAAATAAAGAGCTTGAAGGACTCTTCCGCCCCTCGGGATAAGTTTTCATCGATGTTGATCTTGAAGCGGCGACGCACCAGCGTGGGGATCACGGTGGTCACGCTCAAACCCGTGAACAGGAGCATTGCTCCGATTTGCAAATTACTGAAGGTATAGAGCCAGGCCAACATAAGGAATACGTCCAATCAAGGCAAAAGTCGAAGGCTTATCAGATTCAGGAAGTTGACCGCTTCCATGGTCTCTTCTTGCAAGGTGACAGTCTTGGAGTGCCTGACCTTTTGTTTCGTCGAGGAACTGCGCAAAGAAGGCACAGAGTCAAAAGATTGCGTCATCTCACTGGGCGGCGGCAGCAAGGCATCGCGCTCGGGCTCCCGTGGCACGATCTTGCTTTCGGCGAGCAAGGGGTTTTGCGCACCCACCTTGTCCACCACGGCGTTGCCAAAGTCCCGCAAGGCCGCAGGCGGCGGGTTTGTTTGCTGCATGTCCCGCAGGGCCGCAGGCGGTGGGCTGGCTTGCTGCAAGTCTCGCGAGGCCGCAGGCGCTCGGCTTGCTTGCTGCAAGTCCCGCAAGACCGCAGGCGACCGGTTTGTTGGCTGCAAGTCTCGCAAGGCTACGGGCGGCCGGTTTGTTGGCTGCAAGTCTCGCGAGGCCGCCTGCGGTCGGTTTTCTTGCTTTACCGCCGCGGCTTGCGCCACAGGGCTGGACTGAATGCGGATGGCAGCCTGGGGCCTGGCCAAGCTGTCACCGCCCAAGCGGCTGGCCTGCAGCCGTGCCCGCATGGCGTCCACCGATGCTGTACGGGCCGCCGCCGTGGCGCCTGTGAGCGCCTGCGAACGAGCAGCGGCCACCCGGCTGGACACCGCCGCAGCCTGGGCCGCGAGCACGCTGTTGGCCGGCACGGCGCGGTTGGCTGTTGCCGCGCTGGCCGATTTGTCCTTGCCCGCCTCCGTCGACTTGCCGCCTGCGGCTTTGGCCGGGCGACCCGATGCGTCGGCTTTGCCACCGCCACCTGCACTGCTGCCGCCCCCCGACGATCCTGCGCCACTGGCTGGGGCGGCGGCTGGGGCGGCCGCTGGCGGTGCGGCGGGTGCGCCCGCTGGAGCCGGAGCCGGAGCTGGAGCTGGAGCTGGAGCTGGAGCTGGAGCTGGAGCTGGAGCTGGAGCTGGAGCTGGAGCTGGAGCTGGAGCTGGAGCCGGAGCTGGAGCTGGA
>JAIXWZ010000077.1 GCA_027491035.1 Comamonadaceae bacterium | reverse complement strand
TTTCCGGTGGCCGCCTTGTTGGCCGGGCGGCCAACAAGCAGCAGCTACAGCGCGCTCGATGACTGCTTTTGCCTGTTCATCCCCTGGGCGGAGGCCAGCGCCTTGATGAGCGCGAGTGCGCCGTGGGCCGATTTCTTGAACCAGCGCATGCTCGCTTTTCTGGACGACTCCCGCCGCCGCTGGGGCCAGGAGTTGCAAGCCCAGGTGCAGCAGCAGCGCAACCTCGAAAGCCCCCTTGCCGAGCTGACGCCGCGCCAGCCGATCAGCCGGCCCGCCGCTGCCCCTTTGAGCGAGGTGCTGGGTTTGATGCTCACCCAAAAAGTCGGCTCGGTGCTGCTGACCGATCACGAAGGGGCGCTGAGCGGCATTCTCACGCGCAGCGATGTGCTCGGCCGCGTGGCGCTGGCCGGGCTGCCGCTGCACACCCCGGCCTCGCAGATCATGAGCCAGCCGGTGCTGACCATCGAGGCCCATCGCCCGGTGTTGGATGCCGCGCTGATGATGTCGCGCCACGGCCTGCGCCACCTGCCGGTGATGAACCAAGGCCGTCTGCTCAGCATCGTTTCAGAGCGCGACCTGTTTGCTCTGCAAAACCAGTCGATCAAGCATGTCAGCGGCGCGATCTGGCAGGCTCAGAGCCTGGAGCAGTTACAACATGCCGCCGCACGCATCCGCGCCTTTGCCGCGCATCTGATGGCCCAGGGCGTGCAGTCGCGGCCGCTGACGCGTTTGATCAGCCAACTCAACGACAGCCTGACCGAACGGGCGATCGCTCTGGCCTTGCAGCGCCACGGCCTGAGCGCGCAGCAGATGTGCTGGGTGGCCTTGGGCTCGGAGGGCCGTGGCGAGCAAACGATTGCCACCGACCAGGACAACGCCTTGATTTTCGAGTCTGACGACCCAGCGCGCGATCAGCCGGCCTGGCTGGCTTTTGCGGCTGACGTCAACCAAGCGCTCGATGCCTGCGGCTACCCTCTGTGCACCGGCGGTGTGATGGCCTGCAATGCACCGTGCTGCCTGACCCGGGCGCAGTGGGGCGCACGCTTTGCCCAGTGGATCGAGCAGGGCAGCCCCGAAGACCTGCTCAAAGCCAGCGTGTTCTTCGACTTTCGTGCTCTGGCTGGCCGCGCCGATTGGTTGGCTCAGCTGGGCCAGCAGGTGCGCCAGCAGGCCTTGCAGACGCCGCGCTTTCTGGCGCAGTGGGCGCGCAACCATCTGGCCCGTTCGGTGCCGCTCAATTGGCATGGCGGCTTTGACACCCACCGCGATGCCGATGGGCACGAGGTGATTGACATCAAGCTCTCGGGCACCGCGCTGCTGGTCGATGCGGCCCGCATTTTGGCGTTTGCCCAAGGCATCGATGCGGTCTCGACCGTTGATCGACTGGAGCGGGCCAGCGCACGGCTGGGCATCCCCGAGACGGAATACCGCGGCTGGGTCACGGCCTTTGATTACTTGCAACTGCTGCGCCTGCGCCATCAACTGCAGCCCGGGCTCGATCCGCGCCAGGCCAACAGCCTGCGGCTCGATGCGCTCAACCTGGTGGATCGGCAGGTCCTCAAGGCCAGCTTTGCAGCGATCCGCAGTCTGCAGCAGCGCCTGGAACTGGACTATGTGCGCTAGGGCTGGTCAGCACAAGTGCGTTTTGTCATTGCGAGCGAAGCGTGGCAATCCAATCAACGTTGATCGGTTAGTGGCTCATGGATCGCCACGTCGCTGCGCTCCTCGCGATGACTGGGTTTTGCGGACTTTTCCTAGGCCATGACGAGCTTGCGCAACTGGTTGGCCGGACGCTTGGGTGCGCCGCTTGGGCCTGCACCCGACGCGCGGCGCTGGATCGTGCTCGATGTGGAAACCACTGGGCTCGATCCGCAAAGCGACCGCTTGCTGTGTGTGGCCGCGCTGGCCATCCACTTCAGTGGCGACGGCCCGAGCTTGCGCGCGCACGACAGCTTTGAGGTGGTGCTTCGCCAAGAGGTCATGGCCGCATCGCACGACAACGTGCTGCTGCACGGCATCGGCTGGGGTCAGCAGCGCCAGGGCATGCCGGCGGCCCAGGCCTTGCAGCGCTTGCAAGACTGGGTGGGCACCTCGCCGGTGTTGGCCTATCACGCAGGCTTTGACCGCTCGGTGCTGCGCCGGGCCTACCAGATCGAGCGCATGCGCCCGCCGCGCTGGCCCTGGCTCGATTTGGCCGATGCCTTGCCGGCAGCCTTTCCTTCGCTCGAGGCCCGCAGCCTCGATGACTGGATGCGCGCGCTCGGCGTGCAATGCGCGCGCAGGCACCAGGCCGCCGCTGACGTGTGGGCCACTGCCCAGTTGCTGCTCAAGGCCTGGCCGCACTGGCAGCGCGAAGGCTTGAGTTCATGGCCTGACTTGACGCGACAGGCCGAGCAGATTCGCTGGCTGCGTGTCAGCGCATCTGCTGCGCACTTGTAAGCCTGCGCCAAGTTTCGCGTCAGGGCACGGTCAGAGCCTGCGCGCATAGTCCAGTCACTGCGGCGCATGTTGCGCTGCAGGCGATTCATCTGGAGAGACACCCCATGGCGACAACAACAGCTCGGCCGATGACGGCCGAGGAAAAAAAAGTCATCTTTGCTTCGTCACTCGGCACCGTGTTCGAGTGGTATGACTTTTATCTTTATGGTTCGCTGGCAGCCATCATTGCCAAGCAATTCTTCTCTGGCCTCGACCCTCAGGCCGCCTTCATTTTTGCGCTGCTGGCGTTTGCCGCGGGCTTCATCGTGCGGCCCTTTGGCGCGCTGGTGTTTGGCCGTCTGGGTGACATGATCGGGCGTAAATACACCTTCCTGGTGACCATCTTGTTGATGGGCGCATCGACCTTTATCGTGGGCATCTTGCCCACCTACGCCACGATCGGTGTGGCCGCTCCCATCATCCTGATCGTGCTGCGCATGCTGCAGGGTCTGGCGCTTGGTGGTGAGTACGGCGGCGCTGCCACCTATGTGGCCGAGCACGCGCCCCACGGCCGCCGCGGGGCCTACACCGCCTGGATTCAGACCACGGCCACCCTGGGTCTGTTCTTGTCACTTATCGTCATCTTGGGTACCCGCACCATCATTGGCGAGGCGGCGTTTGCCGACTGGGGCTGGCGTGTTCCTTTCATCTTGTCGATCGTGATGCTGGGCATTTCTGTCTACATCCGCCTGCAGATGAACGAGTCGCCCGCCTTCCAGAAGATGAAGTCTGAGGGCAAGACCTCCAAGGCTCCGCTGTCCGAGTCTTTCGGTCAGTGGAAGAACCTCAAGATCGTGCTGTTGGCCCTCTTCGGCCTGGTCGCCGGCCAGGCGGTGGTTTGGTACTCGGGCCAGTTTTACGCCCTGTTCTTCCTGACCTCGGTGTTGAAGGTCGATGGCGCCACCGCCAACATCTTGGTGGCCGCATCGCTCATCATTGGCACCCCCTTCTTCGTGATCTTCGGCACGCTGTCCGACAAGATCGGTCGCAAGCCCATCATCTTGGCGGGCATGGCCCTGGCTGTGGTGACTTACTTCCCGCTCTTTGGCGCGCTGACCAAGGCCGCCAACCCCGACCTGGCGGCTGCCCAGGTGAAGAACCAGATCGTGGTGACCGCCGCTGCGGGCGACTGCTCCTTCCAGGGCAACCCGGTGGCCCGCGAGATCGACTTCACCAAGTCTTGCGACATCGCCAAGCGCTTCCTGGCGCAAAACTCGGTGAGCTACGACAACGCCGTTGCGGCCGCAGCCGGCCCGGCTGTGATCAAGATTGGCGAGAAGCTGATCACCGCGCCGGTGGCCAAGGTGGAGAACTCCAAGTTCACGCCCGAGAGCGTGACCGCCATCGCCGCCTTCAAGAAAGAAGTTTCTGAGGCGCTCAAGGAAGCGGGCTACCCCTCCAAGGCCGACCCAGCCAAGGTGGACAAGCTGATCATCATTGCGATTTTGACCATCTTGGTGATCTACGTGACCATGGTGTATGGCCCGATCGCTGCCATGCTGGTCGAGCTCTTCCCCACCCGCATCCGCTACACCTCGATGTCGCTGCCCTATCACATCGGCAACGGCTGGTTCGGTGGCCTGATGCCGACCATCGCGTTTGCCATGGTTGCCCAGAACGGCAATATGTACTACGGCCTGTGGTATCCCATCACGATCGCTGCGGTGACCTTCGTCATCGGCCTGCTCTTCGTGCGCGAGACCAAAGACGTGGACATCTACGCCGACGATTGATCCCGCGCAGGCGTTCGCTCAAAGGCCCGCAGGCTGCCTGCGGGCCTTTCGTCGAGCACCTCGTCTTTTGACACTCCAGGGAGACTGACACCATGAAAATCGCCATTGCCTTCATCCTCTTTGCGGCCCTCTCGCTGTTTGTCATCATGAAAGGCGGCGACTCGCTGGACATGGGTGGCGAAAAGCACGGCGGCGATCACAGTCCGGCACCGGCCGCTGCGGCATCTGCACCAGCTGCCGACGCTTCGGCTCCTGTGCCAGCCGCATCTGCCGCCAAGTAAGGCGTTTTCATGTCTGCCTGGCCTGCAGCCTTGCAGGCGGATCGGGCCTATCGGGACGCATTGGGCTGTGCGATCCTTTGCAATTGGGTGAGCGGTTTTCGGCCCCACGCATCCTGATACCCGCGCGCCCCGCTTGGCCGTCATGGCTGCCTAGAATGTTGGGCCCTACCCACAGAAGGCCCGCTCCATGACGCAAGGCTTGATCCGCATCCGCGGCGCCCGACAGCACAACCTCAAGAACCTCGACCTCGATCTGCGCACGGGCGAGCTGACGGTGGTCACGGGCCCGAGCGGATCGGGCAAGTCGTCTCTGGTGTTCGACACGCTCTTTGCCGAGGGCCAGCGGCGCTACGTCGAAACCTTCTCGGCCTATGCGCGGCAGTTCCTGGACCGCATGGACAAGCCTGCAGTCGACAAGGTCGAAGGCGTGCCGCCGGCCATTGCGATCGACCAGACCAACCCGGTGCGCTCGTCTCGCTCGACCGTGGGCACCATGACCGAGCTCAACGACCACCTCAAGCTGCTCTACGCCCGCGCCGCCCAGCTCTACGATCGGCAAACCGCACAGCTGGTGCGCCATGACACGCCCGAGACCATCTACGCCGAATTGATGGCGCGCACCGCTTCAGACGACCCGCGCCTGATGCTGACCTTTCCGGTGCAACTGCCCCAGGGCACGACCTCAGAGCAGCTCGAACAGTGGCTGGCCGCCAGCGGCTTTACCCGGGTGCACGAGCCGGCCGAGCCTGCCTTCAAGGACGAAGGCGCGGTGCATGTGGTGGCCGACCGCTTTCGCATCCAGGCGGTGGAAAAAGCGCGCGCCATCGAAGCCATCGAGGTTGCGCTCAAGCACGGCGGGCGTCTCAATGTGTTTGTGCAGGGCCAGGACAAGCCCGAGACCCTTTGGCGTTACTCGACCGGCTTGCACTGCCCCGACAGCAATCTGCGCTATGCCGAGCCCACGCCGTCTTTGTTTTCTTTCAACTCGGCCATGGGCGCCTGCGAGACCTGCCGCGGCTTTGGACGCGTCATCGGCGTTGACTTGGGCCTGGTGATTCCCAACGACAAGCTGACCTTGCGCGCCGGTGCGATCAAGCCCATGCAGACGCCGGCCTGGGCCGAGGCACAAGACGACCTGATGCGCCACGCCGAGACCGCCGGCATTCCTCGAGACACGCCCTGGTACAAGCTCACAGCCGAGCAAAAAGACTGGGTGATCAACGGCTCGCCGAACTGGAAGGGCCAGTGGAACAAGCAGTGGTTTGGGGTGCGCCGCTTCTTTGAATACCTGGAGAGCAAGGCCTACAAGATGCACATTCGTGTGCTCTTGTCCAAATACCGCAGCTACACGCCCTGCGGCACCTGCGGCGGCGCGCGCCTGAAAACCGACGCCTTGCTCTGGCGCCTGGGCGCCAAGCCCGCGGCCGACGCGGTGCTCGATCCCGCGCAGCGCTTCATGCCGACCGGCGTGAGCTGGAGCCGCGAGCAGCTAGAGGCTCTGCCGGGCCTGAGCCTGCACGACCTGATGATGCTGCCCATCGATCGGCTGCGTCGATTCTTCGATTTGCTCTCGCATGCGAGCCCTCACCCCAGCCCTCTCCCAGGGGGAGAGGGAGCAAGACCGGTGCTGGCCGCTGACTTGACTCCCTCCCCCTCTGGGGGAGGGCAGGGGTGGGGGCAGCCCGCTTCCGCAGGCCACACCCTGGCTGACGGCGAACGCCAGGCCCTCAAGCTGCTTTTCGAAGAAATTCAGACCCGCCTCAAATACCTGTGCGACGTCGGCATCGGCTACCTCACACTCGACCGGCAAAGCCGCACGCTCAGTGGCGGCGAGGTGCAGCGCATCAACCTGACCACCGCGCTGGGCACCTCGCTGGTCAACACGCTGTTCGTGCTCGATGAGCCCAGCATCGGCCTGCACCCGCGCGACATGAGTCGCATCACCCAGGCCATGCACCGGCTGCGCGATGCCGGCAACACGCTGGTGGTGGTCGAGCACGACCCGGCCGTGATGCTCGCCGCCGACCGCTTGATCGACATGGGCCCGGGCCCCGGCGAAAAGGGCGGCACCATCGTCTTTGACGGCACGCCCGATCAGATGCGCCGCGTGGCCACGCTGACCGGCGACTACCTGGGCGGTCGCAAGCAGGTCGGTGTGGGCCTCAAGCGCCTGGTGACCGACAACACGCCGCGCCTGATCCTTGAGGGCGCGCGCGGCCACAACCTCAAGAACATCGGCGTCGAATTTCCGCTGCAGCGCCTGGTTTGCGTCACCGGCGTGAGCGGCTCGGGCAAGTCCACCTTGATGCAAGACATTCTTGCGCCGGCTTTGCTGCGCCAATTTGGCAAGGCCACCGAGACGCCCGGCGAGCACGACCGCCTGCTGGGCGCCGATCACCTCAACGACGTGGTGTTTGTTGACCAGTCGCCCATCGGCAAGACGGCCCGCTCCAACCCCGCAAGCTATGTGGGCGCCTGGGACGCGATTCGCGAGTTGTTTGCCGACGCACCCCTGGCCCGAGAGCGCAGCTACACCGCCAGCAAGTTCAGCTTCAACAGCGGCGACGGCCGTTGCCCCACCTGCGGCGGCTCGGGTTTTGAGCATGTGGAAATGCAGTTTCTCTCGGACGTCTACCTGCGCTGCCCCGACTGCGACGGCAAGCGTTACCGACCCGAGATCCTTGAGGTGCGCATCGAGCGGACGCTCGCCGATGGCCAGCGCCTGTACCTCAATGTGGCCGACGTGCTGGAGCTGACCGTGAGCCAGGCCTGCGAGGTGTTTCGCCACGACCGCGAGGTGCTGCGGGCTTTGCAGCCCATCATTGATGTGGGTCTGGAATACGTCAAGCTCGGTCAGAGCGTGCCGACGCTTTCGGGCGGCGAGGCCCAGCGCCTCAAGCTCGCGGGCTTTCTGGCAGGCAAGGGCGAGGGGCAGTCCAAATCGGCCCAGGCTGCGCGCGCCGCCAAGGCGCCGGTGAGCCAGAGCCGCCAGCCCCTGGCGCTGCGCCAGCACCGCGGCACGCTGTTTTTGCTTGATGAGCCCACCACCGGCCTGCACTTTGAAGACATTGCCAAGCTCATGCGGGCGCTGCGCAAGCTGCTGGAGGCCGGTCACTCGCTCATCGTCATCGAGCACAACCTCGATGTGATTCGCGCCGCCGACTGGGTGATTGACC
The DNA here is from genome assembly GCA_027491035.1 of Comamonadaceae bacterium. Classification (GTDB taxonomy): domain Bacteria; phylum Pseudomonadota; class Gammaproteobacteria; order Burkholderiales; family Burkholderiaceae_C; genus Polaromonas. The sequence continues at coordinate 295 of JAIXWZ010000077.1, read as the reverse complement.
TGGGTCCCGAGGGGGGCGAGGCCGGCGGGCAAGTGGTGGCCCAGGGCACTCCCGAAGAGCTGCGCCAGCATCCGGCTTCGCACACCGCACAGGCCCTGCGCGAGTATGCGCAGGCCATGGGGGAGTTGCATGGTGTGGCTGAAAAAACCGCCGGATACGACTTTCCCCGTGTCTTGCCCCCTCTCCCTCTGGGAGAGGGCAGGGGTGAGGGCACGCGTGCCACGGACGCTTCCAGAGCACGCCAGGGCAGCCGCCCCCACCCCAACCCTCCCCCAGAGGGGGAGGGAGCTAGGCA
>JAIXWZ010000007.1 GCA_027491035.1 Comamonadaceae bacterium | reverse complement strand
CTGCCCGCAGTTGCCGTGATGCTGACCCCGCCGCCCACCTCGATATCGCCCACCGTCACATCGGTGGCCGCCAGCAGCCGCGCCGTGGCCGTCGCGCCGGTGCTCAGCAGCAGACTGCCCGCGCTTTGCGTGATCGAACCCGTGCCGGCCAGCACATCGATGCTGCCGCTGCTTGCCGCTGTGCTTGTCGTGCGGATGTCGGCCGTGCCGGTGAGCGCCACGCTGCGCGCGGCCATCACGCTGATGTTGCCGCTGGTGCTGGCGATGTCGGCGTTGGCCGTGATGTCGCTGCCTGCGCCCTGTGCTTGGATGAGGATATTGCCCGTGCCATGCGCGCTGACCGCGATGCCATCGGCATCTGCGCCATCGCCCAGCACGATGTTGCCCGCACTGGTGCGCAGCACAATCGCACCATTGGATGCCGAGACCGCATCCGACCAGGTCTGCGCTGTGGCCAGCTGGGTGCTGCGGTTGCTGGCGTGGGTTTGATTCACCGCCACCGTCACGCCCGCCACGCTGAGATCCGAGGCCTCGCTGATGAAGGCCCCGCCGCTGCCGGTGCTCAGCGCCAAGGTCGCAACACTGGTCTCCAGGGCATCAGTGCCACCGCCTATGCCTGCGCTCGACCCTGCCGCCACATACAGCCCGCTGGCACTCACATCGGCCAGCGCATCGCCGTCGAGCACCGCACCGCCTGCGACCAACGCCACATCGGCCGCCGACGTGATCGAGCCCACCGAGATATCCCCACCGGCCTGCAAGAACACATCCCCCGTGGCCGAGATCGAACGCTCCGTGCGGGCCCCGCCCGCAGTCACCATCAAAATCGCGCCGCCGGCCACCAGTTCCACGGTGCCAGCAATGTTGCTCATGTCAGCATTGAGCCCCAGGGTCAAAGCACTGCCGGCGCGCAGACCTATGGAGCCGGCCGGGGTGCTCAGAAAACCGGCTGCGGTCGGCGTGATCACCAGATCGCCCGGCGTCTCGCTGCTGCTCGACAAGGTCTGGATGTAGATGCCCGCGGTGGCGCCCGCGCCCGTCTGCTGGGCCTGCAAAATGGTCAGGGCGCCGCCGCCAGCGGTCTCCACGACCCGGATGTCGGCATTGGACACCACCCGCCAGGAGGTGAGTGTGCCGCTGCCCGAATGCTCGGACACATCAACGGTCAAAGCGCCCGTGCCGGAGTTGTAGGCCGACACCTGCCCGTACATGCGGGTGCTCGCGTTCGCTGAACTGATCACACTGATCCAGTCGCCGGCCGTCCAAGCCCCGCCCGTGGCGGTGGTGAGCGTCCGGGCGCCTGTGCCCACGGTCAAGCTGCTTGTGGAGGTCGCGTCCACCGCTGCTTCGGTGCCGGTGTTGATCAACACCATCTCCGTCACTTCGGTGGCGAACAGGTCAATGCCTTGGTGCGCCTGCACCGTCAGCCGGTTGCCCTGTAGGGCCTCGCTGGAGAGCCCGTCGCCCAAAGAAGTGCGGGTGTCGTTGAACTGCGTGACCTTGCCGCCGGTGGAATACAGGGTGATGTTTTGGTAAGCGCTGGTCTGCGACAGATCGGTGCTGGCCAGCACGCGGTTGCCGATGGCGATATCGCCGGTTGCATCGAGCTTGACCGCTCCCTTGATCGCCAGCGGTGGCTGGGCTGCAATATTGATGTCTTCAATGCGGATGCTGCCGGCATACACCTCCAGCGGCGCATGAAAGGTGAACTGGTTGACGCTTTGCACGCCGCCGATGCGCACCGCGCCCTGCCCGGCTGTGGCGTGCGCGCTGGCGCCGCTGCCCGTGTAGTGGCCCAGCACGATCTTGCTGAACCCGCCGTCCTCGATGCGGCTCAGCTCAAACAAGGACAGGTTCAGCGGGGTCGAAATCTGACCACTGGGGTCACCCACCTCCATGCCCAGACCCAGGGTCTTGCTGCGCATCTCCAGCACGCCACCGGTGGACTGTAGACGGCCGCTGTCCAAAATATTGATCTCATCGCCTTCGAGCAAGATGTTGCCGCCATTGATGTTGACGACATCCTTGAACTCGATCAGCGTAGCGCCTCGAATGATGAGGTTGCCGCCCGTGATCGTCAGCTTGCCGGAAAAGGTGACGATGCCCTCGGTATCGATGGTCAGAGGCCCTGCCAGGGTGACATCTTTGTCGAAAATCACCGAATTGGGCAGGTTGCCGCTGACGCCGCCTATCGTCAAGGATTCCAGCGGATCGGCGCTGCCGATGGTGCCAAAGATCTGGATCGGGCCGATGGCCTGCAGACTCAGATGGTCGGCTGTGGCGTCGCCATTGCCATCCAAGGTGGAAAACCCATCGACGCCAACAAGCAGTCGCCCATTGCCCGAGCCCCCGGACGTGTAGGTCGACGTCAGGGTGGTCGAGCCGTTGATCGTGATGGCGGCATCCTGGATCTGGCCAGTTGCAATCGACTGCGAGCCAGCCAGCGTGGCCTGCTCAACAGCATAGGTGGCCAGACCCCAAGCCAGCCGGCCGGTGTCGTCCTCGATCGCCACGCGCCGGCTCTGCGCCGCATCGAGCGGCAGCGCCAGCACCTGGGCCGCAAAGGCCTCGCCTTCGTCACCGGGGCTGTCGCTGTCGCCGTGTATCGCCGCATCGACGCTGTGACCGAGCTCTTCCAGCAAGACCGCCAAAATCTGCGTATCGGAGCCTGTCTCGGCCAGCCAGGCGGCGCTGACAAAGACCGTTGCACCGCCCGAGGGGCCCTGGGGCGTGAAGCCGGCCAGGGTCGAGCCCATGGTCTGGGCGTCGGCCAGCAGCCACTCGATCGACACCTGCCCCTGCACCCATTGCTGGCGCACCTGCTCAGCCCGCTCCAGCGGCTGATCGCCGTCCGATAGACCCTCCGACCCGCCCGGGAACAGTGCCAACAGGCCCTGGCCATCCAGGGCGCCCAGGTATTGGCTCATCAAGTCGCTGGCCTGCTGCCGCAAAGCAAGCCAGCGGTCGGCAGCCGTGCCCTCGGCCGACGCAGCCCTCACCAGGGTCACATCACCGAAGGCCAGAGTCTGCTCGGGCCGGCTCGAGGCCCACAGCACGCCCGGCACATCGGCCGAACTCGCCAGGTCGAAGATGGCCGATGCATCCGATACGGCCCCTTGCCGCTCGCCCTGAGCCTGCAAGGCGTGCACCTGCACGTCTGCCGTCAGCGGCGTCGCCTCGGCTTCGGGCCAGATCGTGGACAAAGCCGCCGCCAGCGGCGTGGCCGACAGGAGCCACCGAGGCTCCAGCGCCTCCAACCCAAAGCGGCGCATGGATCGCTGCCGAGCCGCGGGTGCAAGCGGGGCAAATGGCGGTGGGTTTGGAAGGGACATCGTCAGTTCGCTCTTCGTGAGGGTCGGCAGCGTGTCAGCGGCTGCGAACAAGCCGGATGTAGGCGGTATCTGTCAGCAAGGCCCGCTCGACCCCACCCGGATCAGGCAGCACCGAGAAGTCAACCTGCCAGGCCCGCTGGGGCGACGCCCCCGAGGCCCGGGTCGAGGACCAGTACTGCGCCAGATCGCCGCCCACCGCGTCACCGATGAATGCGGCCGGCAACAGCGATCCGCCGGGGCTGAGGTTGTTGCTCAGCTGCAAAAGCCCCTGCAGCTCTTTTTTGGTCGGCAGCCGCCAGCCACTGTTGTAGCCCGCATAGCTGCCCCAGCTGCTGGTAGCCAGAGCTGCCGTACCAGTCACGCGGGTGGGTGTGCCCGTGCAGCTGCTGCCCGTCCACTCGGCGCCCTGCGAACACAGTTTCCACATCAGGGTATCGGTCTCCACCATGCCAAATCGGGCGTTGACGCTGAAAGACACCGGCGCCGCGGCGGCCGGCCGCGACAGCACGTACCAGCTGAGCGCGTCATTCGGGTTCTCATCACTGAGGCCACCGGGCTCGCCGCGAGCCCCGAAATCCACCGCCCAGGCCACCGTCGCGCTGCTGCCGATCACCAGATCAGAGGCCTTGACCACTGGGTAGGGCGTGTTGAGCAAAAAGCCCAGCTGGGTCTGCAGCACCTGCTCGCCCGAATCGGCCAGGGTCAGCAACTCGGCCGCGGTGGGCAAATCCACGCCGCGCGCCGGCAAGTCTTCAGCACCGAGCTTGCCCGCCCAGATGATTCCGGTCACGTTGTCGCGGATGGCCGGCGTTCCCTGGTGCGTGATGGCCTGCAGCCTAGGCGGGGCCTCAGGCGCACCGCCCCCGCCGCCGCCACCGCAAGCACCGAGCCCCAAAGTCAGGACGACCAGCAGAGTCCGCCCGAGCACCTGAAAGGCGCAATTCTTGGTGGCGTTAAATTTCATCGCACATCACTCCAAAAAATCAAGATCAGACGGTTTCGTAATCAAACAGCAACTCAGAAGTCGAGGCCAAACCGGCGCTCAGGGGCTGCAGAGCCGGCAAGCCCAGCACAAAAGACGGCTCATCGACCTGGCTCAAGCCATAGGCCAGGTCGGACAGCAGCAGGTCGTCGTCGGTGACCTCATCGTCAAGCATGACCCAGTGGCTCTCGCGCCCTTGGAAAGACATCTGTACGCTGGGCTGCACCATGCTGCTCAGGTAAGCCTGCGCCTGCACCGAGGTGTCGACCGCGGCCATGCGGCTCAGGCTGGCCGAGCTCAGGCTCTGAGCCAACTGGCCGAAGCCATCGCTCGGGCTACCGCCTTGTGCCAGATAGGTCGCGCTGCGGCTGACCTGGCTGGCCACCTCATCGCGCGCCAGCATCACCCTCTGCGGCGGCGCATCGCCTGCCAGCTGAACCTGGGCGTACACGCCGCTGCGATCGACCAGGCGGTAGTACACGCCTTCGGCATTCATGCCGCGCGAGACCACCCCGGTGGGCGCGGCAATCTGCAGTCGATCGGCCTGCACCCGGAGCACCTGGTCCGAGCTGCCCGCCTGGGCACTCGACTGGCCATAGCCATAGATCGACACGCTCTGAGCACGGATACCCATCGTGCCATCAGACGGCCCCGCCAGCGTGATCTGACCCTGTGGGCTGTTCAAAGCCACCGAGCCGCGCAACACCGTGCCTTGCGCCCCACCGGTGGCATCAATCAGACCGACTTCAATACCTTTGGCAGCCGCGATCGTGACCAAGCCACCTGGGGTCACGATGCGGGCATCGCTGGCCATCCGGACCTCACCTTGGTCAGCCCGCAGAGCCAGGTAGGCGCCGGTGTTGGACACAAGGTCGGCATGCAGTTCCAGGTCGCCCTGGCTTGCGACAAAGGTGGAGTGGCTTGCGATCTGCCAGCTCGCTGCGCCGCCTGGGGCACCGAGGCGCACGGTCTGGCCGCTGATCAGCAGCGACTGAGCAGCCTCAGCCCACAGGGCCGGTGACATCACCGTGGTTGTGGTCGCCGCGGTGCCGATGCGCACCGACTCAAAACTGCCGTCCAGCATCTGCTGGGCCAGGCCATCGAGGTCTTGCTGATCCAAGGCAAAGTCCTGGACCGATCCGGCCAGGGTCGTGCCTTGCAACACCAGATGGGCCGCACCGCCGCCGTCAATCACCAAGTCCTCGTCCACGGTCAGGCTCTGCGTGCCCAGCACCAAGGTCGCACCCGCCTCCAGCACGATGAAGCCACCGGCCTGACCAAAGCCAGCCAGCCGGATCTGGCTGGCCGACAGGCTCAAGGTCGTGCCACTCTTGATCAGGATCGAGCCGCGAATGTCAAGCACACCACCGGCCACAGTGACCTCGATGCTCGAATCGCTGTTGACGACCAAGCTGTCAGAAATCAGCACATCGCCAGCCTGCCTCAAGTCAGCGGCATTGAGGTGTGTGGTCGAGCCCGAGCCCAAGATGGTCAGCCCCTGACCCTGCAATGCGCCCTGGATAAAGACGCCACCGGCTGCAATCTTGTTGCCATCGGCATCGCGGGCCGAGCCCGAAGCCACCAACACCAGCGGATCACGGAAGACCAGGCTTTGCGCCGCGCCGCCGACCACCGGCGCGGTCAGCCAGATCTGCTGCCTAGGGTCCTGGCTGCCGAACAAGATGCGCTCAAAGCCGTCTTGCAGCAGACCCAGTTCGGCCAAGCTCAGGTACAAGCCCGAATCGACCCCTTGGCTCGGCGCACCCATTTGTCCGCCCAAGATGTCGCCCAGCACGATGGGCGCGACCGTGGGCGACTGGCTGAGCAAAGCCTGCCACTGGCCCTGATCGATCGGGCGCACCGCCGTCTCCAGCGTCAGGCCCGCCAGGCTGACCGCCTGCGCAGGCGAGGTGAACTCAATGCTGCCGCTGCCGGCCAGGGCTGCCCCAAGGTCCACATCCACACCCTGGATGCGCACCGGCTGATCGCCGTAAAACACGCCCTGGCTGTCCGCCGAGAGCACGAAGGGGCCTTCAGTGGCGCGCACCTGCACATCGCCCGTGGCGCTGCTGGCACGCTCGATGCTCGCTCCCGTCTTGCCTTGGATCTGCAGATCACCCGCTTCGCTGCGGATGCTGCTCTGTGGGCTCTGCTGCACGGCCCCGTCAAGCGCCTGCACCGACAAATTGGCGCTGCCCTGCATCTGAACATCGCCGCCAAAGGCGATGTCGCCCTCGGTCACACGCAAGCTCAGATCACCCTGAGATCGAATATCGGACAGAGTCAGCGCATCGGCTTGATCGATGGAGGCGCCGCCCGCCCCGATATCAAGCGACAACCCATTCACATCGGTGCTGAGCGGCTGCGTGGCCGTGCCCACGCTCTGAGCTGTCACTCGCAGGCTCGCAGCGCTGATGTGAGCGCCATCGGTGGAATCATCAACGCCGACCAACGAACCGGCCACACTGAGCGTGACGCTTTGGCCGTTGGCCCTCAGATCGCCCAGACTCAAGCGGCTGCCCGAAACCGTCAAAACGACATCGCCGCTGGCGGTCACGCTCTGCGCCACCACACTGCCGCCAGCGCTCAAGCGGAAGGCGCCGGTATTGGCGCTGACCACCGTGAGGTCGCTGGTCTGGCTCAAATGGGCCGCTCCACTGAGCAGGCTCAGGCTGGCCACTTCAGTCTCAAATGCATTGCTGGCCGAACCGACGCTGCCGGCCGTCACATTCAAGCTGCTGGCCGTGATGTCCACGTTGTCGCTCGCGCCATCGCCATCGAGCAGCGCGCCCGAGAGATTGAGCGTCACGTTCTGGCTGCCGGCATCCAGGGCGCCGACGGTCAGGCTGTTGTCTGCACCGGT
>JAIXWZ010000239.1 GCA_027491035.1 Comamonadaceae bacterium | reverse complement strand
CGGTCAACGAGGCTTCAACCTATGCGATGTTCAGCGTCACCGGCAATGCCGGCTACCTGCTCGACCTGTCGCTGCAGGGCACGGCCGCTGTCGGCGATGCCGAGGCCACCCATGCGGGCTTTACGCTGATTGAATATTCGACCGACGGCACCAACTGGAGCACCTACAGCAGCTCGAGCAAGCCGACTGTGCCCGTCAGCGGCCAGGTCTATGTGCGCGTGACCATCACCAGCGAGGCCGATGCGGCCCTGGAAGGCGCTGAGGGCTTTGCGCTCAAGGCCGCCTACAGCACCAACACCGCCAAGAGCGCCACCGGCGAGACGACCATCGTTGATGACGGCAGCGGCAAAAAGTACGGCCCCAACATGCCCTCGGGCACGCCCGCTGAGAGCACCTCGGGGCTGGATAACGACACGCCAGTGCCGCCGCCAGCGCCACCGGCTCTTGAGCCTGCGCCGCCCCCAGCGGCAGCACCGGCGCCTGAGCCTGAACCGGTTCGTGCTCAGCCTCAGGTCTTCAACTCCACGCTGCCCCGACCCTCGGAGGTCAAAATCGAACCGATCGCACGTGCGCCGGTACCGGTAGAAGGCGTATTGACTGACACCGCAGGTTTCCGCGCTGCCGTGGCGACAAGCTCAATGCCAGGCTTGACCGTCTTCAAGGGCGTGACCGACCAATTTGTTGATGGCGACAAGGGCAGCCGCGTCAGCCTGCCCTACGACGCATTTGCCCACACCAATGCCAGTGCGGTGATCAGGTTGCAAGCGGCGCAGGCTGACAACAGCCCGCTGCCGCCCTGGGTGAGCTTTGATCCGCAGGCCGGCAATTTTGATGTCAAGCCGCCAGAGGGTTTCAAAGGCAAGCTTGAGCTCAAGGTGGTCGCCCGTGACAACGAGGGCCGCGAGGCCACCGTGATCTTCCGCGTTTTTGTGGGCGAGCAGCCCCAAAGCCGAAACAGCCTGAGCGACAAGCTCAAGCTCGCGGCCGCCAAGCGCATGAACCTGCCATGGCTGTTCATGGCTGACCGCCCCGAGGCCAGCCAGGATCGCCAGGAGGCCGCCCCTGCAAAGGCGCAGCCCGTGCAAGAAGAGGCCCCTGCCCGGGACGCGGCTGCCGAGGCGGCCCAACCAGAGATCACCCATGGCCCCGCAGCGGTCGAGGTGCAAAGCAAGGTGGCACTGCTCAGTGAAGCGCTCAACGATCGATAAGCGGTCGCGCCAATGAGTGACGCCGTCGCCCACCCCGGGCAATTGCTGACCCTGCTTGACTTGGCACGCAGGGCACGCGAGGGCGACAGCGTTCGCGAGTTGGGCTTTTTGCTGGTCAATGACACGCACCAGCTGGTCGCCTTTCGGCAAGCGGCATGGTGCAGCCCAGAGGGGCGGGTGCAGGCGCTTTCGGGCGTGCTGCAGCCAGAAGCCAACGCGCCTTACGCGCAATGGCTCAAGGCCTTGACGGGTCACTGCAAGCATTGGGCGCAAGCTCAGCCCTTCGAGTCTGGCGATGTGCCGCAAGAATTGGCCGATGCTTGGGCGCACTGGTGGCCCAGGCATGGGCTGTGGCTGCCCCTGTCGGGTCAGGCCTGCCTGCTCGCCCGAGACGAACCTTGGACGCAGGCCGAATTGGCGCTGCTGGGGCAATGGGCCGCCATTTGGAGCCATGCCCATGGGGCTTTGACCCGGTCACGCGGATGGCTGGGCACCCATCGGGCCGGTCAGCGGCCCTGGTGGCAACGGCCAGGCGTTTATGCGTTGGCAGCCTCGGCGGCCTTGCTGGCCTGGCCGGTGCGTCTGACGGTGCTGGCGCCCGGCGAAATGGTGCCGTCCAAGCCTCTGGTGGTGCGTGCGCCCATGGAAGGTGTGCTCGATACCTTTCATGTGCAGCCCAATCAGCTCGTTGCGGCCCAGCAGCCCCTGTTTGGCTTTGACGAGGCGCTGATCCAAAGCCGGCTGGAGGTGGCACGCCAGAGCCTGGTGACCGCACAGACAGAATACCGGCAGACCTCGCAACAGGCCCTGGCGGACCCAAGGGCGCGCAGCCAACTGTCGCAGTTGGCCGGAAAAATAGAAGAAAAGCGGGCCGAAGCCCAGTACCTGGCCGATCAGCTCAAGCGCTCGCGCGTGCTGGCCCCCAAGTCGGGCGTGGTGTTGATGGACGATCCGTCCGAATGGATCGGCCGCCCCGTGACCGTGGGTGAACGCATTTTGCGCATCGCCGCCGAGGGCGATGTCGAAGTCGAGGCCTGGCTGCCCCTGGCCGATGCCATTGATCTGAAGGTGGGCGACGAGGTGGAGCTGTTTCTGCAGGCCGACCCGCTCACGCCAGTGCGCGCCAAGCTGAGATATCTAGCGCACGAAGCGGTCGACCGGCCCGAGGGGCATCAGGCTTTTCGGGTGCGTGCCACGCTGGCGCAGGCCAGCACGCAGCGGGTGGGCCTCAAGGGCACTGCCAAGCTGTATGGTCCGAGCGTGCCCCTGGCCTACTGGATGCTGCGCAGGCCTTTGGCCACCTTGCGCACGCACCTGGCACTGTAAGAGCCAGCCATGGCGCTGCCTGCCCTGCGAGAAGACCTGGACCTCCTGCCGGGCCCGACTCTGGCCGACGGCCAGCCGAGTTGGACGCTGCATGACCCGGCGCGCAATCTGTTTTTTCGGATCGACTGGCCGACCTTCGAGGTGATGCAGCGCTGGGCGATGGATGACGAAGAGGCCATCGCACAAGACATCAGCGACCGCACCACGCTGCAAATGAGCGCTGAAGATGTGCGGGCGGTGATCGAATTTCTCAAACGCAACCAAGCCCTCAAGCCGCAGGGGCTCAGTGCGCGCCAAATGGCCGACCGGGTTCAAGCCGCGCAAGGCAGCTGGCTCAAGTGGCTGCTGCACCGCTATTTGTTCTTCAGGGTCCCCCTGGTTCGGCCGGACGCCTGGCTCAGTCGCTGGAGCGCTGTGGCCGGATTGTTTTTCACCAGCGGCTTTGCCTGGCTCACCGCCGCGGCACTGGCCTGGGGCTTGTCCAACGTGGTGCGTCAGTGGGACCGCTTCACGGCAGAGTTGGTGGACCTGTTCAACTGGGAGGGCCTGCTGGCCTACGGCCTGGCGCTGTTTGGCGTGAAATTGCTGCACGAGTTAGGCCACGCCTTTACCGCCAAACGCTATGGATGCCGCGTGCCCGCCATGGGCGTGGCTTTCCTGGTCATGTGGCCCATGGCCTACACCGACACCAACGAGGCCTGGCGCTTGACCCAGCGGCGCCAACGGCTGATGGTGGCTTCGGCGGGCATCATCACCGAGCTGGCGATTGCAGCGTGGGCCACCCTGGCCTGGGCCTTGCTGCCCGATGGCGCGCTTCGCTCAGCCTGTTTTATTTTGGCCACCACCAGCTGGATCAGCACCCTGCTGATCAATGCCAGCCCCTTCCTGAGGTTTGACGGCTACTTCATCTTGTCAGATGCGCTGGACATGCCCAATCTGCACAGCCGCAGCTTCGAATTGGCCCGCTGGAAGTTGCGTCAGTGGCTGTTCAATCTGGGCGAGGAGCCGCCCGAGTTTTTTTCGCCAGCCGCGCAACGCGCGCTGGTGCTGTTTGCCTGGGTGACGTGGATCTATCGGCTGGTGGTCTTCATTGGCATCGCCTTGCTGGTCTATCACTTCTTCTTCAAGCTGCTGGGCATCGTGCTGTTTATCGTGGAGATCGCCTGGTTCATCGCATGGCCGATCCGCAGCGAGCTGCAGCAATGGTGGCAAAGGCGCGCTGTGATTGCCCGGCGCTTGCGCTCGGCACTGAGCCTTTTGCTGATCGCCGGTTTGATCGGCACCCTCATGGTGCCTTGGCCAGGGCGCGTGTCGGCGTCGGCCATGCTGCGCCCGGCCGAGAGCTGGCCGGTGTTCGCGCCCTCTGGCGCCTTGGTCAGCGAACTGCCGTTTACCGAAGGCCAACAGGTTGCAGCTGGGGCCTTGCTGATTCGGCTGCATGTGCCCGACCTGGCGCTCCGGCGAGCATCGTTGCAAGCCAGAATTGACGCGCAGCAATGGCAGGCGGCCAGCTCCGGACTGGACGGCGAGTGGCGCAAACGGATGCTGGTCAGCCAGGAAACGCTGCAAACGCTGCGCACCGAGATGGCCGGACTACAGACCGAGCAGCTGCAGTTTGCCCCGCGCGCACCGTACAGCGGCCAGCTGCGAGACCTGCACCCCGACCTGCAGGTTGGGCAGTGGCTCAGTGGCAAAGAAAAAATCGCCACCCTCGTGCGCGAGGGCACGCCTTGGGTGGTGGAAACCTGGCTCGACGAAGAGGCGGTTCAGAGGCTGCGCGTGGGCGACCGCGCGGTGTTCATGCGTGACAGCGGTCAGGGGCCTGTGGTCGGCCTGACTGTGGGCAGCATCGACCGCGATGCCAGCCGAAGCTTGCCCCGCAAGGAACTCGCCGCCCCCGCTGGCGGACATGTCTTGGTGCGCGAGAGCAAAGGGGTCCTGATCCCTGAGCGCGCGATTTATCGCGTGATCTACCACATCGAGGAGTTGCCGCCCACCTTGAAAGGCGCCCAGTGGAGGGGCACGGTGGTGACCGAGGTCCAGGCGCAGGCCCCGGCGTGGCGCTATTTGCGCAACGCAGCGGCCGTGATGGTGCGCGAGTTCGGCTTTTAGAGCCTTGCCGCTTCAATCAGCGCGCCCTCTGGCCCTCAAAGGCCAGCTCGCTGAGGCTGCAAAAGTCCTGGTTTCTTTTTTCTTCGCTTCGACCCGACCGGTACTCGACCCGCACATCGAACAGGCAGCCCTGATCGGCCGAGGGCTCGAGCTTGTATCGCTCGCCCGTTGAGAGCGTGCTCTGGCCCAGCCAGTCTTCCCCCCAGTCCTTGGAGTCGGTGGAGGAGACAAAAACCCGGAAGATGGATTCGCTTGCCCGATTGAGCAGCCACAAGGCGGTGTTGGGGGCCTGTGCAGCGGCGCCAGCGCCCGGCCCTCTAGGCGGCGTGGGGGTCGCGGCTGTGGGAGGCGCGGAACAATCGACGCGGTGGCTGAAGCTGCGCAGCATGTCGGCCAGCTGCGCGGTGTCAAGGCTTGCGCCTCGCTCCACCGACGACGTGGAGACACCGTTTTTTCGCAGAAACTGCACCAGGGTCTGCAGCGACACCGCAAAGTTGACGTTTTGCGGAATGTCGCCCGTGACCCGGGAGACCTCGGAGGCGTTGAGCTTGGCCACCACCACGCCGATCACGCCGCCCGATGAGTCGACCACCGCCCCGCCGCTGTTGCCCGGTTGGACCGGGGTCGAAATCTGGATCTGGTTGGCCGCATCGCGCAAGCCGCGCAAACCGCTGACCACCCCGGTGGTGAAATTGCCACCCTCACTGAGCAAGCCCGTCAGCGGAAAGCCGAAGGCATAAGCCGGCTCGCCCAGCCTGACGCTGCCCACGCGGCGAATCGGCGCGACCGGCCCGGACAGGCCCGAGACACGCAGCAAGGCCAGATCAATCAGGTCGTCCGAGTCGATCACCCGGGCCGCCCTGCGCCCGTCCGGCGAGACCACATTGATGCGCTGGCAGTCGGCCACCACATGCTGATTGGTGATCAGCAGCCCCGGGGCGACCAAAAAGCCGGTGCCGCTCGATTGGCCTTCGTCGGACCCGCGGCGGCTTTCGGCCTCCACACGCCGTCTGCGCTCGGCCTCAAGCTGCGCTTCGAGCTCCTGGCGCCGCTGCCGCTCGGCTTCGGCTTGCGCGGCCAAGCGGTCTCTTTCGGCCCTGCCGGCATCGAGCGAGGTCGCGCCCGCCGCTCGGCCATCGACTGGAATCGGATAGCGGCGCGGATCGAGCGCCTGAGCTTGCACCAGCGACCCGGCGGCCCAGCGGCCTTGCCGGCTCACTGAGCCGTCGCGCGCGTATTCGATGCCCAGTCCATGGAACTTGTCGTCGCGAAACTCGCCCACATACCGGGTGCCACTGGCAAACAGATAAGTGCCCTGGCCGTCGTAGTTGCCGTCCTTGAACTCGCCCACATAGGAGTCGCCCGAGGCGAAGGTCAGAGTGCCCTGGCCGTTGCGCTTGCCGTCACGGTACTCTCCCACATAACGGTTGCCATTGGTAAACAAGAACATGCCCCGGCCGTGGCGGCGGTCTTCCCGGTAGTCGCCCACATAGCGGCTCCCATCGGCATGGATGTAGCTTCCCTGGCCGTTGCGCTTGCCGTCCCGGAACTCGCCCTCGTAGCGGTCGCCCCTGGACGGGCCGTCGGCCAGGAAGAAAAACGTGCCCTGGCCGTGGAAGCTGCCGTCCCGGAACTCGCCCACATATTTATTGCCGCCAGCAAACGTGAGACTGCCCTGGCCGTTGCGCTTGTCGCCCCTGAACTCACCCACATACACATCGCCACCGGTCAGTGGCTGCACGCCCTGGCAGTTGTTCCAGTAGCTGCGGGACCACTCGCCCTGACAGGGCGGCAGCCGCGACTGGGAATAAGCCGCCAGGGGCAGCAAGGCGAGCCACAAGAGCCTGTGCAGGAAACGCATCGGAGCGAGTTTATGGCCGAACCGGTGAGCTGACAACGTGGGCGCCCGCGCGCTAAGCGTCGCCTTGGCAGCGCCGCTTAGCGCCCCATCAAGGCCCAAACCCGCGCCGGCGTGAACGGCATGTCGGCCTGGGTGACGCCCAGGGGGCGCAGGGCGTCGATCACCGCATTGGCCAGGGCAGGCAGCGAGCCTGAGCAGCCCGACTCACCCACGCCCTTGGCACCGAGCTTGTTGAGCTGGGTGGGCACCGGCACACTCTGGTGATGAAAGCCGTGCAGGATGCCCGCGCGCGGCATGGCGTAGTCCATGAAAGAGCCGGTGAGCAGCTGGCCGGTGTGGCGGTCGTAAACCGCGTGCTCGCCCAAGGCCTGGCCCAGGCCCTGCACCACGCCACCGTGCACCTGGCCGAGCAGCTGCTTGGGCGAGATCACCTCGCCCACATCGTCTGCGGCCCAGTAGCCCAGCAGTTCAATCTCACCGGTCTGTGGGTCGATTTGGACTTCGGCAATGTGGCAACCGTTGGGGAAGGTGGCGCCCGATGAGGCCTCGCCGATAAGTTCGAGCCCCTCAAGGCTGTGCGCGTGCGCATCAAACCAAGCCCCAAACCGCAGGCTGCGGCCGGCATCGCTGGCATGGCGCCAGCAGCTGCCCTCGATAAGCACCTCTTGCTCGCTGCAGCCCCACTGCGCGGCCACCTGCGCCCTGCCCTGCTCCATGAGCCGGCGGCACAGGTCGACGATGGCGCTGCCCAGGCCGTAGAGCGTGCGCGAGCCGCCGGTGGAATTGCCCACCAGGTCGCGGCCGACCTCGCCGGCCACAAAGCGCACCCGCTCGACGGGCAAGCCCAGCTCGCGCTCGACGATCTGGGCAAAAGAGGTCTCATGGCCTTGCCCCGATGCGCCCGAGATTGCATGCAGGGTCAGGCCCGCCGACTCGATGCGCCCGCGCACCTGGTCCTTGGCGGCAGCGCCCGGCCCGGAGGACTCGAGGTAGTAAGCCAGACCGCGGCCAAACAGGCGGCCGCGTGCCTGCGCCTGCTGGCGCCGCTGGGCCACGCCGGCCGGGTCGGAATCGGCCAGTGCGCGGTCCATGACGCGCTCGAAGTCGCCGTTGTCATACACCGTGCCATTGGCCGTCTTGTAGGGAAACTGGGCCGGTGCAATGAAGTTGAGCCGGCGCAAAGCCACCGGATCGAGGCCATGCTCGTGCGCGGCGTGGTCGACCAGGCGCTCGATGGCATACGACACATCGGGACGGCCGGCGCCGCGGTAGGCCGACACCGGCACGGTGTTGGTGTAGAAGATGTGCGAGCGCATGTGCAGCGCCGGCACCTTGTAGACGCCGCCCATGGTGATGGACAGGTTGCGCGCGCCGATGTGGGTGCTGAAGTAGGCGTTAAACGCCCCCACATCGACCTGGTTGTCAAAGCGAATGGCCAGAATGTGGCCTTGCGCGTCGAGCGCAATATGGCCGTGCAGGGTGAGCGCACGCCCATGCCAGTCGCTGAAAAACGTCTCCGAGCGGCTGCTGGTCCACTTGATGGGCCGGCCCAGCGTGCGGGCAGCGAGCATGAGCAGCACATGCTCGGGGGTCACAGTGCCGCGCAGGCCAAAGGAGCCGCCCACATCCTGGGTGTGGATGCGGATCGACTCGGCCGGCCAGCCGGTGATGGCAGCGAGCATGCCCAGCATGCCCAACAGGCCCTGGGTGGGGGTGCGCACATGGGTCTGGCCGCTGGCGGCATCGTGCCAGGCCTGCACCGCACGCGGCTCCATGGGCGCCGGAATCAGCCTTTGGCTCACCACCTTGACGTTGGAGGTCATGGCCGCGCGCGCAAAGGCCGCATCGACCGCGGCGCGATCGCCGTTTTCATAGACCACCGAGGTGTTGCCCGGCGCGCTGGCGTGCAGCTGCACGGCGCCCGGGGCGGTGGCGTCTTCAAAGTTCACCACACAGGGCAGGCTGTCGTAATCGATGACAGCAAGCTCGGCCGCGTCAGCGGCTTGGGCCGCCGTTTCGGCCACGACCATGGCCATCGGCTGACCGACGTAACGCACTGTGCCGGCGGCAAGCACCGGCATGCGGCAGATGACCTGAGGGCGCTCTTGTGCGTCCTTGACGGTCACCGCGTTGATGAGCTCGGCAAAGCCCGCCGCCGCCACATCGTCGGCCGTGAGCACAGCCTGCACGCCCGGGGCGCTGCGCACCTGGCTCCAGTCGGCCTTGAAGTGGGCATGGGCGTGGTCTGATCGCACCATGACCGCGTGCAAGCTGCCGGCCATGACCGCGTCGGAGGTGAATTGACCGTGGCCTGTGATCAGCCGCTGGTCTTCCTTGCGCAGCAAGCTCGCTGCCGCGCTCATGTCTGCGCCCCCTGCCCCATGGCCTGGGCCGCCTCCTGCACCGCATCGACGATGTGCACATAGCCGGTGCAGCGGCACAGATTGCCCTCGAGGCCTTCTTCAATCTGCTCTCGGGTGGGCCGGGGGTTGTGGCGCAGCAAATCGACGCTGGACATGATCATGCCCGGGGTGCAAAAGCCGCACTGCAGACCGTGGCAGCGCGAAAACGCCTCTTGCACCGGATGCAGCCCGCCGCCCTCGCCCAGGCCCTCGATGGTGAGCACCTGGCCGCCATCGGCATGCGCTGCCAGCACGGTGCACGACTTGACCGCGCGGTTGTTCAGGTGCACGGTGCAGCAGCCGCACTGCGTGGTGTCGCAGCCGATATGCGTGCCAGTCAGTGCAAACTGATCGCGAATGACATCAACAAGCAGGGCATGGTCGGGCACCTCGACGCTGCGGGGCGTGCCGTTGAGAGAAAACTGGATGCGCATGAAGGAGGCTCGGTGGTGGGGGTAGAAGGTGCGTTCGAAAGGCGGTCAGGCGCGGCAGCCCAGAGGGCCGCGGCGCGAACTCGGAGTGCGCGCCCGGGCGCGAACTCGGAGTGCGCGCCCGGGCGCGCACGGTTGATGCTGACCCCGGACCCGTGCTCAGGCTGTGCCGCGCCAGCGGCGCCACCAAGCGGTCTGGCTGAGGATGGTCAGCAGCAACGCAGCCAAGATCACAGCCGACAGCGGCGAAGACAGGAATTCTGCCGCAAATTGCGCTGGCTTGCCCTCGGCCGAGATCATGGCCTGCCGGTAGCTCTTGTCCATCAAGGGGCCCAAAATCATGCCCAAAATGACCGGCCCCACCTGAAAACCGTACATCTTGAGAAAGTAGCCAAAGATGCCAAAGCCGAGCATCCAGTACACATCGACCGGGTTGTTGTTGACGGCATAGGCGCCCACGGCACAGAGAACCAAAATCAGCGGCAACAAGATGGGCTTGGGCGTCTCGACGATCTTGGCAAACAGCTTGATACCCGTCAGACCAAAAATGAGCAAAAAGCAATTGGCCAGCACCAAGCTGCCCACGATGAACCAAAACAAGTGCGGCGTCTCGATCATGAGCATCGGGCCCGGCTTGAGCCCGTGAATGTAGAGCGCGCCAATGATGACCGCCGTGACCGCATCGCCCGGAATGCCCAGCGTCATCATGGGAATGTAGGCGCCGCCGACGGCCGCGTTATTGGCCGACTCGGGCGCCACCAGCCCCTCTTCGGCCCCTTGCCCAAAGGGACGGGTCGGGTTCTTGACCGAGCGCTTGGCGTGGTCGTAGGCCATGAGCGCCGCAATGTCACCGCCAGCGCCTGGCAAGGCGCCCACCACCACGCCGATGGCCGAGGTTCGCATCGACAGCGGCAAATGCTTGCGCACCCGCGCCCATGAGGGCACGATGCGCGAGACATCCTGGCGCACGGCCCGGGTCTTGAGCTCGTGCAATTGCACCAGCACCTCGGCCACGCCAAAAAAGCCGATCATGGCCGCCACATAGGAAATGCCAGCGGTCATCTGAACATGGCCGAAGGTAAAGCGATGCTCGGCCGTCATCGGGTCGAGCCCGACCATGCTGATCAGAACGCCCAGTGCGCCAGCAAAAATCCCCTTGACCAGGGAGCCGCCCGACAAAGCGCCCACCAGCAAGATGCCCCATATGGCCAGCATCAGGTAGTCGCGCGGGGCAAACTTGAGCGCAAATTCTGACAGCGCCGGCGCCGCCACAGCCAGCGCAGCGATGCCCACAAAGCCGCCGATGACCGACACCACCGTGGTCAGGCCGATGGCCATGCCGGCCTCGCCGCGCTTGGCCAAGGGGTAGCCATCGAGCCCCGTGGCAATGGCTGCCGGCGCGCCCGGGATGTTGAGCAAGATGGCACTGCGCGAGCCGCCGTAGACGCCGCCCAAAAAGATGCCCGAGATCAGGGTCAGGGCCTCATTGACATGCCACTTGAAGGTAAACGAGATCAGGATGGAGACCGCCATCGTGACCGACAGGCCCGGAATCGCACCGATGTAGATGCCGGCAAAGGTCCCAGCTGCCGTCAAAAACAGCAGATAGGGATCGGTCCAACTCATCAAGAAAAATTCGAGCGCCTGCATCATCGAAACATCGCCTGCACCCAGCTGCCCTGGGGCAGCACCACCGAGAAAATGGTTTGAAACACGGCGTAGATCGCAGCCAGGCTGGCCGCACTAACGCCGGCATTGAGCCACCAGCGGCGGCTGCCCAGCAAGCGCATGGACAAGAGCAAAAACAAAAAGGAGGCGCCGACAAAACCCAGTCGCGGCAAGGCCAGCATGTACAAGCAGACCGCCAAGGCAGAGCCCAGCCAGATCGGCGGCGTGACCTGCGCCACAAAGGCCTGCCAGTGGCCAGCTGATTGGACAGGCCCGCGCCGCAGGCTCTGCCGAACGAACACAGCAGCGGTCACCACCATGGTGGCCGACGCCAGCATGGGGAACATGCCGGCCGAGGTCAGCGACTCAAAGCCGGAAATCCCATAAGCCTGCCACAGCAGAAACAGGCTCAAAAGCAACAACAGCGCGCAGAAGGTCAGCTCGCCGGGCGGCCGCTTGGGCCGCGCCGTCTCACCGCCTTCTTGCGCTGCGGGTTCAACTGACATCAGGGACGGGCGATGCCCAAATCAGCGGGCGAGCGCTTGGCCACACCGGCTTCTTGCAGCGTCCATGCGGTCACCGACTGCCACTTCTTGAGGAAGGCATCGGCTTCGGCACCCGAGATGTTCATGACGGCGTTGCCCCGGCCGACCATCAGGTCGACAAACTTGGGATTGCTTGCGGCGGTTTTGAACGCGGCCGTCAGCCTGGCTTTGACCGCATCGGGCACGTCGCGCTTGACGAAGACGCCGTAGAACGGCCCCCAGGGCAGGTACTTGCCAATGGCTGGCAGGTCGCCCGTCAAGGCCGGGATGCCTTCGTAAGGCTGCGAGCTGAGCACGGCAATGGCTTTGACCCGGCCGGCCTTGATGTGCTCGGAGGCAGCGCCCAGCCCCACCGGCATGAAGTCGACGTGGCCGCCTTGCAGTGCGGTCAGGCCCGGGCCCTCGCCGTCAAAGGGAACGGCCGTCACGGGCATCTTGGTGACCGTGCCGATCATGGAGCCCACGCTGTGCGGCAAGCCGCCGGGGCCGGTCGAGCCCATCTTGACCTTGCCGGGATTGGCCTGGATGTCGGCCAGCAAGTCCTTGAACGATTTCCAGGGCTTGTCTTTGTTGGCCACGATCACCACGATGCCGCGGCCCAGGATGTTGACCGGATAGAACTTGGAGTAGTCCAGATCGCCAATGCCGAGCACGCCGTGCAGTTGCGGGTTTTCTGCGCCGAGCAGCAAGGTGTAGCCATCGGAAGGCTGCTGGTTGACGAAGTTGGTCGAAATCGCGCCCGAGCCGCCCGAGCGGTTTTGCATCACGATCTTCTTGCCCAGCGCCTCTTCGGCCATGGGAGCCACCGCCCGCGCCACCACGTCAGTGGCGCCGCCGGCACCCCACATGATCACACCGGAAAGCTCACGCTCGGGGAAAGCTTGCGCGCTGGCAAAACCACCGGCCAGGGCCAGGCAAGCCAGGGTCATGCCACGACGAAAAGAATTCATGTATTGCTCCTAAAAATGACAACGCGACCGGGTCTGCGGCCCGAACAGGCCAGCAACCCACAACAAAACGTGCGCGATCATAGTGGCCAGTCGGCGATCGCCCTATTGGTATCAATGCTAGTTTTCTTCAAAATACCCAAGAAGCCCGCCGAAATCACCGGGGGGCTGTTCAAAGCAGCGCGGTCGGCGCAAGATAGCGATTTGAGCCCATAGGGAGTACGCCCATGACATCTGATGAACGTGACGAGCTGATGCGATTTCTGCGCGACCTGTCGACCTCACGCGAGCCGGTCGACCCCGGCGCACGAGAACTGATCGCGCAGGCCATTGCGCAAAACCCCAGCGTCGGCTACCGCCTGGTGCAACAGGTGATGGGCCTGCGCATGGCGCTGCAGTCCTACCAAAGCGCGCCCAGCGCAACCCCAGCCAGCCCCCAGCGGGCCGCGCCGGTCGAGCCCAACAGCTGGGGCTCGGGCCTGCTCAAGACAGCCCTGGCAGCCGGCCTAGGCGCCGCAGCCGGCACCGTGCTGGCCAGCCAGGCAGACTCCTGGCTCGATGCGGCGAGCTCGTCGCTCGATTTAGGCGACTGAGGCCCGGGGGGCTGGATCGCTTCGTGCCTCGCGATGACGAGGTGGGGGCGCAATGACCACCTCTTTCGTCATTGCGAGGCGCGCAGCGCCGTGGCAATCCATGTGCCTGTGCCAAGGCCGCAGTGGATTG
>JAIXWZ010000068.1 GCA_027491035.1 Comamonadaceae bacterium | reverse complement strand
CGTCATTGCGAGGAACGAAGCAATCCATTGCGGCCGTTGTGCGAAGACATGGATTGCCACGGCGCTGCGCGCCTCGCAATGACGGAATCAGTCGCGCGCCTCGCAATGACGCAGCGGCGTCATGGCGCCCCTACCTCGTCATCGCGCCCCTACCTCGTCATTGCGCCCCCTACCTCGTCATTGCGAGGAACGAAGCAATCCATCGGCCGTTGTGCGAAGACATGGATTGCCACGGCGCTGCTCGCCTCGCAATGACGAAATCAGTCGCGCGCCTCGCAATGACGAGACCTGGGCCACGCCTCGCAATGACGAAATCAGTCGCGCGCCTCGCCATGACGGCGCAGGAGCGCTGGCCTTGGTGCGATTTAGGCCAGGGCCTTGAGCACGGCCTGGCCCATCTGCGCGGTGCTGACCTTTTGCGTGCCGGGGCTGTAGATGTCGGCGGTGCGAAAGCCCTGCGCCAGCACCTTCTTGACAGCCGCTTCGATGCGATCTGCGGCCTCGGTCTGGTTCAGGCTAAAGCGCAGCATCATGGCGGCCGACAAGATGGTGGCCAGGGGGTTGGCGATGCCTTTGCCGGCGATGTCGGGTGCGCTGCCGTGGCTGGGCTCGTACAGACCCTGGTTCTGGGTGTTCAGGCTGGCCGAGGGCAGCATGCCGATGGAGCCGGTGAGCATGGAGGCTTCGTCCGAGAGGATGTCGCCAAACATATTGCCGGTCACCACCACATCGAAGCGCTTGGGCTCTTTGACCAGTTGCATCGCGGCGTTGTCGACGTACATGTGGTCCAGTGCCACATCGGGGTAGTCTTTGTGCACCTCGATCACGATGTCCTTCCAGAACTGGAAGGTCTCCAGCACGTTGGCTTTGTCGACGCTGGTCACGCGCTTGCTGCGCTTGCGCGCCGCTTCAAAGGCCACGCGGGCGATGCGTTCGACCTCGGGGCGGGTGTAGCGCATGGTGTCAAACGCCTCGTCAGCGCCGGCAAATGCGCCGTCGGGGCTGATGCGCCGGCCGCGGGGCTGGCCGAAGTAGATGTCGCCGGTCAGCTCGCGGATGATCAGGATGTCCAGGCCCGACACCAATTCGGGCTTGAGGCTGGACGCGCCGACGAGCTCTTCGTAGCAGATGGCGGGGCGGAAGTTGGCAAACAGGCCCAGGTTTTTGCGCAGGCCCAAGATGGCCTGCTCGGGCCGCAAGGGCCGATCGAGCTTGTCGTATTTCCAGTCGCCCACCGCACCGAACAAGATCGCGTCGGCTTGCTTGGCCAGATTGAGCGTCGATTCGGGCAGCGGGTGGCCGTGTGCCTCGTAGGCGGCGCCGCCCACCAAGGCCTGCTCCATTTCAAATTTCAGGTCCAGCGCCTCAAGCACCTTGACGGCCTCGGCCACGATTTCGGTGCCGATGCCGTCACCCGGAAGAATTGCGATTTTCATGATGCACTCATTGGAAGGAATGGGCCAGCCAGGGCTTGGCAGCCAGGCGCTGCGCCTCGAAGCTCTGGATCTTGTCTTTGTGGCGCAGGGTCAGGCCGATGTCGTCCAGGCCGTTGAGCAGGCAGTATTTGCGAAAGGCGTTGACGTCGAAGGCGATCTCTTCGCCCTGGCCCTTGACGATGCGCTGGCGCTCCAGGTCCACCGTGAGCTTGTAGCCCGGAAAGGCGCTGACTTCATTGAACAGCTGGTCGATCTGCGACTCGCTCAGCACGATGGGCAGCAGGCCGCTCTTGAAGCAGTTGTTAAAGAAGATGTCGGCATAGCTGGGCGCCAAGATCGCGCGAAAGCCATACTGGCCGATGGCCCAGGGCGCATGCTCGCGCGAGGAGCCGCAGCCGAAGTTCTTGCGCGCCAGCAGCACGCTTGCGCCTTTGTAGCGCGGCTGGTTGAGCACGAAGTCCGGGTTAGGTTGACGCTCGCTTTCGGGCTTGCCGTAGTAGCCCGGGTCTTTGTAGCGCCACTCGTCAAACAGATGCGGTCCAAAGCCGGTCTTGCGGATCGACTTGAGGAACTGCTTGGGCATGATGGCGTCGGTGTCGACGTTGGCCCGATCGATCGGGGCGACGAGGCCGGTGTGGGTAGAAAACTTTTGCATGAGGAGGCTTTCTTGCGGTAATCGGTTGCGGCTCTGGCGCTTTAGCTGAACCGGCGGATGTCGACAAAGTGGCCGTGCACAGCCGCCGCCGCTGCCATGGCCGGGCTGACCAGGTGGGTGCGGCCGCCCTGACCTTGCCGGCCTTCAAAATTGCGGTTGCTGGTCGAGGCGCAGCGCTCGCCCGGCTCCAGCCGGTCGGCGTTCATGCCCAGGCACATCGAGCAGCCCGGCTGGCGCCACTGGAAACCGGCAGCAGTGAAGATCTTGTCCAGACCTTCGGCCTCGGCCTGGGCCTTGACCAAGCCCGAGCCGGGCACGGCCAGTGCCAGCTTGACGTTGGGCGCCACGCGCCGGCCGATCTTCTTGAGGATGGCCGCGGCCTCGCGCATGTCCTCGATACGGCTGTTGGTGCACGAGCCGATGAAGACCTTGTCGACCACGATGTCGTTGATCGGCTTGCCCGGCTGCAGACCCATATAGGCCAGCGCCCTTTCCATGGCATCGCGCTTGACCGCGTCTTTTTCCTTGTCGGGATCGGGCACGCGGTCTTCGATCGAGAGCACCATCTCGGGGGAGGTGCCCCAGGTCACTTGCGGGCGGATTTGGCTGGCGTCGAGCTCGACCACCGCATCGAAGGCGGCGTCGGCATCGGAGTGCAGCGTTTTCCAGTACTGCACCGCCAGGTCCCACTCGGGGCCGCCTGCGAACTGACCGGTCTTGGGGTCGGTGCCCGGGGCCATCGGCCGGCCTTTGACGTACTCAATCGTCTTGGCGTCAACGGCCACCAGGCCGGCGCGCGCGCCCGCTTCAATGGCCATGTTGCACACGGTCATGCGGCCTTCCATGCTGAGGTCGCGGATGGCCGAGCCGGCAAATTCGATGGTGTAGCCTGTGCCGCCGGCGGTGCCGATTTTGCCGATGATGGCCAGCACGATGTCCTTGCCGGTCAGGCCCGTGGCCAGCTTGCCCTCGACCTTGACGAGCATGTTCTTGGCCTTTTTGGCCAGCAGCGTCTGCGTGGCCAGCACATGCTCGACCTCGCTGGTGCCGATGCCGTGGGCCAGCGCGCCAAACGCGCCATGCGTGGCGGTGTGCGAGTCGCCGCAGACCACCGTCATGCCGGGCAGGGTGGCGCCGTTTTCGGGGCCAATCACATGCACGATGCCCTGGCGCTTGGACAGGAAGGGAAAGTAGGCGGCCGCGCCAAATTCGGCAATGTTCTTGTCGAGCGTGACGATCTGCTCCTTGCTGATCGGGTCGGTCAGACCGTCATAGCCTTTTTCCCAGCCGTCGGTGGGTGTGTTGTGGTCGGCCGTGGCGATCACGGAGCTCACGCGCCAGACCTTGCGACCGGCCTCGCGCAAGCCCTCGTAGGCCTGCGGGCTGGTGACCTCGTGCGTGAGGTGGCGGTCGATGTACAGCACCGTTGTGCCGTCTTCTTCGGTGTGCACGACGTGCTCGTCCCAAAGCTTGTCGTAGAGTGTGCGTCCCATGGTGCTCCTTTGTGCGCTCTTGTGGATCAATAAAAGACCGGTGCGTGAAGCATCACGCCGCCAGCCGTTGCTGCTGTGAGGGTTGTAGTTGCAGATGCTCGACCAGCAGACGGGCGGTGACCGGCAGGCTGGAAAAATCGCGGGCGACCATGTGCAGCTCGCGCTCGGCCCAGGGGTCGAGCAGTCGCACCGATTCGAGCTCGCCCACGCCATGAATGAGCTCGAAGGCGCGCTCGGGCATCACGCCCACGCCCAGGCCGTTGTGGATCATGCGGCACATGGCATCGAGGCTGGTGACGTGGATGCGCAGCTTGATGGTGCGCCCGGCTGCGTCAGCGGCCTGGCGCAGCGCCACATAGATGGAACTGGTCGAGTGCAGGCCGACCTGGTCGAAATCGAGCGTCTCGGCATAGCTCACGCCCCGGCTGCCGGCAAGCCGGTGGCCCCGCGGGACGATGAGCACCAGGCGATCGCGCCGGTAGGGCAGGGCCTGCAGCTCGCCAAAACCGGCAGCCGCGTTGCAGATGCCCAGATCGGCCGCGCCCTCCTGCACCGCCCGGATCACCTCGCCACTGAGGTGCTCTTCCAGATCGATCTTGACCTGATCGTGCGCGCGGATGAAGGCGCCGAGGTCTTCCGGCAGAAACTGCACGATGGCCGAGATGCTCGCATGCACCCGCACATGGCCGCGCACGCCGTCGGCATATTCGCTGAGCTCGCCTTGCATCTTCTCCAGGCTAAAGAGCACCGATCGGGCATGGTGCAGCAGGCTCTCGCCGGCCGGCGTGAGGTCGACGCCGCGGGTGTGTCGGTAAAGCAGCTGGGTGCCCACCGCCGCCTCCAGCTCGGACAGGCGCTTGCTCACAGCCGACGCCGCAATAAATTCCCGCTCAGCCGCCCGCCCGATGCTGCCGAGCTCGCACACCGCCACAAACAGCTGCAGCGAGGTCAGGTCCATGCGTCGGGCAAAGTTGCGTTCGGAGCTTTTCATCGATGAGGGCATCGTGTTTGGCGATGAAGCGGTGATTTTGCACTGGGAAGAGAGAGCTTGCATTCTCCAAACGAGATGACTGACCTGCCCGCGGGCGCCCACCCTATTCGCCGTTGCGAGACGCGCTAACCCCTTTCGTCATTGTGAGGCGGGTTCACCCCTTCCGTCATTGCGAGGCGCGCAGCGCCGTGGCAATCTAAAGATAAATTGGGGTCAGACCCCAATTTGTCTTTCCTCAGGAAATTGGGGTCAGACCCCAATTTGTCTTTCCTGACGGATCGCCGGGAGGGAGTGGCTTGCGCTGGCGTTTTGCACCACCAGGTAGGCCGTTGACGCACAAAAAAGCCCGCCGAAGCGGGCTTGGGGTCTCGCGCGGGCCGATTAGCGTTGGGCGAGGGGTTTGACGGTGCGAGCCACCGAGCCGGTGAACAGCTGGCGCGGGCGGCCGATCTTGTACTCGGGATCGCCAATCATCTCGTTGAGCTGCGCGATCCAGCCCACGGTGCGGGCCAGGGCGAAGATGCCGGTGAACAGGTTGACCGGGATGCCGATCGCCCGCTGCACGATGCCCGAGTAGAAGTCCACGTTGGGGTAGAGCTTGCGCTGCACGAAGTAGTCGTCTTCCAGCGCAATTTTCTCGAGCTGCTTGGCCAGCTTGAACAGCGGATCGTTTTCCAGGCCCAGCTCGGTCAGCACCTCGTTGCAGGTTTCCTGCATCAGCTTGGCGCGCGGGTCGTAGTTCTTGTAGACCCGGTGGCCAAAGCCCATGAGCTTGACGCCCGAGTTCTTGTCCTTGACCTGGCTCATGAACTCGCCCACCTTGGCCACGCCACCCATCTTCTGGATGTCTTCGAGCATGTTCAGGCACGCTTCGTTGGCGCCGCCGTGGGCCGGGCCCCAGAGGCAGGCCACGCCCGCGGCGATGGCAGCAAAGGGGTTGGTGCCCGACGAGCCGCACAGGCGCACCGTCGACGTCGAGGCGTTTTGCTCGTGGTCGGCGTGCAGGATGAAGATGCGGTCCATGGCGCGCTCGAGCACTGGGTTGACCACATAGTCTTCGCAGGGCACGCCGAACATCATGCGCAGGAAGTTGCCGGCATAGGACAGGTCGTTCTTCGGGTACATGAAGGGCTGACCCACGCCGTATTTGTAGGCCATGGCCACCAGCGTGGGCAGCTTGGCGATCAGGCGGATGGCGGCGATCTCGCGGTGCTTGGGGTTGTTGATGTCGGTGCTGTCGTGATAGAAGGCCGACAGCGCCCCGATCAAGCCGGTGAGCACCGCCATCGGGTGGGCGTCACGGCGAAAGCCGCGCAGGAAAAACTGCATCTGCTCGTTGACCATGGTGTGGTTGGTCACGAGCTTGGTGAAGGCGGTCTTCTCGGTGGCGTTGGGCAGCTCACCGTAGAGCAGCAGGTGGCAGGTTTCCAGAAAGTCGCAGTTGACGGCCAGCTGCTCGATGGGATAGCCGCGGTAGAGCAGCTCGCCCTTGTCGCCGTCGATGTAGGTGATGGCCGACTGGCACGAAGCGGTGGACAAAAAACCCGGGTCATAGGTGAACATGCCGGTTTGCGCGTAGAGCTTGCGGATGTCGATCACGTCGGGCCCGACGCTGCCGTGGTAGACCGGCATATCGATACTGGGGCTGCCGTTGCTGAAGGACAGGGTGGCTTTGTGGTCAGCGAGTTTCATGGCGATTCCTCTGTGGTTCCGTGTTGTGATAGGGCGCTGTGCTTGGCCGGATGGGGCCGCCTGAGCACGTGCAAGATCTCCAGGGCTGGCGCCGAGGCGGCCCTGTCGTCGTCAAGTTGTTCGGGTTGCTTGCGCTGCAGCAGCAGGTCGAGCAGGTCGTTGTCGGACAGCGCCATCAGGTCTTCAAGCCCGTGCGCGTGACGCACGGTGACGCGGCCCTCGTGCTCGCTGAAGAAGCGCTCGATGAACAGGTCGTTTTCGAGCAGGCCGCGGCGGCAGCGCCAGCGCAGCTTGGACAGGCTGCGCTCGTCGAGCAGGTCGGCTGTGGCGCTGTCCATGGTGGCTCGGGGGCGTCAGTCGGCCGGGCTCAGACCGAGCGCAGCACCATCATTTCTTTGATCTTGCCGATGGCCTTGGTGGGGTTCAGACCCTTGGGGCAGACATCGACGCAGTTCATGATGGTGTGGCAGCGAAACAGCCGGTAGGGGTCTTCCAGGTTGTCCAGGCGCGCGGCGGTGGCCTGGTCACGGCTGTCGGCGATGAAGCGGTAGGCCTGCAACAGGCCTGCCGGGCCCACGAACTTGTCGGGGTTCCACCAAAAGCTCGGGCAGCTGGTTGAGCAGCTGGCGCACAAAATGCACTCGTACAGGCCGTTGAGTTCATCGCGCTCCTCGGGCGACTGCAGGCGCTCTTTTTCGGGCGGCACGGTGTCGTTGACGAGGTAGGGCTTGATCGAGTTGTACTGCTTGAAGAACTGCGTCATGTCGACGATCAGGTCGCGCACCACGGGCAGCCCCGGCAGCGGCTTGAGCACGATCTCGCCGGGCAGCGTGTTCATATTGGTCAGGCAGGCCAGGCCGTTCTTGCCATTGATGTTCATGGCGTCGGAGCCGCACACGCCTTCGCGGCACGAGCGGCGAAACGAGATCGAGGGGTCTTGCTCCTTGAGCTTCATCAGCGCGTCGAGCAGCATGCGCTCGGTGCCCGACAGCTCGATCTCGACCGTCTGCATATAGGGCTTGGCGTCTTGGTCCGGGTCGTAGCGGTAGATCTTGAAAGTGCGTTTTGCCATGGTGAATGCTCCGTGCGCGATCAGAAGGTGCGGACTTTCGGGGGAACCGATTCCACCGTCAGCGGCTTGAGGTTGACCGGCTTGTAGCTCAGGCGGTTGCCCTCGCTGTGCCAGAGGGTGTGTTTCATCCACTCGGCGTCGTTGCGCCCCAGCGGATATTGCGGGTCATCGGCCGGCCGCTCGTAGTCGTTGACGGTGTGCGCGCCGCGGCATTCCCTGCGCGCCGCGGCCGAGGTCATGGTCGCCTGCGCCGACTCGATCAGGTTTTCGACCTCCAGCGCCTCGATGCGTGCGGTGTTAAAGACCTTGGACTTGTCTTTGAGCGCAATGTTTTGCACGCGCTCGCGGATCGCGTTGATCTTGCGCACACCCTCGTCCATGCTCTCCTGGGTGCGAAACACGCCGGCGTGCTGCTGCATGGCGCTGCGGATGTCATTGGCCACCGTCTGGGCGTACTCGCCGTCGGTGGCGTTGTCCAGGCGCGCCAGGCGTGCCAGCGTGCGGTCGGCCGCATCGGCCGGCAGCGCCTTGTGCGTCTTGTTCTTGTCGTTGTAGGCCACGATGTGGTTGCCCGCAGCACGACCGAACACCAGCAAGTCGAGCAGCGAGTTGGTGCCCAGGCGGTTGGCGCCGTGCACCGACACACAGGAGCATTCGCCCACCGCGTACAGGCCATTGACGATTTTCTGCCCGCCCTGACCGTCGGGCACAACCACCTGGCCGTTGATGTTGGTCGGAATGCCGCCCATCTGGTAGTGGATGGTGGGCACCACCGGGATGGGCTCGCGGGTGATGTCGACGTTGGCAAAGTTCACGCCGATCTCGTAGACCGAGGGCAGGCGCTTGTGGATGGTCTCGGCGCCCAGGTGGTCGAGCTTGAGCAGCACGTAGTCCTTGTTGGGGCCGCAGCCACGCCCTTCTTTGATTTCCTGGTCCATGCAGCGCGAGACAAAGTCGCGCGGCGCCAGGTCTTTCAAGGTGGGCGCATAGCGCTCCATGAATCGTTCGCCGTTGCTGTTGAGCAGGATGGCGCCTTCGCCGCGGCAGCCTTCGGTCAGCAGCACGCCCGCGCCGGCCACGCCGGTGGGGTGAAACTGCCAGAACTCCATGTCTTCGAGCGGAATGCCGGCGCGCGCCGCCATGCCCAGGCCGTCGCCGGTGTTGATGAAGGCATTGGTCGATGCGGCAAAGATGCGGCCGGCGCCGCCCGTGGCCAGCAGCGTGGTCTTGGCCTCCAGGATGTAGACCTCGCCGGT
>JAIXWZ010000063.1 GCA_027491035.1 Comamonadaceae bacterium | reverse complement strand
TGGATTGCTTCGTTCCTCGCAATGACGGGGCGGGGTCGTAATGACGCCACGGAGTTGGCAATGACGTGGCGGGGGGGCAATGACGCCCCTGCCGTCATTGCGAGGCGCGCAGCGCCGCGGCAATCCATGTCTTTGCGCGACGGCCGATGGATTGCTTCGTTCCTCGCAATGACGAGGCTGGGTCGCAATGACGAGGCTCGGTCGTAATGACGCGACGGAGTTGGCAATGACGTAGCAGGGTGGCAATGAGGCCCCTGCCGTCATTGCGAGGCGCGCAGCGCCGTGGCAATCCATTCCAGTTGGCTCAGCCGCCCGTCAACTCGCTCAAGTCGACCCACTGCTGGCGCCGCGCGCTCAAGGCCAGGGCCTCAAGCGTGGTGGCGATGTCCAGGCTGGCCTGCGTGGCCCGCGCGACGGCTGCGTGGTCCTGGGCTTGCACCACGGTAGCGAATGCTTCGGCCGCAAACTGAAAGCCGCTGCCTGTGGCGCTCTGCAGCTCTTCAAAAGCGATGTGGTTGGCGGTGCCACGGCGCAGGCGCAGCTGGCTGCTCAAGTAGCCTCGGGCATCGCCTGCTGCGCCGGCCGATGTGTGGTTGAGAAACTCGGTCTCCAGCGTGCCGTCGGTGCCGGCGATCGTGGCGCGGCGATGGTTGGCTGCGTTGAGAGCGCACGACAGTTGGGCGCGCCGTCCGCCTTTGAACCGCAAGGTGGCGGCCAGGCTGATGTCCACGCCCGTCTGGCCCCAGGTGGCATCGGCCATCACGCTCTCGGGCGCCTCCCCCATGACCAGACGAATCAGGCTCAGCGGGTAGGAGCCGGCATCGAGCAGGGCGCCGCCGCCCAGCTCGGGCTTGAGGCGAATGTTGTCCGGATCGCCGGGCAGGGTAAAGCCAAAACAGGCCTGGATGGAACGCACCTGGCCGATCGCGCCGCTGTGCAGCAGGGACAGCATCTGGCCGGTTTGGGGCTGGTAGTAGTAGGGGTAGGCCTCCACCAGCATCACGCCATGCCGGTGGGCCGCGTCGAACATGCTGCGAGCATCGGCCAGACTCAGGGTCAGGGGCTTTTCGCACAGGATGTGCTTGCCCGCTTGCGCGGCCCTGATGGCCCACGGGGCGTGCAAGTTGTTGGGCAGGGGAATGTAGACCGCGTCGATCTGCGCGTCAGCCAGCAAGTCCTCGTAGCTGCCGTAGGCACGCGGCAGCTCGAAGTCGGCCGCAAAGCTTTGCGCTTTGGCCAGGTCGCGGCTGGCCACGGCCAGCAGCTCTACCGTGGTGCAGTGCGCCACATCGCGGGCAAACTGCCGCGCGATCTTGGCGCAGCCCAATATGCCCAGTCTCAGGCGCTCAGGGGGGCGTGGGATCGATTTCATGCGGCCTCCATTGTGGCGCCTTGCTGCGGGCTGCGGTCGCTCGCTGCCTGTTGTCGGTCACCAGCTGTTCTTGGCTGGGCTTGGCGGGCTGTTGGGCAATGGGGGGACCAAGCGGTTGGGGGCGGCGGCGGGTGCGGCCGGCGCAATGCGGCTCTGCGCGCCCGCGGGGGCTGGGCCTTGCGCTTTGATAGGGGCTGCGGGCTGCGGGCTGAGCAGTCGGATCGCATCGGGCCGGTTGTGCAGCCGGGCCATCGCCAGCGCATCAATGCCCAACTGGTTTTTCAGGGCGGGCAGGGCGCCTTCGTCGAGCAGCAGCTTGACGGCGGCGCCGTTGCCGTAACCGGCCGCCATCATCAGGGGCGTGGTTCCGTTGGGCGATTCGGCATCCAAAAAAGCATGTTGCTCGATGAGCATGCGCATGATCTTGACCTGCCCCGAGGCGGCCGCGTAGTGCAGCGGGGTCCAGCCGGTCTTGTTGACATCAGCCTCGCGTGCCAGCAGCTTGGCAACGATGTCCTCGTGGCCACGCAGCGCAGCAATCATGAGCGCGCTTTCGTCGTTTTGATTGACCACATTGACATCGAGCTTGGGATGAGCGAGCAGCTCATGGGCCACCTTCAAGGACGGCTCAAACAGGGCTTGAAGCAAGCCGGTGTTGCCTTTTTCATTGAGGGTGTTGGGGTCAAAGCCCAGGGACAGCAGGCGCGAGACAGTGGCCACGGTGTCTTTGCGCACGGCCTCAAAATAGGTGTCATATGACGACTGAGCGCCCGCCCACAGGGGCAAGAGCAGGGCGATCAGGCGCAGCAAACGAAGCATTGCGCCAGTCTATCGCCAAGCCTGGTCGGGCGCAAAAAGCAGCCGGTGATGTCCCGGGTCGGCTGCGTCTATCGCCCGTAGCCGCGCGGGCTTGCTGGCGCTGCAGAATCGAGCGAGCGCTTGAGTTGCTGGTAGCCCTCGCAACTGGCCTGGCACAGCCGCTCGATCGTGCTCAGGTGGTGCAAGGCCCGATCGCGCCGGCCCAGGGTGATCATCAGCTGGCCCAGGTACTCGTGCGCGCCCAGGTGCTCGGGGTTGATCGCCAGAGCTCTTTCGTAGGCCGCCTGCGCCGGCTCGAAGCGCCCGAGCTGGCGCAGGCTGTAGCCCAGCAGGTTGTGGGCGTCTGCGTCGTCGGGGTAGGCTCGAACGTGGGTCTGCAGCAGCTCAACGGCGCGCGGCCAAGCCTGCTCGCCGATGGCCTCGCGCGCCTGGCGCACCGCTCTTTCTTCGGCCGGCGGGTTGCGGTTGGGCACGTCCACCGCTGCGGCTGGGGTCAGCAGCGCGGCGGCCATGAGCAGGGCGAGCAAGGCGGGGAGCCATGTGGGCAGCAAGGTGTGGCCAAAGGCGCGCAGCATCGATCTGGGGTGTAAACGATTCATGTTCGGCGAGCCTAAGGCAGAGCGCCGGGCGCTGCCAGGCGCGGCCTTCAAACCCATTTGGAGTCTGCGGCCGACACAAATCTGTCATACGGGTGAGATCTACTTAGTAGGTTTTTTCATCGGAGTCCATCATGTCTCATCCTGATCACGAAATCGACAGCAACCCATCGGCCAACCCCCATTTTGAGAGCGTGCTTTCGCAGGCGCTGGCCAGCCCAAGCCGGCGCATGGTGCTGCGCGGCGGGCTTGGCCTGGCCGGCTTGGCGGTGCTGCCCGGCTGCGCCACGCTGATGGGCGCCTCAGGCGGCCAGATGGCCAGCTCGCTGGGTTTTTCCTCTTTGGACAAGAGCCTGCTCGACGATGTGGTGCTGCCCCCGGGTTACCGTTACACCGTGTTGCATGCCACCGGCGACAGCCTCGATTCCAAGCTGCCGGCGTATTCCAACACCGGCGCCGAAGCCGACGACTGGTCGCGCCGCATCGGGGACCACCACGATGCGCTGGACATCTACTTCATTGACGCCCAGGGTCGCTATACCGAAACCGACACCGGTCGGGCCGTCTTGGTGGTCAATCACGAGAGCTCGGCCGATGCGCATTTGATGCACCCCAAGGGTCAGACCTCCAATGGGGTGTCGGGCAAGAAGTTCACCCAGTTTGGTGACTGGGACCTGGGCGCGCGGCCCGAGCTCGAAGTGCTCAAGGAGATCAACCACCACGGCGTGTCGGTGGTCGAGGTCGTGCGCGGCCCGCAGGGCTGGACCATGAAGTCCGACTCGCCGCTCAACCGCCGCATCACCGCGCAAACACCGGCGCGCATCGCCGGCCCGCGTGCGCACATCAATGAGATTCGCGCGCAGATGGTCACCCGCTGGGAGACGTCGGGCTCGATGGCGCGCGGCACGCTCAACAACTGCGGCCACGGCAAGACGCCCTGGGGCACGTATCTGGCTTGCGAGGAGAACTGGGCGTTTTATTTCCAGATGGCCGGCGGCGGCGCAGCACTGGCGCCCAAGGAGACGGCCGCACGGCGCCGCTACGGCGTGGCCTCGGCCCCGCCGGCTGCCGGCCAGACCCGCGCGATCAGCCAGGGCTGGCACACCGTCTCGGCCACCGACGACCGCTTTGCGCGCTGGAACCTGGCCGCTGTCGGCGCCAATGCCGAGCGCGACTTCCGCAACGAAGCCAACACCTTTGGCTACAACGTCGAGATCGATCCGCTCAGCTCCTCGTCCACCCCGGTCAAGCGGGTGAGCATGGGTCGCATGGCCCACGAGGGCGCGGTTTGCAGCCTGCCCAAGGCCGGTCAGCCGCTGGCGTTCTACATGGGCTGCGACGCGCGCAACGAGTACATCTACAAGTTTGTCAGCACCGCCGTGTGGGACCCCAAGGACATCGGCGGCGGCATCGCCGTGGGCGACAAATACCTCAACGAAGGCAAGCTCTACGCGGCCCGTTTTGATGCCGATGGGCGCGGTCAGTGGATCGAGCTCAATATCAAGGACCCGCGCATCGCCAACTACGCGGCCTTCAAGTTTGAAAACCAAGGCGAGATCTACACCCAGACCCGCATCGCTGCCGATGCAGTGGGCGCCACCAAGATGGACCGCCCCGAGTGGGCCGCTGTCAATCCAAAGAACGGCGAGGTTTACGTCACGCTGACCAACAACAGCGCGGCCAACCGCACACCGGGCCGGGTCGATGCGGCCAATCCGCGCGCCTACATGGATGTCGATGGCAAGAAGGGCGCTGGCAACCCCAACGGCCACATCATTCGCTTTCGCGAAGACGGCGATACCGCCACCGCAAGCGCCTTTCGCTGGGACATCTTCCTGTTCGGCGCCGAGGAGGATGCGGGCGATGCCAACTTGTCGGGCTTGAGCGCCAAAAATTCCTTCTCGTCGCCCGATGGCCTGTGGTTCAGCCCCACCACCGGCATCTGCTGGATACAGACCGACGACGGCGCCATGACCGACGAGACGCACTGCATGATGCTCGCGGCCTTGCCCGGCCAGGTTGGCGACGGTGCCAAGGTCACCGCCAAGAACCGCATGCTGGTCAATGGCGTGGAGCAGACCGGCACGCAGGAGACTTTTGTCGGTGCGACCCTGGGCGATGCACGACTGCGCCGCTTTCTGATCGGCCCCAAAGGCAGCGAGATCACCGGCGTGACCGAGGCCCCTGGCGGTCGCGCGCTGTTCGTCAACATTCAGCACCCTGGCGAAGAAAGCAAGAGCGTGACCGATCTGCAGAGCCAGTGGCCGGGCAACAAAGGCTACGGCCGCCCGGGCCGGCCCCGCTCGGCCACCATCGTGATCACGCGCACCGACGGGGGCGTGATCGGGGTTTGAGACGGGCGGCGGGCCACGGCCCGCCGCTGTCCAATCAGCCCGCCCAGGGGGTGCCTTGGTAGGCCTGAAGCTGCCAGACGGGCTCGTCTGCCGTGCCGGCCACTGGCGCCCAGACCGTCATGAACAGGCTGCGGATCGTCATCGGCTGACCCTGGCGGGTCACATCGGCGTTCATGCGACCTGTGACGATGCAACAGTACGCGCCCGGATGGGCTGTCAGCGCCTCGAACGACAGCGACAGGTACTTCAAACTGCCGCTGCGCATATGCTCTAGGTAGCTGGCCTTGCTGTCCTGGCCTCCGCTGGAGTGGATGTAC
The DNA here is from genome assembly GCA_027491035.1 of Comamonadaceae bacterium. Taxonomy (GTDB): domain Bacteria; phylum Pseudomonadota; class Gammaproteobacteria; order Burkholderiales; family Burkholderiaceae_C; genus Polaromonas. The sequence continues at coordinate 3,108 of JAIXWZ010000063.1, read as the reverse complement.
ACCAACTGCGGCGACAGCAGGGCATCGAGCCGCTCCAGGTCGCCTGCCAGCAGGGCCAGACGCCGCGACTGTTCGGCCTGTAGCACCGCCCCAGCGGTGCGCTGTGCATTGGGCACGATCGCCTGCGTCACATTGGCCGTGGTGCCCTTGGGCGAATATAGGTTGGTCATGGGCTCAGTCTAGCTTGACGCCAGCCTTGCGGATCGCGGCGCCCCACAGGGCGTCGTCCTGCTTGAGGAAGCTGGCAAATTCAGCCGGGGTCTGGGCGCGCAGCTCGCCGGCTGTGGTGCGCCACTTGGCAATCAATTCGGGGTTTTGCGCGGCGGCTTTTTGCATCGCCTCGCCCAGCTTGGCGATGATGGGCGCGGGCGTTTTGGCCGGCGCAAACAGGCCGATCCAGGCGGTCGGGCTGTAGTCGGGCAGACCGGCTTCGGCGAAGGTGGGCACGTCCGGGAAGTTCGGATGCCGGCTCTTGCCGGTCAGCGCCAAGATCTTGAGCTTGCCCGCGCGCACATTGCCAATGGCCGCGGGCAGGGCATCAAAGATCACGTTGACCTGTCCGGCCACCAGGTCGCCATACGGGCTTGAGGTGTTGTAGGGCACGAAGTTGATCTTGACGCCCGCGTTCGAGGCAAACCATTCGCCGGCCAGGTGCGAGTAACTGCCCACGCCCGAGGTGGCCGCGACAACCGAGCCGGGCTGGACCTTGAGCCGCTCGATCAATTCCTTCGCATTTTTTTCCGGCAGGCTCGGGTGCGCCGTCAGCGCCGTGTTGAGCAGGCCGACGATGCTGATCGGCACGAAGTCGCGCTCGGCCTTGTAGGGCACTTTGCTGGGCATGATGTGCGGCACCACGGACAGCGAGGTGGTCGAGCCCATGACCAGGGTGTAGCCATCGGGTGTGGCTTTGGCGCCGGCCTCCATGCCGATCATGCTCGAGGCCCCCGGCCGGTTTTCCACCACCACCGGCTGACCCAGTACTTTGGAGAGCTCTTGCGCAATTTCGCGCGCGTTGGTGTCCGGGCCGGTGCCCACCGGGAAGGGCGCAATGATGCGAATCGACCGGTTCGGGTAGTCCTGAGCCAATGCGGGCAGGGTGCTCAGCAGGGCCAGGGCGGCCAAGCCAAAGCGGCGGGTGATGGGGTTCACGGCGAGTCTCCAGTGGAATGAATGAAGGGTTTTAGGATTCTCAAAAAACAGGACTATTTATCATATAGGGATAAACCATAAATTTTTATGAGTCGAACGGTTCATAAAATAATGCGAATTTTCATGAATGGAGGCCTTGATGCCGCACCCCCTGAGCCAGCGTGATGCGCTGGTGTTCAGTCATATGGGCTTTTACGTGCGTGACCTGCCGCGCATGGCGAGCTTTTACAAAGACGTGCTGGGCTTTTTTCAAACCGACCAAGGCGACCTGGGGCCGGTGCAATTGGTTTTTCTCAGCCGAGACCCCCGCGAGCACCACCAGTTGGTGCTGGCCAGTGGACGGCCGCATGACCTGTCCTTTAGCGTGATCAACCAGATTTCTTTGCGGGTGCCCGATCTGGCCATGCTCAGGCGGGTGCGCGATCGGGTGGCCGCCGAGCCGGCCGTGACCGATCTGGTCAGTGCCACCCATGGCAATGCGGTCTCGATCTATTTCCGCGATCCTGAGGGCAATCGGCTCGAGGTGTTCATGGACACGCCCTGGTACTGCGAGCAACCGCTGCGCGAGCCCATTGATCTGGACCAAGGCGATGAGGCGGTCATGGCCGCGGCTGAGGCTCTGGCGCGCAGCCGCCCCCGGTTTCGCAGCCGCGCGCAATGGCTGGCCGAGATGGAGCAGCTCATGGGGTACCGCGCATGAGCGTGTTTGATGTGGCCCTCATCGGCTGCGGGCCAGCGGGTGCCACCTTGGCCAACTTGCTTGGCCAGTATGGCCTGTCGGTCCTGGTGCTCGAGCGCGAACCCGACATTTACACGCTGCCGCGCGCCATCCATTTCGACGGCGAGGTCATGCGGGTGTTTGAGACGGCCGGACTGCGCGCGCAGGTCGAGGCGATTTCACGGCCGGGTCTCAAAGGCATGCATTTCAACAATGCGCAGGGCCAGACGCTGATGATCCGCGCCGGCTCGGCGCCCGTCGGGCCCCATGGCTGCGCCAACAACCATTACTTTCATCAGCCCGAGCTCGAAGCGGTGCTGCGGCAGGGCTTGCTGCGCCACCCGTCGGTGCAGCTGCGCTCTGGCCACGAGGTGCGGGCGATTGAGGAGGGCGATGAGGCGGTCACGCTTGACGTGCAAGGCAGCGCCGGTGATGGCGCCTACGCGGTGCAAGCGCGCTACGTGGTCGGCTGCGACGGCGCCCGTTCGCTGGTGCGCAAGCACATGGGCAGCGCCTTGATCGACCTGGGCCTGCACCAGCCCTGGCTGGTCTTTGACGTGCGCCTCAAAACCGAGGCGCCGCAGTTGCCCGAACACACGGTGCAGCACTGTGACCCCAAGCGCCCCATGACGTATTGCAATGTGACGGGCAATCGGCGACGCTGGGAGATCATGCTCATGCCGGGCGACGATCCCGAGCAGATGGTTGTGCCCGCGAACTTGTGGAAGCTGCTCGAGCGCTGGGTGAGGCCCGAGCAGGCCGATATTGAGCGCGCGGCCATCTACACCTTCCACTCGGTCATCGCCCAGGGCTGGCGCCGGGGCCGGCTTTTGCTTGCGGGCGACTCGGCCCACCAAACGCCGCCGTTTTTGGGTCAGGGCATGTGCGCCGCCATCCGCGATGCGGCCAATCTGGCGTGGAAACTCGATGCCGTGCTGCGCGGTCGGGTCGATGACGGCCTGCTCGACACCTACGAGTCCGAGCGCTCGCCCCATGTGCGGGCCTTCATCGACTTGGCGGTCAAGCTGGGCAACATCATCCAGACCACCGACCCCGAGGCGGCGCGCCAGCGCGACGAGCGCTTCAAGGCCGGCGGCCCCGAAATCTTTCATCTGCCCGTGCCGCGCCTGGGCCCGGGGATCTGGTGCGGCCAGGAGCCACCGGCCGCGCAGATCTTTCCCCAGCCCTCGCTGGCCGATGACCGCCTGCTTGACAGCGCCATTGGGCACCACTTTGCAGTG
>JAIXWZ010000124.1 GCA_027491035.1 Comamonadaceae bacterium | reverse complement strand
TTTGACGACAGCCCGCTCAACCCCTGGATCGCCCCCTGGCTGCACGCGGTGCGCGTGCCCTACGACCAGTATGGAGTGGCCATTGCGCAGATCCTGCGCGCAGCGCCCGACGCCCAGCAAGACATCGTGCTGAGCCACCAGCTGATCATCCGACCGGCCAGCCCTTAGCGCTTCATGGAATCGCGCTCGGCCATGGCCGAGCGCCAGCGCAAAAGATGGGGATGGCGCTCGTCAGGCTTGATCTTGACAATGCGCGCAAAGTCCACTGCCACGACCGCGGTGATATCGGCCACGCTCATCTGGCCTGCGGCGATGAAGTCGCGCCCGGCCAGGTGCTGATCGAGCTCGGTAAAAAAGCGCTGCAGGCGCTGCAGGCCGCGCTCGGCCAGCTGCGCAATCTGCGGGTAGTCGACCGGGCCAGGCAAGGCCCGATTGACCATGGCCGGCGAGCTGTTGCGCAGTGCTTCGGCAATCGGCATGAGCCCGTCAAACTCTATGCGCCAGGCCCAGCTGGCGATCTCGGCCTTGTCGGCTGGGCTCGCGCCGAGCATGGGCGGCTGAGGATAGCGGGCCTCCAGATAGGCGGTGATGGCGGCGTTGTCGGTGAGCATCAAGACCTGGCCGGCCTCATCGACCACGCGCAAGGCCGGAACGGTGCACTGCGGATTGATCTGCCGATAAGCCGGGCTCAGTTGCTCGCCGGCGCGCAGATCAATCTGCACCGTCTCGTGAACCACGCCCTTTTCGGCCAGCAAGATGCGCGCACGGCGGGGATTGGGCGCGCTGGCGCAGTCGTACAAGGTGATCATGTGCTCGCCTGCAGCTTGTCTTGTGTGCGGGTGTCGAAGTCGCTGGCCTCGTGGCGCTCGTGCAGCTGGGTGCTGGGCTCGCCGCGCACCCGGTTGACCATGCGCCCGCGCCGCACCGCCGGCCGCTCGAACAGCTCCTGGGCCCAGCGCAGCACATGGGCGTACTCGTGCACCTGCAAGAACTCGCCCGCCTCGTACATCTCGCCTCGGGCCATGGCGCCGTACCAGGGCCAGATCGCCATGTCGGCCACGGTGTAGTCGTCACCGGCCACATAACGGTGCTGCGCCAGCCGCTGATTGAGCACGTCCATCTGGCGCTTGGTCTCCATCGCATAACGGTCGATCGCGTATTCGATTTTGACCGGCGCATAGGCATAAAAATGCCCAAAGCCGCCACCGACAAAAGGCGCGCTGCCCATCTGCCAAAACAGCCACGACAGGCACTCGGCCCTTTTGGCCGGCTCGGTGGGCAAGAAGGCACCAAACTTCTCGGCCAGGTGCATCAGGATCGCCCCCGACTCGAACACCCGCACCGGCTGCTCGCTGCTGCAGTCAAGCAAAGCCGGAATCTTGGAGTTGGGGTTGACTTCCACGAAGCCACTGCCAAATTGCAGTCCGTCCTGAATGCGGATCAGCCAGGCGTCATATTCGGCACCGCTGTGACCGAGCGCCAGCAACTCCTCGAGCATGATGGTGACCTTCACGCCATTGGGCGTGCCCATGGAGTAAAGCTGCATCGGGTGACGGCCGCGCGGCAGCGCCTGCTCGTGCGTGGCGCCGGCCACTGGACGGTTGATGCTGGCAAAGCGGCCGCCATTGGGCTGGCTCCAGGTCCAGACCTTGGGCGGGGTGTAAGCGGGGGTATCGGACATGGTGGATCTCTCAAAGGCTTTGGGTTGTGACCGGGGATCGCGCACGGCCCTCGTGGGCCGCTGGCGCCAAAGCAACATGGTAGGCGATCGCGCCTGCATCGGGTGTGCGCCGCGCCCCAAGCCCAAAAAAGCCAGGAGCTCGATTGAACCCTCGATTCAAGCGGGCGGCAGGTCGAAGACCAGACAGGTGGTGCTGGCGTGGGCGTAGAGCGTGCCGTCCGGTCCAACCAGTTGCGCCTGTGCGGTGGCCAGTTGCCGGCCGCAGTGCAGCACCTGGCCTTCGGCCCGCACGCGCACCACGGTGGGCTTGATCGCGCGCACCAGCTTGACGCTCATCTCGGCGGTGGTGTAGGCCCGACCGGGCGGCATGAGCGTGTGCACCGCACAGCCCATGGCCGAGTCGAGCAAGGTGGCATACCAGCCGCCGTGCACCGTGCCCATGGGATTGAGATGTCCGGCTCCGGGCACCCCCTGAAAGACCGCCCGCCCCTGCTCCACCTCGATCAAGGCGAAATCAAGGGTCTGCGCGATGGAGGCAAAAGGCACCCTGCCACTGAGCATGGCCTGCAGAAACTGCAAGCCCGTAAGCCCCGCCACCTGCTCCGGGCGGGCCACACCGGGCCCCGCCCCGCCGGCCAAGGCCGCCTTGACCTTGGCTTCCTGCTCCAACCAGTGCGCGAGTTTGTCCGGATCTTCCAAAGCCCACTCCTTCAACAGCCGACTGACCGATGCAACGCCGGCGCGAGAGCATACGACAGGTCCAGGGCCTGCCGCCTCGTTGTCGCTCCCCCAAGTCCGTCATCGCCCCCAAGTCCGTCATCGCCCCCCAAGTCCGTCATCGCGAGGAACGAAGCGATCCCTTACGGCCGTAGCACAGGCACATCGATTGCCACGGCCCGCCACGTCGCTTTGCTCCTCGCGGCTAAAGGCTGCGCCTCGCAATGACGGGGTAAGGGCGCGCTGTGCTGTGACCGGCGGGGTGTACTTTGCAATGACTTGGGCGGGGCCGTCATTGCACTCACTCCGTCATTGCGAGGAACGAAGCAATCCATCGGCCGTCGCGAAAAGACATAGATTGCCACGGCGCTGCGCGCCTCGCAATGACGTGGCGGTGGCCGCGCCTCGCAATGACGTAGGAGCCGCCCCGCCACGTCGCAAGCTCCTCGCGGCTAAAGGCTGCGCCTCGCAATGACGCGGTGGCGCTGGGCACCCCGCGATAACGCAGGCGGGTAAGCGCCTCACCATAACGAAGCTCGCCAGCACAAAAAATCACGATTCAACGCCTGCCTAGGGTATTCACTGAATCATTCCGCCGGCAAGGCAGCGGCTCAAACGCTTGCAGATGACGAACAATAGCGAACTCAGATGAACTCAGGCCTCCGCGCTGCGAAATGCAGCCCCAGGGGCCAGAACCTTACCAGGAGATTTTCATGACGGTGAGCAAACGCGACTTTCTCAAATGGAGCGCCGCAGCCGGCAGCAGCACCGCGCTTTCAGCCTGGGCACAGGCCAAGCCCCTGTTCGACACCATCAATATGTTCGTGCCCGCAGCGCCAGGCGGCGGCTGGGACGGCACGGCGCGCGCGCTTGAGCGCGCCGCCAAGGCGGCTGGGCTCGTGGGCAATATGCAGTTTGAGAACGTCGGCGGTGCCGGCGGCATGGTGGGTCTGCCGCGCTTTGTGAACCAGCGCAAGGGCCAGGGCAACAGCCTGATGATCGGCGGCTCAGTGATGGTGGGCGCCGCCATTGCCAACAAGAGCCCTGTGACGATGAAGGACGTCACGCCCATTGCCCGCCTGACCGAAGAAGCCGGGGTGGTGGTGGTGCCGGCCAACGGCAAGATCAAGACCTGGAAAGAACTCACCGATGCCCTCAAGGCCAATCCCAAGGCCGTCTCGGTGGCCGGCGGCAGTGCCGGTGGCACCGACCACCTGATTTTGGGCCTGATGATCAAGGCGCTCGGGCGCAATCCGCGCGAAGGCGCCTACGTGGCCTTTGCGGGCGGCGGCCCGGCCAATGCTGCCATTTTGGGCGGCCAGGTCAGCGCGGGCATTTCAGGCTATTCCGAATTCGAAGAGCAGATCAAGGCCGGCCGCATGATCCCGCTGGCCACCTCGGGCAGCCGCCGCATACCGGGCGTCAATGTGCCGACCATGAGCGAGTTGGGCCTGAACGTGACCATGGCCAACTGGCGCGGCGTGTTTGCCGCCCCCGGCATCAGCGCGGCCCAGCGCGATGGCCTGATCAATCTGGTGACGGCCATCGTCAAATCGCCCGCCTGGCAAAAAGAGCTCGAGACGCGCAAGTGGACCGATGTCTTCATGACCGAGCAGCCGTTTCAACGCGAGCTGGCCTCCGACATCGTCAAGACCGAGGCGGTGATGAAGGAGCTGGGTCTGGCATGACGCCGCTGCGCGTGGCGCTGGCGCTGCTGCTCGTCTGCGCGCTGGCAGCCTGGCAGGTCAGCGTGATTCCGCAGTCGCTCATGGAGATGGCCGTGGGCGCCAGCCTGGTGCCCGCTGGGGTGGTCGCGGGCTTGTCTCTGGCCAGCGCCGCCTACGCACTGAGCGCCTGGCGGGGTGGTCAGAGCGACGAAAGCCTGGAGCCCGAGCACGCGGCCTTGCCCGGGTCAACGGGCCGCCTGCTCAGCCTGCTGGCCGGCGGCGCGCTCTTCATGCTGCTGGTGGTGCCCCTGGGCTTTGTGCTGCCAGCAACGCTGTGCGGCATGTGCATCGCCCGCGCTTTTGGCGCGCCCCTGGGCGGCAAATCGCTGCTGATCTGCGGCACCATTGCCGCGGTGTTCTGGCTGGTGTTTGCCCGCCTGCTCGGTGTCGGACTCGGGCCAGCGTTTGCGCCGCTCGGACTGTAAACAGAGCCAGTGATGGACGCTTTTTCCGCCCTGCTTGCAGGCTTTTCCAACGCCCTACAGCCCACCACCTTGCTCTGGGGCTTTGTCGGCTGCCTGGTCGGCACCTTGGTCGGTGTGCTGCCGGGGATCGGCCCGGCCCTGACGATTGCGCTGCTGCTGCCGCTGACCTATCACGTGCCGGCCACGAGCATGTTCGTGATGTTCGCGGGCATCTACTACGGCGCGGCCTATGGCGGCTCGACCACCTCGATCTTGCTCAACACGCCCGGCGAGTCGGCCTCGGTCGTCACCGCGCTTGAGGGCAATCAGATGGCCCGGCGTGGCCGCGCCGGGCCAGCGCTGGCCGCCGCGGCCATCGGCAGCTTTGTCGCCGGCACCATCGGCACGCTGGCCCTGACCTTTGCCGCGCCGGTGGTGGTCGAGGCGGCGCTGGCCTTTGGGCCGGCCGAGTATTTCAGCCTGATGGTGTTGTCGCTGGTGGCCGTCTCGGCCGTGTTGGGCAACTCGCTGCTGCGCGGGCTGATCAGCCTGGCAGCGGGCCTGCTGCTGGGCATGGTGGGGATCGATCTGCAAACCGGGCAGCCGCGATTTACCTTCGGCCGGCCCGAGCTGCTCGACGGCATCGAGGTCACGGTGGCAGCCGTGGGCTTGTTTGCCGTGGGCGAGGCGCTCTACCTGGCCTGGCAGGGCCGACAGGCCAAGGGCGGCGAGGTCATGAAGATGAGCGGCAGCCTGTGGCTCAGCGCGGCCGACTGGGCGCGCTCCTGGAAGGCTTGGATACGCGGCGCGCTGTTTGGCTTTCCGATTGGCGCGCTGCCGGCCGGCGGGGCCGAACTGCCGACATTGCTGTCGTACTACACCGAAAAGAAACTCTCGCGGCACCCGGAAGAATTTGGCCACGGCGCCATCGAAGGCGTGGCCGGCCCAGAGGCGGCCAACAATGCGGCCGCCGCAGGCGTGCTCATGCCCCTGCTGACGCTGGGCATCCCGACCTCGGCCACCGCCGCCATCATGCTCTCGGCCTTCGAGGGCTACGGCATACAGACCGGGCCGCAGCTCTTTAGCTCGCAAAGCAGCCTGGTCTGGACCTTGATTGCGAGCCTGTACATCGGCAACGTGATCTTGCTGGTGCTCAATTTGCCGCTGGTCGGACTTTGGGTCAAGCTGCTCAAGATTCCACCGCCCTGGCTGTATGCCGGCATCATCGTGATCTCGGTGGCCGGCGTGTACGGCGCGGGCAACTCGGTCTTCAATGTCGGCCTGCTCTTTGTCTTTGGCCTGATCGGCTACGTCATGAAGCGCTTTGACTTTCCGGCTGCACCGCTGATCGTGGGCCTGATCCTGGCGCCGATGGCCGAGCAGTCCATGCGCCAGGCCCTGACCATCAGCCAGGGGCAATGGGACACGTTCGTGACGCGCCCGCTCTCGGGCAGCCTGCTGGCCATTGCTGCAGCCCTGCTCATTGGCCCTGCGCTGTGGCGGCGCGTGCGGCGGCGCATGCGGCGGCAAAAGCACGCACGGGCCGCTTGAGCCGGGTTTGACCGCTGGAGGCGCCGCCAGGCCCTCAGTGGTTCAACTGCCCCCAGGCCTTGTCCAACCGCTTGAGGCTCACCGGCTGAGGCGTTCTGAGCTCCTGCGCAAAAAAGCTCACCCGCAACTCTTCGAGCAGCCACCGGAATTCGAGCATGCGCTCGTCCTGCGCGCCTTTGCGCTCGGCCACCAAGCGCCAGTAGCGCTGCTCCTGCGGGCGCAGCTCGCTCAGGCGCTGGGCGTCTCTGGCCGGATCGGCGCGGTGTTTGTCCAGCCGCAGCGTGATGGCCTTGAGGTAGCGCGCAAAGTGCTGCAACTGCGGCCATGGGGTGGTGGCCAGAAAATGCTTGGGCAAGAGGCGCTGCAACTGCCCGGTGCAGTCGGCGCTGGCTTCGGGGGCGTTTTTGGTGTCCTTGATTTTGCGCAGGGCGGTGGCGTATTCGACCAAGATGGTGCTGGCCAGGCGGGCGACTTCGTTGGCAATGAGCGTCAGGCGGCCCCTGCCCTCTTCCACGCGCTTTTTGAAGCTGGCTGGATCGGTCGGCAGCGGCTCTTGCAGAAAGGCCCTGGCCACGGCCACCTCGATGATCTGGGCCTTGAGCTCATCGGCCGTGCCCAGGCTCATATAGGCAACCGACATTTTTTGCAGGTCGGGGAGGTTCTTTTCCAGGTACTTGAGCGCGTCCTTGATTTGCAGCGCAAACAGGCGCCCCAGGCCTTTGTGGTGTTTGGCAGCGGCCAGATCGGGCTCATCGAAGACTTCCAAGGTCACCGCGTCGCCGACGTCAACCAAGGCTGGAAAGCCGATCAGGGTCTGGCCGCCCTTGCCGATCTCCATCAATTCGGGCAACTCGCCAAACGACCAGTCGGCATACCTCTGCTCGGCCTTGCGCGAGGCCGGCTGTGCGCTGGGCAGCGCAGGCGCTGCCACCTTGGCGGCTGCGGGCAAGGCCTTGGCGCCAGGCGCTGATGGCGACCCGCCGAAATTGGGGTCAGACCCCAATTTTTCTGACCCCAGTTTGTCCTTGAGCTGAGCCAGCGCCTGGAAGGCACCTCGGGCTTTGCTACCCCATTCGGCTTTGAGGGCGCCGAGGTTGCGGCCCATGCCGAGCTGGCGACCGTGTTCGTCGACCACGCGCAGGTTCATGAACAGGTGCGCGCTGAGCATGTCGAGCTTGAAGTCGTTGCGCTTGATGTCGAGGCTGGTTTCTTGGCGCACTTTTTTCAGCAGCGCGTCCGTCAAAAAACCGTTGCCAAAAGTTTCGGGCACCGACAGCTCAGCGGCCAGGCGGGCGGCGCTTTCGGGCAGGGGCACAAAGCGGCCGCGCGACTTTTGCGGCAGGCTTTTGAGCAGGGCCTGGATCTTGTCTTTGAGCATGCCGGGCACCAGCCACTCGCAGCGCTCTTCGCTGACTTGGTTGAGCACAAACAGCGGCACGTCCACGGTCACACCGTCCTTGGGGTCACCGGGCTCGTGCAGGTAGCTGGCGCTGCAGTCGACGCCGCCCAGGCGGACCACTTTGGGAAAGGCCTGGGTGGTAATGCCCGCGGCCTCGTGGCGCATGAGCTCCTCGCGGCTGAGAAACAACAGGCGCGGCTGGGCGCGCGAGGCATCTTTCCACCAGCGCTCGAACGCCGCGCCGTTGTGGATCTCGGCGGGCACCTGGCCATCGTAGAACGCAAAGATCAGCTCGTCGTCAACCAGCACGTCTTGCCGGCGCTGCTTGTGCTCGAGCTCCTGCACCTGCGCAATCAGCTTGTGGTTGGCCGCCAGAAAGGGCAGATTGCTCTCCCACTGGTCCCCCACCAGGGCCTGCCGGATAAAAATCTCGCGGGCGCCGACCGGGTCGATGGCGCCATAGTCGGCGCGGCGGTTGTTGTAGACCACCAGACCGTAAAGCGTGGCCCGCTCCAGCGCCGAGACGCGCGCGGCTTTTTTCTCCCAATGCGGATCGAGCAGTTGCTTCTTGAGCAGATGCGCGCCGACCTGCTCGAGCCACTGCGGCTCGATGGCGGCCATGCAGCGGCCAAACAGGCGCGTGGTCTCCACCAGCTCGGCCGACACAATCCAGCGGCCCGGCCGCTTGGACAGGCGCGAGCCGGGATGGCGGTGGAACTTGATGCCGCGCGCGCCCAGGTAGAAGTCTTCCTCGTCGCTCTTGCACCCGATATTGCCCAACAGCCCCGAGAGCATCGACAAATGCAGCTGCTCGTAGCTGGCCGGCTCCAAGTTGGGCTTCCAGCCCTGCTCGCCCACGGCGCTGACGAGTTGGGAGTGGATGTCACGCCATTCGCGCACGCGGCGCACATTGATGTAGTGCTCGCGCAGCAGGTTTTCGTATTGGCGGTTGGAGAGTTTGTGTTGGGGGGGGCTGGCTTGGGTGGTTGCACCACCGCCCCCACCCCTGCCCTCCCCCAGAGGGGGAGGGAGGGATCCACCACCCCTGCCGTCTCCTCGGGAGGGCGCTAGGGATTCGCCCCCTCTCCCCCTGGGAGAGGGCTGGGGTGAGGGCACGCGGGCCTCGGCTCTTCCCCGCAGCGGCAAACCCACAGACTGCGGCCGCCCTCCCCGCGCCTGCTCGATCCAGTGCCAGAGCTTCAAGTAAGAGACAAACTCGCTTTTCTCGTCATCGAACTGGGCGTGGCGCTGATCGGCCTGGGCCTGCTTGTCCAGCGGGCGATCGCGCACATCTTGCACGCTCAAGGCGCTGGCAATGACCAGCACCTCTTGCAGGGCGCGCCGATCGCGCGCTTCTAGCAGCATGCGACCCACGCGCGGATCGAGCGGCAGCTTGGCCAGGGCCTGGCCGATGGGCGTGAGCTCGTTGAAGTCGTCCACCGCGCCGAGCTCGCCAAGCAGCTGGTAGCCGTCGGTGATCGCCCGCCGCTGGGGCGGCTCGATGAAGGCGAAGTCTTCCACGCTGCCCAGACGCAGGGCCTTCATGCGCAAGATCACCGAGGCCAGCGAGCTGCGCAAGATCTCCGGGTCGGTAAAGGGCGGACGGCCCTGAAAATCTGGCTCGTCGTAGAGCCGGATGCAGATGCCCTCGGCCACCCGGCCGCAGCGCCCGGCCCGCTGGTTGGCTGCGGCCTGTGAGATCGGCTCGACCAGCAACTGTTCGACCTTGCTGCGAAAGCTGTAGCGCTTGACGCGTGCGGTGCCGCTGTCGATCACAAATCGGATGCCGGGCACAGTCAGCGAGGTCTCGGCCACATTGGTGGCCAGCACGATGCGCCGCCCACCATGGGGTTCAAAAATGCGGTCTTGCTCGGCTTGCGACAGCCGCGAAAACAGCGGCAGCACCTCGGCTGTGCGCAGCACCGGCTGGTGCGCCAGGTGCTTGCGCAGGTGATCGGCCGCCTCACGGATTTCACGCTCACCGGGCAAGAAGACCAAGATGTCGCCAGCCTGCGCGCCGCCACGCCAAAGCTCGTCGACCGCATCGGCCAGCGCATCATTCAGATCGTATTCACGCGATTCCTCGAAGGGGCGGTAGCGCATCTCCACCGGGTAGGTGCGACCCGAGACCATGATCACCGGAGCTGGTGTGAGGGGCCCCCACGCTCCGCCGCTTCGCGGGTCGCTGCCCCCCGAGGGGGCGTGCTGCGCCTGGGGGCGGCCCGGCGGCGCAGCAGGCTGAGCAAAGTAGTCAGCAAAGCGCTGCGCATCGATCGTCGCCGAGGTGATGATCAGCTTCAAATCGGGCCGGCGCGGCAGCAGCTGGCGCAGGTAGCCCAGCAAAAAATCGATGTTCAGACTGCGCTCGTGCGCCTCGTCAATGATCAGGGTGTCGTAGGCCCGCAGCAGTGGATCGGTCTGGGTTTCGGCCAGCAAGATACCGTCGGTCATGAGCTTGACCGAGGCGCCCGGCGCAAGCCGGTCCTGAAAACGCACCTTGTAGCCCACCACCTCGCCCAGCGGCGTTTTGAGCTCCTGTGCAATGCGCTTGGCCACGCTGGAGGCGGCAACACGGCGCGGCTGGGTGTGACCGATCAGATGGCCGCGCTGGCCCGGGTGGTTGGCGCTGCCCCGGCCCATGGCCAGCAAGATCTTGGGCAGCTGCGTGGTCTTGCCCGAGCCGGTTTCGCCACACACGATGACCACCTGATGCCCGGCGATGGCGCGGGCAATGTCCTCGCGCCGGCCCGAGACCGGCAGGCTTTGGGGAAACTCCAGGTGCAGCGGGGCAGAAGGCGAAGGTGTGGCAGCCAAGGAACAGATGCCGCAGCAAGGCGGCAGGCAAGCGAGGGCCAGAGGCCAGGCGAAGGAGAACTTCGGTCAAAATCGGCCGCATCAACCCCGGAACCCTTGATGTCAGCCGTCTTCAATTTTACCTTCGTGCCCTGGTTTCGCTCGGTCGCGCCCTACATCCATCTGCACCGGGGCAAGACCTTCGTGGTGGGCATGGCCGGCGAGGCCATTGCGGCAGGCAAGCTGCAGCACATCGCCCAGGATCTGGCCCTGATTCAAAGCATGGGCGTCAAGATCGTGCTGGTGCACGGCTTTCGGCCCCAGGTCAATGAGCAACTGGCAGCCAAGGGGCACCAGCCGCAATATGCCCAGGGCATGCGCATCACCGACGGCGTGGCGCTCGATTGCGCGCAGGAGGCGGCCGGCCAACTGCGCTACGAGATCGAAGCCGTCTTCAGCCAAGGGCTGCCCAACACGCCCATGGCGGGCTCGACCGTGCGGGTGATCTCGGGCAACTTCATCACCGCGCGGCCCGTGGGCATCGTCGACGGGGTCGACTTCAAGCACTCGGGTTTGGTGCGCAAGGTCGATGTGCAGGGCATCCGTCAGACGCTGCAGATGGGCGCCATGGTGCTGCTGTCGCCCTTTGGTTTTTCCATCACCGGCGAAGCGTTCAACCTGACCATGGAAGAGGTGGCCACGCGCGTGGCCATCGAATTGCAGGCCGACAAGCTGATTTTCTTGAGTGAGATGCCGGGCATCCGCATCAAGCCGGGCCAGCCTGAGAGCGAGGACAACCCGATTGACACAGAAATGCCGCTGGACTACGCCGAGCGGCTGCTGCGCGAGCTGCCGCCGGCGCAGCAACCCACGGACATCGGGTTTTACCTGCAGCACTGCGTGCGCGCCTGCAAGGCCGGCGTCGAGCGCACCCACATCCTGCCCTTTGCCACCGACGGCGCTTTGCTGCTTGAGGTGTATGTGCACGACGGCATCGGCACCATGGTGATCGACGAAAAACTCGAGAGCCTGCGCGAGGCCACCGTCGATGACGTGGGCGGCATCTTGCAGCTGATCGAGCCCTTCGAGAAAGACGGCACGCTGGTCAAGCGCGACCGCACCGAAATCGAGCGCGATGCCGGCCAGTACACCGTGATCGAGCACGACGGCGTGATTTTTGGCTGCGCCGCGCTCTACCCCTACCCGCAGGCCAAGACGGCCGAAATGGCGGCCCTGACCGTCTCGCCGCAGAGCCAGGGGCAAGGCGATGGCGAGCGCATCCTCAAACGCGTCGAGCAACGCGCGCGCGCCATGGGCCTGAGCAGCATCTTCGTGCTGACCACACGCACCATGCACTGGTTTCTCAAGCGCGGCTTTCAGCCAGTGGCCATCGACTGGCTGCCCGAAGCGCGCCAGCGCAGCTACAACCTCAACCGCAAGAGCCAGGTGCTGGTCAAGCAGCTTTAAGCCGATTTAAGCCGCTTGACGCAGCCCGGACTCAAAAGTCGAGCATCAGTGCCGGCTGCGCAAGTCCAGCAGGCGGGCCACCACATAGCCTGCCGCCAAGGCCACCAGCAAGGACTGGACTGGACGGTCCTGGATGGTGCTGCGCGAGTAGGACCAGGCTTTCTGAGGCACGTCCCCCCAGCCCTGGGTCTTGTGCTCCAGCCGATCGACCAGGTCGCTGGCCCCGGTCGTGAGCCGGTCGACCGCCTCGTGCGCCGCGTGGCGGGCCCGCTGCAGCGAATGGCGGGCGCTGTCGACCCCGGCCCAATGGGCCATGGAGGCGGCGGCCTGCTCTGAGGCCTGCTCCGCTGCAATCGGACTGGCGGTGGCAGCGCTGCCCGAGCGGGTGGAAGGGCTGTGAGAAAAAGTCGAGTTGTCCATGGCGGCTCCAGTTGGGCGAGGTTGAAAACAGCCGGCGCGCAAGCTCGCGGCCGGCCTTGCCCTTGACTCTAGGCGCTGGCGCGTCGCCGGCCGTCCGCGGCCGCCACGCGAACGCGTCAGACAGAACCGGGTCCATCCACGGCCAGCAGGCGCACCGGCTCGGGCTGGGGATGCGGCCTGGTCTGACAGCGCTGCGGCCACTTGACGCACACCGCGGGGCGCGCTGGCTGCCTAAATTGAAGGGCAAGAGGAGAGCGCGCCATGCCACCCACATCACAACCGACCTCGCCCAACCGGCATGCCCGGCCGATCTGGCAGCGCCCCGACGTGCCCGGCCACCACCGCTCGCGCGAGGTTCGCATCCCGATCGGCTCGACTTGGCTGCATGGCGATCTGGTGCTGCCCAGCGACATGAAAGGCTTGGTGCTGTTTGCCCACGGCAGCGGCAGCGGTCGGCACAGTTCGCGCAACCGGCTGGTGGCCGCGGCCTTGCACCAGGCCGGCATCGGCACCTTGCTGCTGGACCTGCTGACGGCGCACGAAGAACAAGTCGATGTGCACACCGGCGAACACCGCTTCAACATCGCCTTGCTCACCGATCGCCTGCTGGCCGCCACCTTGTGGGTGCTGCAGCAACCGGGCTTGTGGGAGTGGCCCCTGGGCTACTTTGGCGCGAGCACGGGCTGCGCGGCGGCGCTGATTGCAGCGGCCCGGCTCGACGGGCGCATCGCCGCCGTCGTCTCCCGGGGCGGGCGGGCCGATCTGGCCGGCGACGTCACCCTGGCCAGCGTGAGCGCACCCACCTTGCTCATCGTCGGCGGTGCCGATCGGCCGGTGCTTGCGCTCAACACCCAGGCCATGACCCATCTGCACTGCGACAAGCGGCTGGCGATCGTGCCGGGGGCGGGCCACCTGTTTGAAGAGCCCGGCGCACTGCAAGAGGTGGCGCGGCTGGCCAGCGAGTGGTTTGGGCTGTATTTCCGCGCCCAGTTGCTCAGTCAGCCCACCGCCAGCCCCCAGGTGCATGCCTGGGGCGTGCACTGACCCCAACGCGGGACCGCCCGAGGTTTGATTGGCCTGAGCGCGAGGGCAAGGCCGCCCACCTGACCGGAGAGACATCGCCATGAGACCGCTGCGCACTGTCAAAGCACCCTACCGCGACCGGCGCGATGCCGGCCAGGCCCTGGCCGAGGCCCTGAGCCATCATCACTACCAAGACCATCTGCTGGTGCTGGCGCTGCCGCGCGGCGGCGTGGCCGTCGGCTTTGAAGTGGCCCAGGCCCTGCACGCGCCGCTGGACATCTGGGTGGTGCGCAAACTCGGTCTGCCCGGCCACGAGGAGTACGCCATGGGCGCGATCGCCAGCGGCGGGGTGCGGGTGATGAACCCGCTGCCAGGCATGTCGGTGGCGCCCGAGATCCTGGCCAAAACCCTGGCCCGCGAGGAAGCGGAATTGACCCGCCGCGAGCTGCGCTACCGCGGCGCTCATCCGGCCATCAACCCACGGGGGCGGCACGTGATCTTGGTCGACGACGGTTTGGCCACCGGCGCCACCATGCGCGCTGCGGCACTGGCGGTGGCCCAGCAGCATCCCGCTGGCCTGACGGTGGCGGTGCCAGTGGGATCGCGCGAGGGCTGCGCTGAGCTCGCCGACGTCGCCGACGAGGTGGTCTGCCCCTTCATGCCCGAGCCGTTTCATGCGGTCGCACGCTGGTACGAGCACATGACACAAGCCAGTGACGAGGAGGTGTGCCAGTTACTCGAGCAGGCCTGGAAGCGGCGCGCGCACGAGGTCCGGCAGGCCCATCCGTTTGCGCCGGCGGCTCAGGCATCGCCCCCGCCGACTCCATCCAACCCATAGCCGCAGTGCTGTAAAGCCGCCCATGCCCGCCCTACCCCCCAAAACGCGAAGCGGCCCACTTGCAGCCACCAAGACGGCCAACGCCGCCAACACACAGGCCATCGTGCACGGCCTGCGCCGGCATCTGCAGCCGCTGTTTGGCCACCCGTCTGACTACGACCGCTTGCTCACCGCCATGGGCCCTGCCCGCTTCATCTTGCTCGGGGAGGCGTCGCACGGCACGCGCGAGTTCTACCGCGAACGCATCGAAATCACGCAGCGGCTGATCCTGGAGCGGCGCCTCGATGCGCTGGCCATCGAGGCCGACTGGCCCGACACCTGGCGCGTGCACCGGTATGTGAACGGGCAGGGGCCCGACGGCAGCGCAGAGCAGGCGCTCGGCGGCTTCGAGCGCTTTCCAGCCTGGATGTGGCGCAATGTCGAGATGGCGCAATTCATCGACTGGCTGCGCAACCACAACCTGAGCACCCGCTCGGCTGTGGGCATTTACGGGCTGGACCTCTACAGCCTGTTTCGCTCAATGGCGCAGGTGCTCGACTACCTCGATCGCGTCGATCCGGCCGCAGCGCAGCGGGCGCGCGCACGCTACGCCTGCTTCGATCACGTGCGCGAGAACGCGCAGGACTACGGCTACCGCGCCAGTCTGGGCTGGGGCCGCAGCTGTGAGGATGAGGTGATTGCGCAGCTGCGCGAGCTCGCTGAGCGCGCGCCCATCGAGGGTACCGACCTCGAGCGCGACGAGCAGTTTCATGCGCAGCAAAACGCCCGCCTGGTGCGCAATGCCGAGGCCTACTACCGCAGCATGTTTGGCGGTCGGGTCAACGCCTGGAATCTGCGCGACAGCCACATGCTGCAGACCGTGCAGGCCATCGAGCGCCATCTCGGCGCCAGCACCTCGGCAGCGCCGCGGCTGGCCATCTGGGCGCACAACTCGCACCTGGGCGATGCCAGCGCGACCGAAATGGGCGAGCGCGGCGAATGGAACCTGGGCCAATTGCTGCGCCAGCACCACGGCGCGGCGGTCTTCAATCTGGGCATGAGCACCTACAGCGGCACCGTGACGGCCGCCGACGACTGGGACGAGCCAGCGCGGCGCAAACAGGTTCGCCCCGGGCTGGAGGGCAGTTGGGAATCGCTGCTGCACCACAGCGAGGCCGACCGCTTCATCGTGATGCTGCGCGGCAACCCGGTGCTGACACAAATGATGCAAGCGCCCAGGCTGCAACGGGCCATCGGCGTGATCTACCGGCCACAGACCGAGCGGCACAGCCACTACTTCATGACCCGGCTGCCCCAGCAGTTCGATGCATTGCTGCACATCGATCACAGCCACGCGCTCGAGCCGCTCGATCGGCAGGCGCCATGGGTCAGCGGCGAAGTGCCGGAGACCTATCCCTCTGGAATGTAAACGGCGGCTGGAGCTGCCTCAGGCAGGCCAGTTGCGGTCGCTGGCGTGGGCCTGTCGCACCCCTTGAGCGCCAGAGCTCAGATCGCCCATCTGACGCTCCTGGCTGCGGCCGGGCGGCCGACTTGAAGACGTGCGGGCGGCCTGTCCGATGGCAGGCTCCTGGCCATCGGGCAACTGTCCACGCTGGACAATGTGCCGGGCGACTTGTTTGAACAAGCTTGTGTCAGTCATGCTGAAGTCAATGCGAGGGGGCCACTTGCCACGCGGCTCAGAGCCTGGCAGCAAAACCGACGGCTTGGAGGCCAAGGGCAAGAAACCAGCACAAACCCCAAACCCGTCGCGGCGCAGTTTAGGGGCGAATTCGACGCCACAATGTCACAAAGGTGCAATGGGCGACAAGTTCAGTCAACTGAACCGCAAAAACCCGTACCGGCCCTGTCGTTGCGCTCCAGGCCCGTCATTGCGCCCCACCCCGGCATTGCGCCCCCACCCCGTCATTGCGAGGAACGAAGCAATCCATCGGCCGTCGCACAAAGACATAGATTGCCACGGCGCTGCGCGCCTCGCAATGACGGAAGGGGCCGTCATTGCGCCCCCACCCCGTCATTGCGAGGAACGAAGCAATCCATCGGCCATCGCACAAAGACATGGATTGCCACGGCGCTGCGCGCCTCGCAATGACGGAAGGGGCCGTCATTGCGCCCCCACCCCGTCATTGCGAGGAACGAAGCAATCCATCGGCCATCGC
>JAIXWZ010000217.1 GCA_027491035.1 Comamonadaceae bacterium | reverse complement strand
GCCGACGAGGTGGTGCTCTACAAAGACGAGCCGCTGGTGCAGCGCGTGGCCGAACTCACCGGCGGGCGCGGGGTTGACCGCCTCATCGAGGTCGATCTCGGGGTCAACGCCGGGGCCGATGTGCAGATGCTGCGCCCGGGCGGCCAGTGCATCGCCTACGGCAGCAGCGTCACGCCGATGGCCTTGCCCTTTGCGCCGCTGATTTCACGCAACCTGCAGCTCAAATTCTTCATCGTCTACCACTTGAGCGCAGCCGAGCGGGCGCTGGCCCACAGCGTGCTCGACCGCCTGCTGCGCCGAGGCGTTTTGCAGCACAACATTGCCCAGCGCATGGCCTTGTCCGACATCGTCAGCGCCCACGAGCGGCAGGAACAAGGCCAGCTCAGCGGCAACCTGGTGTTGCGCGTCGATTGAGGCCGACCGGGAGCCAGGCATCTGGGCCATGCCGGCCAACTACAATCGATCCTCCACCTGGGAGCTCGGCGCTTGAAATACCTCGCGTGGCTGCTCAAGGCAGCCGTCTTTTTCACCCTGTTTGCCTTTGCGCTGAACAACCAGGACGCGGTGGCGGTTCATTTCTTCTTTGGCCAGCAGTGGGAAGGGCCGCTGGTGCTGGTGGTGCTGGCAGCCTTCGTGGCCGGTTTGGCTCTGGGCGTGATGTTCATGGTGCCGCGCTGGTGGCGCAGCCGCAAGGCCGCGCGCCCCAGCGAGCCGGGCACAAGCCCAGCGATCCCGCCCGAGCCTGCACCCCAAGCGCCCCATGGAATTTGACTTCACTGCCCTGCTGCTGGGCCTGCCGGCGGCCTTTGCCCTGGGCTGGCTGGCCTCGCGCCTGGACCTGCGGCAGATGCGGGTGGAGAACCGGCAGTCACCCAAAGCCTATTTCCGGGGCCTGAACTTCCTGCTCAACGAGCAGCAGGACCAGGCCATCGACGCCTTCATCGAGGCGGTGCAAAACGATCCCGACACCTCTGAGCTGCACTTCGCGCTGGGCAACCTGTTTCGCAGGCGCGGCGAATACGACCGCGCCGTGCGGGTGCACGAACACCTGCTGGCCCGGGGCGACCTCAAGCAGACCGAGCGCGACCGGGCGCAGCACGCGCTGGCGCTCGACTTTCTCAAGGCCGGCTTGCTCGACCGGGCCGAGGCGGCCTTGCAAAGGCTCGAAGGCACGGCCTATGAGCAAGAAGCGCGGCTGGCTTTGCTGGCCATCTACGAGCGCTCGCGCGACTGGTCGCAGGCCAGCGAGGTGGCCGCGCGCCTGGACGCAAGCAGCCACGGCAGCTTCGGGCCGCGGCAGGCCCACTACCTGTGCGAACAAGCCCAGTCCTGCGTGAGTGCGGGCGAGCTCGAGCAGGCGCTTGGCCTGCTGGAGCGGGCGCGCGCCCTGGCACCGCAAATGCCGCGCCCCCTGATCGAACAAGCCAAGCTACTGCAGCAAAAAGGCCAGACCCAAGGCGCTTTCGAGGCGCTGCTCGAGCTGCAGCAGCAAGCCCCCCAGGCCCTGCCCCTGGCCTCGGCCTTGCTGGCCAAGCTGGCGCTGCAGACGGGGCAACAGGAGCAGGCCCGCCAGCTGCTCACGCAGGCCCAGCAGGCCCAGCCCAGCATCGATCTGGTGCAGGCCATCGCCGAGCTCGAAACCGACGCCAGTGCCGCCCGCCAGTGGTACGTGCGCCACCTCGAACGCGAGCCTTCCCTGATTGCAGCGGGCAAATGGCTGGCCGGTGAAGCGCTGGCCCAACCGCAGCATCACAGCGTGGTGCAGCGCGCCATCGACCGCGCCAGCGGTCCGCTGATGCGCTACCGCTGCGCTGCCTGCGGCTTCGAAGCCAAGCAGCATTTTTGGCACTGCCCGGGCTGCCAAGCCTGGGACAGCTACCCCGCACGCCGTATCGAGGAGCTCTAAAGCCCATGAAGCCCAGCGCCCAACAAGTGGCCCGCGCCCGCGTCCTGGTGGTCGGTGACGTCATGCTCGACCGCTACTGGTATGGCCCCGTCGAGCGCATCTCGCCCGAGGCGCCGGTGCCGGTGGTGCGTGTGACCCGCCAAGAAGAGCGGCTGGGCGGCGCCTCCAACGTGGCCTACAACGTGGTCAGCCTGGGGGCCAAGGCCTGCCTGCTGAGCGTGGTCGGTGAGGACGAAGCCAGCCACACCCTAGAGGCCCTGGTCGCGCGCACCGGCATCGAGCCGCATTTTGGACGCGACGCGCAAATGCGCACCACGGTCAAGCTGCGTGTGATCGGGCGCCAGCAGCAGCTGCTGCGGCTGGACTTTGAAAACACGCCGGACAAAGAGGTCCTGGCCTCGCAGACCGCCGCGTTCGCCCAGTTGCAGGCCCGACACGACGCGGTGCTGTTTTCCGATTACGGCAAGGGCGGGCTCGCGCACATCGGCGCCATGATCGAGCAGGCGCGCAGCGTGGGCCGCACCGTGCTGGTCGACCCCAAGGGCAGCGACTACTCGCGCTACCGCGGCGCCACCGTGATCACGCCCAACCGGGCCGAACTCGAACAGGTGATTGGGCCTTGGAGCGGCGAGGCCGATCTTGGGCGCAAGGCCCAGGCGCTGCGGCGCGATCTGCAGCTGAGCGCGCTGCTGCTCACCCGCAGCGAGGAGGGCATGACGCTGTTTGACGAGGCCGGCGCACTGCATGTGCCGGCGCAGGCCCGCGAGGTCTTCGATGTCACCGGCGCGGGCGATACCGTGATTGCCACGCTGGCGGCCATGCTGGCTGCCGGTTTGCCCATGCGCGATGCCGTGCCGATCGCCAACCGGGCCGGCGCCATCGTGGTGGGCAAGTTCGGCACCGCCACTGTCAGTTACCAGGAACTGTTCGCCTGAGGGCGACGCGAGAGGGCAGCACCCATGCGCATTGTGGTCACCGGCGCAGCCGGCTTCATCGGCTCGAACCTGATCAAGGGTCTCAACGCACGCGGCATCAGCGAGATCATTGCGGTCGATGACCTGAGCGAGGGCGACAAGTTTCGCAACCTGGCCGACCTGCAGATCGCCGACTATGTCGATGCCGACGACTTCTACGAGCTCTTTGGCGAGCGCGCCTACGGCCAGGTCGAGGCGGTCTTCCACGAGGGCGCTTGCAGCGACACGATGGAGTCCAACGGCAAGTACATGATGGACAACAACTACAGCCTCTCGTGCGAGCTGTTTGCCGCCTGCCAGGAGCAGGGCACGCGCCTGCTGTACGCGTCCTCGGCGGCCACCTACGGCGGCTCGAGCGAGTTTCGCGAGCATCCCGCGTGCGAGAAGCCGCTCAATGTGTACGGCTACTCCAAGCTGCTGTTCGACCAGCGCATGCGGCGCGAACTCGGCGCCGATTTTTCGCAGGCCGCCACGCAGGTGGCCGGCTTTCGCTACTTCAACGTCTACGGCCCCCGCGAGCAGCACAAGGGCCGCATGGCCAGCGTGGCCTTTCACCAATACCACCAGTTCCTCAAGGACGGTCAGGTCCGCCTGTTTGGCGCCTATGGCGGCTACGGGCCCGGCCAGCAAATGCGCGACTTTGTCCTGGTCGATGATGTGGTGGCGGTCAACCTGTGGTTCTTCGACCATCCCGAGCGCTCAGGGCTGTTCAACCTGGGCAGCGGACGGGCGCAGGCCTTCAACGACGTGGCCCTGGCGGTCGTGCAGTCGCTGCAGCGCCAGCGCGGCCAGGCCTGCGTGACCGATCTGGAGCAGGCCGTGAAAGACCAGCTGATTGCCTACATCGACTTCCCAGCCGCCCTGGTGGGCAAGTACCAGTGCCACACGCAGGCCGATCTGAGCGCCTTGCGCCAGGCCGGTTGCGAGCACCGTTTTGCGGACGTGGCCAGCGGCGTGAGCCGCTACATGGACGCACTGGCGGCGCAGGCCTGAGCGCAGGCCATGTATAAAAAACGTTAACGGGCTTGATACCCGCCGGCTTGGGCCTCACAGTGGCCAGGTTCAAACCGCCACTGGAGCCCAAGCCATGACGCCTGAGCGCAAGCTGCCCGTAGTTTTCCATGCCCTGGCCCTGCTTGTGGCCTGCGCCATGCCGGCCTGGGGCCAGACCGACGTCAACACCGCCACCGAAGCGCAGCTCGACACGATTTTGGGACTGGGGCCGGCCACCACCCGGCGCATCCTCACAGAGCGCGAGCAGGGGCCATTTCGCAACTGGGCCGACCTGATGAAGCGGGTCAAAGGCATCGGCCCGGCATCGGCGCTCAAGCTATCTGCCGGCGGTTTGCAGGTCAATGGCCAGCCCTTGGAGCCTGCGGCCCAAGCCCCCACGCCGCGCTGAATCGGCCCCACGAGGCAGCACCTTGAGCCGTCCGCTCCCACGGCGCAGGGGGCAGATCGGTTTATGCTGCGCGCGTGAACGCCCCGCCCCTGCCGCGCCGCATTGCCCACCTGGACATGGACGCCTTCTTCGCGTCGGTCGAGCTGCTGCGCTATCCGCAGCTCAAGGGCCTGCCGGTGGTCATCGGTGGCGGGCGGCGACAGGCAGACGATGCGCTGAGCGAGCGCCACGGCGGCTCGCAGCAGGTGCCCGTGGACGCCTTCCCGCGGCTCAAAGACTATGTGGGCCGAGGCGTGATCACCACCGCCACCTACGCGGCGCGGCAGTTCGGCGTGGGCTCGGCCATGGGCCTGATGAAGGCGGCGCGGCTGTGCCCGCAAGCCATCGTGCTGCCGGTCGACTTCGATGAAATCCGGCGCTACTCGCGCCTTTTCAAGGACACCATCGCCGAGCTCGCGCCCGTGATGGAAGACCGCGGGGTCGACGAGGTCTACATCGACTTCACCGAAGTGCCCGGCGGCCAGCGCGAGGGCGGGCGCTCGCTGGCCCGGCTGATCCAGCGCAGCATCTTCGAGCGCACCGGCCTGACCTGCTCGATCGGTGTGGCGCCGAACAAGCTGATCGCCAAGATGGCCAGCGAGTTCAACAAGCCCAATGGCATCTCCATCGTGTACGAACACGATTTGCAAAGCCTGATTTGGCCGCTGGCCTGCCGCAAGATCAACGGCATCGGCCCCAAGTCCGATGCGCGGCTGCAAGCCCTGGGCATCCAGACCATCGGCGAGTTGGCCGCGCGCGAGCGCGACTGGCTGATCGGTCAGTTCGGGCCAGCCACCGGCGCCTGGATGCATGCGGCGGCCTGGGGCCTGGACGACCGGCCGGTGGTCACCCACAGCGAGCCCGTCTCGATGAGCCGCGAGACCACGTTCGAGCGAGATTTGCACCCACGCCATGACCGCGGCGAGCTCGGCGCCATCTTCACCCGCCTGTGCGAGCGCGTGGCCGAAGACCTGCAGCGCAAAGGCTACCAGGGCCGAACCATCGGCATCAAGCTGCGCTACGACGACTTTCGCAGCCTCACCCGCGACCACACCCTG
>JAIXWZ010000207.1 GCA_027491035.1 Comamonadaceae bacterium | reverse complement strand
GCAATGACCAGGCAGGGGCGCAATGACACCACCCCGTCATTGCGAGGCGCGCAGCGCCGTGGCAATCCATGTCGTCGTGCGACCCCCAATGGATTGCTTCGTTCCTCGCAATGACAACGCAGGGACGCAATGACAACGCAGGGACGCAATGACCAGGTAGGGGCGCAATCGCGAAGCGAGCCGCGCCCTCGCGGCGATAGGGCGCTTAGCTCACGGGCCAAAAACCCTTGAGCAGTTTTTTCATGTCCAGCCGGGCGGCGATGCGCTCGGCGGCTTGGCCGACTTGGCGCATGAGTGCATCGTGGTCGATGCGGGTCAGGCGCCCGTCCTTGAGCACCTGCTCGCCGGCAATAAAGACATCTTTGACGCTGCTGCCGGTTGCGCTGTAGACCAGGTTAGAGACCGGGTTGTACAGCGGCTGCCATTCGGGCTGGCTCGCATCAAAAAGCACAAAGTCGGCCTCTTTGCCCACCTCGATCGAGCCGATGCGGTGGGCCAGGCCCACGCCCTTGGCGCCGTTGAGTGTGGCCATCTCGATCGCATGCTCGGGCGGCATGACGCGCGGGTTCATGCGCAATTCCTTGTACATGCAGGCGGCCATGCGCATTTCTTGCAGCATGTCGACCACGCCCGAAGACGCATGGTCCGAACCCAGGCTCACATTGACACCCATGGCCATCAGCTCGGGATGGTGGCCAGCGGCCATGTAGCCGTAGCCGTTGTGCAGCGACGAGGACGGGCTGCACACCAAGGTGGGCTTGCGCTTGACCAGCAAGGCCACCTCCTGCGGCTCGAGCCAGCCCGAGTGCACCAGGATCATGTTTTCGTCGAGCACCCCCAGCGCTTCGAGCCGCTCGATCTCGGCCTTGCCGGTGGCGGCCACGCTGGCGTCGTGCGTCTGGTAGCTAAAGCAGGCATGGGTCTGCAGCTTGACGCTGTGCTTGTTGGCCAGATCTTTCAGGCCGGTGATCAGCTCGTCACTGGCGTTGTTCATGCCGCGAAACGAGGCCGACAGGGTCAGGCGCCCGTGGTGGTGACCCAGGTAGCGCTCGAACAGCGCCTCGGTCTTTTCCAGGCAGGCCTCGGTCGACTCGATCATGCTCGCCGGCAGCAAGCCCATCACCGACTTGGTCTTGTCAAAGCACGAGCAAGCGGCCACCAAGCGCATGCCCGTGGCCAGCACCGATTCGATGGTGGCGTCGGGGTGGTAGTTGCCCGGATCGGTAAAGCAGGTCACGCCGTGGCGCATGAGCTCGAGCGCCGCGAAAGCCGAGCTGACCTGCACGTCCTCGCGGGTGTTGGCCGCCTCGTAGGGGTACATGTGCTCGAACAGAAACTGCTGCGCATTGGCTTCGTCGGCCAATCCGCGCGAGAGCTGAAACGAGGCGTGCAGGTGGTTGTCAATCAGGCCAGGCGTGACCACGCTGCCGCGCGCCTGCACCACCTGCGCGGCCTGCCAGCGCGCCGACAAGTCGGCCGTCTTGCCCACCTCGACGAAGCGCCCATCTTTGACGGCCAAGGCCGCGTCGCGGATCACCCGCCGCTGGGGATCGACGGTGATGAGCCAATCGATGTGGGTGACCAGCAGGTCACAGCTTTGGGGGCCGGTGGCAGTTTCAGACATGGGCAGTGTGGGTGGCTGTGAACGGGCTCAGTCGGCCTTGATGTTGTTGTCGCGGATCAGCTTGCCCCAGCGCTCGTGGTCGCGGCGGACCACCTCGGCAAAACGCTCGGGGCCCATGCCCGAAGGCTCCAGGCCCAGCTCGCGCAGCTTGGCGATGGTTTCTGCGCTGGCCAGCACCTTGCGCGTGGCCTCGTAAAAGGTGGCCACCACATCCTTGGGAGTGGCCGCGGGCGCGAAGATGCCGTGCCAGCCCTGCATGCCCGAGCCCGGGAACAAGCTGTCCATGGTGGGAACCTGCGGCAAGGCGGCCAAGGGTTTGCTGCTGCTGGTCATCAGGGGGCGCAGCCGGCCGCCTTGCACCTGCGGCAACACGCCCAAGGTGGTGTCGAACATCATGTCCACCTCACCGGCCAAAAGAGCCTGCATGGCCGGGGCATTGCCCTTGTAGGGGATGTGCTGGATCTGCACGCCAGCAGCGCTGCGCGCCAGCTCCATGTACATGTGCTGGCCCGAACCGGTACCGGCGCTGGCGTAGTTGAGCTTGCCCGGCTGCTTGCGCGCTTGCTGCACCAGCTCCTGCATGGTGGTGATGCTCGACTTGGCGTTGACCGACAGCACATAGTCAAAGGTGGTGACCTGCACCACTGGCGCCAGGTCCTTGATCACGTCATACGGCGTGGCCTGCAAGCTCACCACCGTGACCATGGGCGTGGCCGCATTGAGCACAAAGGTGTAACCATCGGCCGCGCTCTTGGCCACATGGTCCACGCCCACCGCGCCGCCGGCGCCCGCACGGTTGTCGACCACCACCGGCTGCTTGAGCACATCTTGCAACTGGCGCGCGATCAAACGGGCCACCACATCGAGCGTGCCGCCGGGCACGAAGGGCACGACCAGGCGGATCGGTCGATTCGGGTAGGGGCCGCTTTGGGCCAGAGTCGCCGAAGTCACACCCAAGGCCGCAGCGGCGCCCAGGACCCGCAACAAATGACGTTTGTTCATGTGCATGAAAAGCTCCCGCGTTTAAAAAATGAAGGACTCAGGCTTGCAAGGGTAAATTCTTGCGCATCCAGCTGCTCACCAGATCGATCACCATGGCATTGCCCTCGCCCAAAATGAAATGGTCGGTGTTGGCAAACAAATGCAGGTCGGTGGGCTGCCCCGCGTGCGCGAACAAATCGATCGACTGCTCGGTCGGCGTGACGGTGTCGTTGGACGGATGCACCAACAGCAGCGGCCGGGGCGCAATTTGCCCCACCACCTCGTTGGCCCTGAAATTGAACATGCTCTCGACCACCTCGTAGGGAAACTCGGTGATGGAGCCCGGGGCCAGCTGGTTGCGCAGACCCGGCTGGATGGGCACGATGTCGTAGCGCGGCACCATCATCGACTCGCCCTGGGCCAGACGGCGGCGGCCTTCGGCCATCATGTCGGTGAACTTCTTCCAGGCCTCGTCCGACGCATGCTGCTTGCGAAACTTCTTCTCGCCATCGCCCCAGCCACCGGTGGAAATGCAGGCGGCCACGCGCTGATCGACGCCAGCGGTGTAGACCGCCACTGCAGCGCCAAAGCTGTGGCCCATGACGCCCATGCGCGAGGCATCGACCTCCGGCCGGCTCTGCAAGAAGTCGAGCGCGGCTTGCGTATCGGCCACCTGCTCCAGGCAGATCACCTTGCCCCTGGGCCCCTGGCTCTGCCCGCAGCCGCGCATGTCAAAACGCAAAGTGATGTAGCCCAGCGAGGCAAACAGCTGTGACGCGGCCATGGAAATGCCGCCGTCCTTGTTGCTGCCAAAGCCATGGAGCACCACCACCGCCGCACGCTTGCGACCAGCAGGCAGGTCGGGCGGCACATGCAGCAAACCCGCGAGCGTGAAGCCGCCCGAATCAAATTGAACAGCAATTTCCATGGTGATGCACTAGGCCTTTGGTTGAAAGTCAGGCCGCCTGCCCCGCTTGCATCATGCGGCCAGCGGCATCCAGACGGTAGCGACTGACTATACAAGAGCGCGGCACGCGGCGCCAAACCCCTAGAGATGATCTGCGCAAGTGCGTTTTGTCATTGCAAGGCCGTTCTGTACGGCGTCATTGCGAGGAACGAAGCAATCCATCGGCCCTCACGCAAGCACATGGATTGCCACGGCCTTCGGCCTCGCAATGACGAAGCGCGCGTCATCGCGACCCCATCCCGCGTCATTGCGAGGAGCCGCCTTTAGCCGCGAGGAGCTTGCGACGTGGCGGGACGTGGCGGGACGTGGCAATGCAGACTTTTCCCTGACGCAAGCCAGGTCAATCGCCCGCAAGAAGTTCAAGCAGGCGCTGCGCGTCGACGGGCTTGACCAGGTAGTGGTCAAAGCCGTCGGCCAGCGCGGCCTGCTGATCTTCGGGCTGCGCATAGCCACTGAGCGCCACAATCTGCGCGCTCTGTGTGGCGGGCTGCTCACGCAAATGGCGAGCGAGTTGGCGACCGTCCATGCCAGGCAAACCAATGTCCAAAATGAAAACCTCGGGGCAGCTCTGGGCGGCCAGCGCCAGCGCCTGCTGCGCATCATGGGCGACCTCGCAGGCGTGACCGCAGGCACGCAGCAGCATGGCCAGGGTGTGGGCCGCATCCACGTTGTCATCGACCACCAGCACCCGCTTGGCCTGCGCCGTCTGCCGCTTGAGCGGGTCGGCCGCAGGCGCTGGAGCCACAGGCGCGGCGTCCTGCGCCGCCAGCGGCAGACTGACCGTGAAGCGGCTGCCGCATCCCAAGCCCTCACTGGCCGCCTGCACCCGCCCGCCGTGAAGCTCAACGAGTTTTTTGACCAGGGCCAGCCCGATGCCCAGGCCGCCTTGCTGTCGGTCAATACTGATCTGGCCCTGGGCAAACAGATCAAAGGCGCTGGCCAGGGTCTGCCGGCTCATGCCGATACCGCTGTCGGCCACCTCAACCTGCACCCACGAGCCGTCCAGCCGAGAGCTCAACTCCACCCGTCCTCCCGGCGGCGTGAACTTCGCCGCATTGTTGAGCACGTTGGAGAGGATCTGCACGATGCGCTTGGCATCACCGCGCACCGGCAGCGCCTGGGTCGCCAGCTTCAGGTGCAACTGATGGCCCCGCGCCTGCATCAGGGGATGGCTCTGCTCGAGCGCCTGGTAGAGCAGCTCGCGCAGATCAAGCTCGCGCCACTGAAGCTTGATCTGACCGCGGCTCACGCGCGAGGCATCGAGCAGATCGTCGATCAGGCCGCGCAGGTGCTGGGCCTGGCGGGCAATGATGAGGCTGGACTCGCGCATCTGTTCGGCGCTGACCTGAGGCCTGCGCATCAGCTCGGCGGCCGCGGCAATCGGGGCCAAGGGATTGCGCAGCTCATGCGCCAGCATGGCCAGAAACTCGTCTTTGCGCTGGTTCGCACTTTTGAGTGCGCGCTCGGCCATGACCCGTTCGGTGATGTTGACCGACACCGTCACCGCCCCTTCAATCGCCCCGCCAGAGCTGCGGATCGGCGCGGTGGACGCCAGAAAAATGCCGCAGGCGCGTCCTTCGTGCGGCGCATCGATCTGCAGCACCTCGCGCGTGGTCTCGCCGCGCAGGGCGCGCACCATCGGCCAGTCAGATGGCTCAAGCACTCGGCCATCGCGCTCGCTGCCGTCGGCCCAGCTGGCCAGCGCCTTCATCGGCCCGAACTCGGGCGAGCTGCCCCGCAGTTCGCGTGCCGCAGAGTTCATGACCAACACGTCGTAATCGTTGTTGACCACCACCACCGCCGCCGGCGTGGCCTCGATCACCGCGGCCAGTCGCCGATGCGCGGACTCGGCGTACAAGGCTGCTTCGCGCGCCCGCCGCTCGCTGCGCTCCAGACGCTCTTGCGCCAGCGTCTGAGCAGTGGTGTCCTTGAGCAACACCGCCAGTTGCCGGCTGCCTGCGCCACCCAAGCGCATGATGCAGGTTTCGTAGCTGCGACCGTTGCCGTTCATCGGCACATGGGTGTGCATCATGCGGCCGGTGGCCAGCACCTCTTCACAGGCTAGCGCCCAGAATGGGTCGCGCTGCTCGAACGCCTCCGACGCCCTGCGGCCCAACAAATCGGCGCGGCCGGTTTGCCGGACAAAAGCCGGGTTGATTTCCACAAACCGGTAGTCCAGCGGCTGGCCCTCGACCCGGTCCAACACCTCGAGCCGGCAGTAGCCCTGGTCCATCGAGACGATCACGGCGGCATGATCGGTCAGTTGCTGTGCGTCGTTCACGGGCGCCTGGCTTGCCGCCAAAATCACCACCATGCCCAGCATCCGCCCCTCATGCACCAAGGGGTGCAGGCTGCAAGCGGCAAGAGTCCCGAGTCGGGCGTGCTCGGTCAGCCCGCTGAGCCTCGCCCGGGCCACCGCCAAATGGAGATCGGCTGCAAATTGCCGACGCACGCCGCGTCCCATTGACCGCGCCAGCGCCAAACCTGGGCGGTTGAAAAAAGGCTGCTGCACATCGGCCCACCACACCATGGAGGGCGAAGGACTGCCGCGGCTCAGGGTCACCACGCTGTCTCTGATGGCTTGCAGCGCAAGGGCATCGGCGCGGTTGCCTGGCAGAGCAGATGCTGGACGGGACAACGGTGGATCGACGAAAGTTCGCATTCTTTGGCCCTGCTACGAAGGGAACACACGCTGAATACCCAGCGCTTGAACGAACGACGTTTGACTTGTAATACCCACATTGTCGGCGT
>JAIXWZ010000109.1 GCA_027491035.1 Comamonadaceae bacterium | reverse complement strand
TGGCGCGCGGGTGCCGACTGGCTGGTGGCGCATCTGCTCGACGGCGATCTGGCCAGCAACCACCTGAGCTGGCAATGGGTGGCGGGCACCGGCAGCCACAAGCCCTATTTGTTCAACGCCGAAAACGTGGCGCGCTACGCGCCCGCGTCGTGGCACAGCCCGGGCAGCGTGGTCGACTGCTCTTATGAAGAACTGGACCGCATCGCCCGCGCCCACCGAGCGTCCATGCACGCGACGGCAGCAGATGCGGCGCCCACCGCCGAGCCTGCGCTGCACCAGACGCCGCCTGCGCAACTTGAAGTTGAGGATGCGCCGGCCGCACAGACCGTGCAAGGCCGCGAGGTCTGGCTGGTCCACCCCTGGGCGCTGCGCGCACCTCCCGCCAGCGTGCCTTCAGATGCGGTGTGCCTCGGCATCTACCTCAAGGAACACCACAGCCGCTGGCCCTGGCCCGAGGCGCGCTGGCGCTGGGTCGACACGGCCATGGCCGCTGTCGCGCCTGTGCGCTGGCACACCGATGCCCAGGGCCTGGCCCGCGCCCTGGCCGGTGCCACGCGCGTGCGCAGCGTGGCCGACCCGCACCTCTCGCGCTGGCTCCATCCGATTGCACAGCTGGACGATGCACCCCTGCTCTTTCCCACCGTGGAGCGTCGCCGCACCAGCTTTTCGCAGTGGTGGACGCGCACCACCCGTGGACTCCAACAAGCCGAGCAATTGCTGTGACCGATCCCAAAGAAACACTCACTGTTCTGTACGACGGCGGCTGCCCGCTGTGCCGCCGCGAAATCGCGCATGTAAAAGGCCTGGCCGAGCAGCGCGAAGGCAGCGCGCTGTGCTTTGTCGACATCAGCCACCCAGCGCAGGCCAGCGCCGCCTTTGGCGCCGAGCGCGAGACCTTGCTGGCGCGCTTTCATGTGCAACGCAGCGACGGCTCGCGCCTGTCGGGTGCGGCCGCCTTCGCCGCCATGTGGAGCCGCCTGCCCGGCTGGCGCTGGTTGGCCCGGCTGGCCAAGCTGCCGGGCATGCTCACGCTGCTGGAGTGGGCCTACCGGGGCTTTCTCAAGCTGCGCCCCGGCCTGCAGTGGCTGGCGCGCCGCTGGGATGATGAGGCTGCACGCGGCGCACGCCACCTGTCTAAATACTTGGAGCGCGAGCTTCGCTCCGACCACGCCGGCGAAACCGGCGCGGTGTTCATCTACCGCGGCATCACCGCTGTGGCGCGCTGGCGTGGTGATGCGCAGCTGGTGGCCTTTGCCCAGCAGCATGGCCAAACGGAGGCCGAGCACCTGCGCCTCATTGAAGCGTGGCTGGCGCCCTCGCGCCGCAGCCGCCTGCTTGGACCCTGGCGCCTGGCCGGCTGGCTGACCGGCGCGCTTCCCGCACTGGCAGGCCGCCGCGCGGTGTACGGCACCATCGCTGCGGTTGAGACCTTTGTGGACCGGCATTACCAGCAGCAGATCGACCACCTGCGCGAGCACGGTGGCCCAGAAGGGCTGCTGCCCCTGCTCGAGCGCTGCCAGGCCGACGAATGCCACCACCGCGACGAAGCCGCTGGGCTGGCGGGCCCAAACCGGTCCTGGTTGCTGCGGCTGTGGTGTGCGGTGGTGGGCGCCGGATCAGCCGCGGCGGTGGTGCTGGCGCGCAGGGTCTGAGGCTCGGCTCAATCAGCACCTTAAGAACTGCCGGCGGTGATTGCCACGCCGGCTGGATTGCCACGCCGCTGCGCGGCTCGCAATGACGGGGTGAGGATGTCAGTGCACCCCCACGCCGTCATCGCGCACCACGACGTCATCGCCCCACGACGTCATCGCGAGGAACGACGCGATCCATCGGCAGTTGCAGCCATCGCCGCAACGCACACCACTCAGTCTAAAAACAACTTCATGATGCCGCGCAGGGTGAGCAACTGTGCGGGCGTGGACCGCTCTTCCAGCAGGTTGGACATGCGCTGCCTCAGCCGTGGACTTTTGGCCGCTCGGCGCACCAAGATCTCGGTCAACCATGGGTAGTAGTTGACGCGGTTGCCTTTTTCGTAGAGATCAAACTTGGGCTTGAGCACCGCCAAAGCCGCCTCATAGCTCTGGGCCAAGACCTCATCGCTCAGGCCCTGGCTGCGCGCTTCGACCAGCGACTGAGCCGCCAACAAACCCGTCTCCATGGCCTTGCCAATGCCTTCACCGGTGCACGAGTAAGTGCTGCCTGCAGCCTCGCCGGTGACCAACACGCCCGGCGCAGCAAAGCGCGCACCGCGCAGCGAGCTGCGCAGCGGCGCGCCCTTGAGATCGCCCACCCAATGGCCACCCTCAAGCAACTCGCGGGCAGGCCGGTGTACGCGTGCAAAATCAGCAAACACATCGCGCAGGTTGACGCCGCGCCCGCGGTGGCCGCTCGGTCGGTGGCTGTCGAAGATGCCCACACCGATGTTGAACAGACCGTCCCGGCAGGGAAAGATCCAGCCGTAGCCCGGCTTGAGCTTGGGATGCCACACCACCTCCAGTTGGGTGATTCGGCCCACCATGGCCTCGTTCTTGATGTAACCACGCAAACCCATCGCACTGGGCGCGCGGCGCTCACACAAGCCACTGGCCTGCAGCGCCTGCGAGGAGGCCCCTGTGGCCAACACCACATGCTGTGCCTGCACCTCCTGCACCTGCTCTTTGCGCTTCATGCGTGCGCCCATCACCCGCCCGGCCTCGTTGCGCAAGAGGCCATCAAAACGCCAGGGCGTATGCAGGCGCGCACCGGCTCGCTGAGCCGCACGCACCAAAATATGGTCGAGCTCCCGACGGGGCAACACCGCCAGCGTGCCCGGCACATCCACATGCCGCCCGGTGGGCCCATAGCAACGCACATGACCCACCGGCTGCGCACGCGCCATCACTTCATCAAGCACCCCCAGGCGCTCCAACGCCCGGTGCGCGTCAGGAATCAGCCCGTCACCGCAGGTCTTGTCACGCGGAAAGTCGTGCTGGTCCACCAAGACCACATCACAACCGGCGCTTGCCAGGGCCTGGGCGCAGGCGCTGCCGGCCGGACCGGCACCGATCACCAGCACTTCGCAGGCGGCCGGCAGTGGCGCAGGCTCAAGGGGGGCAGCAAGATCGGTCATGTTGGCAATTGTCGTAGCCTGCCGCGATCGGCTTGCAGCCATCGCAAAAAAAGCCGCTGCGCGGCTCGCAATGACGGGGTGCGCATGTCATTGCACCCCATGCCGCCATCGCGCCCCACGCCGTCATCGCGAGGCACAAAAACAAGCCTCGTCATCGCGAGGCCCGAAGGGCCGTGGCGATCCCTGACTTCTCGACGTCAAACACCCCTCTGCATTTGTAATCGCCCGGGCACAATAAGCGCCTCAGTCCCCAAAGCAGGACCCCACCATGAACGCCGTGCCCCGCCGCGTGCTGCCCCTGCTGGTGCTGGCCCAGTTCGGCGGCACCTCGCTGTGGTTTGCGGTCAACGCGGTCATGCCCGATCTGCAGCGCAGCTTTGGCTGGCCGGCCACGGCCGTGGGTACGCTCACCTCGGCGCTGCAGTTGGGCTTTATTTTGGGCACGCTGGTGTTCGCGCTGCTGGCCATTGCCGACCGCCTGAGCGCGCCGCGCGTGTTTCTGGTGTGCGCGCTCAGCGGGGCGCTGTGTACCGTGGGCGCCTGGGCCATGGTGGACCACTTCCAAGCGCTCTTGCTGTGGCGCTTTGCCACCGGCTTTTTTCTGGCGGGCATTTACCCCGTGGGCATGAAGATCGCGGCGCAGTGGTACCGCGACGGGCTGGGCACTGCGATGGGCTACCTGATTGGCGCGCTCGTCCTCGGCTCAGCCAGCGCCCACGGCCTGCGCGCTCTGGCCGATGCCCTGCCCTGGCCCAGCATCATGCTGGGCGTGGCCGCACTGGCAGCGGCCAGCGGCCTGCTAATTTTGGCGCTGGGCGAGGCACCGCAAGCCCCAAGGCGCGTGAGCACCCTGCAATGGGAGGCCCTGCGCAGCGCCTGGCAAGACGCCAAGGTGCGCAGCTCGGTGCTGGGCTACTTCGGCCACATGTGGGAGCTCTACACCCTGTGGGTCTTGATGCCGCTGATTCTGGCCACGCGGCTCGAAGGCGTGCAGCTGTCGTGGGCGGCCTTCATCATCCTGGGCAGCGGCGCGCTCGGCTGCGCCTTGGGCGGTCATGCCGCACGCCGCTGGGGCAGCGCCCGCGTGGCCGGGGTGCAGTTGGCCACCAGCGGCCTGTGCTGCCTGGCCGCGCCCTGGCTCATGGACGCACCCGCGGCCGTGTTCTACGCCTGGCTGCTGCTATGGGGCATCACCGTGGCCGGCGACTCGCCCCAGTTCTCTACCCTCACCGCCCGCAACGCCCCCGCGCAGGCCGTGGGCAGCGTGCTGACCCTGACCAACAGCATCGGCTTTGCGATCAGCATCGCCAGCATCTTGCTGTTTGTGGCGCTCACGCCGCATGTGCCGCTGGGCTGGCTGCTGCTGGGGCTGGCGCCAGGCCCGGCGCTGGGGGTGTGGGCTTTGTGGCCTTTGGTGCGGGCCAAGGCGTGAGCCGGACTCAGCGCCAGTCGTCCCCAGGCATGATCCGCTTCATGAACTCGTCGAACATGGGCACCGTAAAGGCAGTGTCGCCATGATTGGGACTCCACACCATACCCTTGGTGATCAGGGAACTGCGCGTGGGGGCCAATGAAGACACGGATGCGTCGAAGCAGCTGGCAATGTCGCCCGACCGGTGAGGCCCCACGCCCAACTCGGCCATGGCGCGCAGGTATTTTTTCTCCTTGGGCGTGAGGCGATCGAAGCGCACGCGGAAAAAGCTTTCGTCAAGCGCCGCCACGGCCGTGACGGATGCGGCGCTCACCGCTTCCACATCGATGGGTGATGTCTGCGCCGCCAACCAGGTATGGCTGCCCCACTGCTGCAGGAAATAGGCATAGCCCTGGGTGACCTGCAAAATGTCGCTCAGTGCCCGCTCGGTGATGGCAACGCCCTCGTCCTCCAGGGGCTTGACGATGGCCTGGCGCGCAGCCGCAGCAGGCAGGGGGCCAATGAAAGGAAAGTCAAACAGGCGCTCGGCATACGACTTGGCGTTGCCCATCTGTCCGCGCAGCTGGGGCAGTCCGGCGCCTACCAGCACGACGGGCAACTGGCGCTGCTCGGTCCGATGAATGGCCGTAATCAGTGCGGCCAGTTGCGCCTCCTCCACGTACTGCAACTCGTCGATGAAGAGGGCCAAAGCCGTTTGGGCTGACTTGGCAGCCAAGCCCACCTGCTCGAACAGTGCTTGCAGGTCGTGCTCCAGGTCGCCATTGTCGGCCAGGCCCGGTTCGGGTTCGTAGTCGATGCCGACCTCGATGTCGCCGAACGTTACCTTGAGCTTGCGCGCAAAACCGGCCAGCGCACGCAAACCGCGCACCGCGTAATCCTTCGCGGCTGCGATCTGGCTCAGGCGCAGCAGAGCCTGGCGTAACTGGGGCGCGAGCAGCGCGGGCAGCGAACGCCCTTCCGGCGCCTCGATGCGCACCGTGTGGATGCCTGACGCCTCCGCATCCATACGGATGCGGTCCAACAGCACCGTCTTGCCCACGCCGCGCAGCCCGACCAGCATGGCGCTCTTGGCCGGGCGCCCGATCCGGGCGCGCTCCAGCGCAATGCGCAGAGACTCGCGCAGCTCATTGCGGCCGGCCAGTTCGGGAGGGGGCGTGCCGGCGCCGGGGGAAAAAGGGTTGCGGATGGGATCCATCAGGGCAGTTTATATGAATATTTGAGAAATTATCTTTTCAGAATAAACCTACAAATTTAACTATAAATGACTGCAAGCTAGGCCTGATGTTCAAAGTTGCGGCCCTGTAGCCCTTGGTGCGGGCGAAGGCCTGAGCGGCCTGCTAGGGCGTGCGCGCTGCGAGCAATCAACCCTCGCCGCGCCCGAGCGCCGACGCAGGCAGGCCAAACACCCGGTCAAACGCCCAGGTGAACGCGATCGCGTAAACAAAGAAGAAGACCAGCAGGCCCAGGTTGGCCAGGAAGGCTTCCAGCGGCGAGATGTCCAGCCAGAGCGACATCACCGGAATCAACAAGACGGTCAGCCCGCCTTCAAAGCCGACCCCATGCGCCAGCCGCCTCGCAAAAGACCGGCCACCCACCGACTGGCGCGACTCCCAGCGCTCAAACATCCAGTTGAACGCGTAGTTCCATGCCAGCGCAATCATCGACAGAACCACCGCAAGCGCCAGGGTGGAGGCCGCAGGCTTGTCAAAGGCCA
>JAIXWZ010000194.1 GCA_027491035.1 Comamonadaceae bacterium | reverse complement strand
GTGCGCGCCTCGCCGTGACGGGATAGTGCGTCATTGCACCCGCGCCCTGTCATTGCGCCCCCGCCCCGTCACTGCACCCCCGCCCCGTCATTGCGAGGAACGAAGCAATCCATCGGCCGTCGTACAACGACATGGATTGCCACGGCGCTGCGCGCCTCGCAATGACGGAGTAGAGGGCTGAGCGCCTCGCAATGACGCAGTAGAGGGCCGCGCGCCTCGCAATGACGGAGCAAAGGGCGCGGCTCGAAATGACGCCAGCGGCGCATGCGGGGAATCCTCGCATGCGCCGGGTTGGGGCTTTAGTCGAGCTTGAGGCCCAGCTCGAGTGCTTTCTTGGGCAGGACGGCCAGTTCGCGTTGGATCACCTCGTTGAACGCGTCGATCGTGTTGCCCGTGGTGGGCGAGACACCGCCGAGGTCGGCCAGGCGTTTGCGGAACTCGGGCTCTGCAACGATCTGCGCCACTTTTTGGTTCAGCATGGCCACCACCGCCGGTGGCGTCTTGGCCGGTGCAACCAGGCCGAACCACATGTCGAAATCGACGCCGCCGCGCAGGCCCTGCTCGGTCAGCGTGGGCAGATCGGGCCACAGCTCGGAGCGGGTGGCGCGCAGCTGACCCAGGGCCTTGAGCTTGCCGCCCTGAATTTGCGCCCGTGCATCGGCCGTGCCCAGCAGACCCCAGCGCACTTCGCTGGCCAGCAGGGCTTGGACCAGGGGCGCGCCGCCCCGGTAAGGCACGTGGCTGTAGTTGCCATCGGCCGCTGCGTTGACCAGCTCGGAGGCCACATGCGAGATGCCGCCAGCGCCGGTCGAGCCGTAGGGCAAACCACCCTTGCCAGCGGCCTTGCCAGCGGCAACCAGATCCTGGATCGAGCGCCAGGGCGAGTTCAGCGGGACCACCAGAACCAAGGGGGCAAGCATCACGCGTGCGATGGGCACCACGTCGGTGGCGGAAAAACCGGCCTTGGCATAGGTGGCGGGGTTGATCGACAGCATGCCCGTCAGACTCATGGCGATGGTGTAACCATCGGCGGGGCTTTGCAGCAGGGCTTGCATGCCGATGTTGCCGCTGGCACCCGGCCGGTTGTCCACCACCACGGCTTGCTTGAGCTCTTCTTGCAGGCGCTGACCCACCAGACGTGCCGACACGTCGGTGGCGCCACCGGCCGGATACGGCACGATGATGCGGATCGGCTTGTTGGGGAAGGCGGGGCTTTGGGCCCAGGCGGGCAGGGCTGCAGCAAGGGCCGAGCCCAACAGGGCGGTGCTGGCATGGCGACGGTTGACGGACATGGGAGTTCTCCTAGGGGTTTGGGTTTTTGGAATGATGGGCCAGTGCGGTCAAGCCGGTGCAGTCGGATCCCGCTGCACCTGTCCTCGAGCGTCCAGCTCGAGGCGCTCTTGTTGCTTTTCCAGATCATGCCAGCCGATCACCTGCTTGAATTGGGCGATCGGGGCGCGCGCCACCGGCAGCTCGCCCATGGGCTGACCGCAGCGCTCGGCCAGCGCCGCGAGGTTGGTGCGCAGGGCATGCACCACGGTGAGCAGGCTGACGATGGGGTATGTGGCCATGCCGGCCACCGCCTCGATCTGCGCGCGGTTGAGCTGGGCCATCCAGGTGCCCTCCATCAACTGCAGCGACAAGGGCCGGCCGCAGGTTTGGCGCAGCTTGACCAGATCGGCATGGCTGCTGAAGGTGGGCGTGATGGGCTGGATCAGGTCGGCGCCGGCTTCGGCAAAGCGGGCCGCGCGCTCCAGCGCTTCGCCCGGATCCTTCACATCGGTGCGCGCCACAATCAGCAGGTCGGGGTCGCGCCGGGCGTCCACCGCGGCGCGGATCCTGGCCACCGCGTCGGCCATCGGCACGGTCAGCAGGGCGCTGGCAGCTGCGGGGCAGCGTTTGGGGCTGACCTGGTCTTCGATGGACAACGCGGCCACACCGGCTTTTTCAAACGCTCGCACGGTGCGCTGAATATTGAGCACGTTGCCGTAGCCCGTATCGGCATCGGCAAAGATGGGTTTGCGCACAACGTTGGCGATGTGGTTGACCACACCCAGGTTCTCGCTGAGGGTGTAGAGCTCCATATCGGGCTGGCCCAAGAGCGAGGCCGAGACGCCAAAGCCGGTGGTGAACACGCCATCGAAGGCCGACTGATCGACCAGCAGCGCCGACAGCGCGTCTTGCGCGCCGGCAAACCAAACGGTCGAGCCGCTGGCCAGGCGTTGTTTGAGCCACTGACGCTGTTCATTCATGCTGGGGCTCCTGTGCGCCCCAGGCGCTGCTTGAGGTAGGCAATGAGGCCGCCGGCCTCCAGGGTTTGCCGCTCGGCGGCGTTGAGCGGTTGCAGGGGCAAGCTGGTGCCGCGGCCGTGGTGGCGCACACAGCTGTGCGCCCAGTCGACCTCGATCTCGTCGCCACGCTGCACCTGCGCCAAGATGCCGGGGCAGGTGACCAGCGGAAAGCCCATGCTGATTTCGCCGCGAAAAAAGCCGGGCGAAAACGACTCGGCCACCACCGCAGAAATGCCCAGGTGGCGCATGGCACGCATGGCCGGATAGTGAGGATGGCCATAGCCAAAGTTGCGCCCGCCCACCAGCAAGTCGCCGCGCTGCACACTGGCGGCAAAGTTCGGGTCGCGGTCGGACATGGCCAGGGCCGCGAGCTCTTTGACATCGGTGATCTTGATGTTGCTCACCCCGATGATGAGGTCGATGTCGTAGTCGGGCTCATCAAAGACCCAGGCCACACGCCCGCGAAGATTGGGCAAGGTCATGGCTGCTGTGACAAGAGATAGGGACGCGGGTCGGCAATTTGCCCCTCGATGGCCGAGGCCGCCACCACGGCTGCATTGCAGATGTAGATTTCGCTGTTCACGCTGCCCATGCGGCCGGGCGTGTTGAGCGTGCCGGTGGACACCGCGCGCTGCTTGTCGGCCATGGTCGCAATGCGCCCGTAGCAGTAGTCGCAGGTGGGCGAGCTCACAAAGGCGCCGGCCTCCACCAGGGTCTCGAGCAGGCCCTCGCGCGCGGCCTGCGCCATGATGGCCTGGGAGGTCGGCACCACGTGCAGCTGAAACCCTGGCTTGACCTGGCGACCGCGCAGCACCTGGGCCGCGATGCGCAAGTCTTCCAGCCGACCGCTGGCGCAAGAGCCCAAATAACCGGAATGGACCTCCAGGCCAACATGGTCGCGCAGGTTGCGGGTGTTGGCCGGGCTTGGCGGAATGACGACGATGGGCTCGAGGTCGGACACATCGACCGTGACCACGCGCTCGTAGTGCGCGTCGGCATCCGGATACACCGGGGGCAGGTCGAGCTTGGAGCGGCTTTGGGTGTAGGCCAGCGTGCGCTCATCGGGGGCAATGAGCATGGTGTTGGCCCCCAGGAACATGGCCTGGCCGCACAGGGTCTGGCGCCCCTCGATGCTCATGGCATCGATGACCGGGCCGGCCACCTCAACGACTTTGAAGGCGCAAGACGACGGGCCCATGACGCGCACCAGATGGTGAAACACATCGCGGGCCATTACGCCGGGCTGCAAAGCCCCGGTGATGATGATCTTGACCGTGGGCGGCACGGTCATGGCCATGGTGGGTGACACATAGGCTTCGAGCACGCCCTTGCGCGCACCAAAGGCAAAGGTGCCAAAGGCGCCGAGCTGGCTGACGTGGCCGTCGAAATGCACCACAAAGGCGCCGGGCGTGGCATAGCCAAGCTCGGCAGACACCTGGTGCCCGATGCCGCGGCGCTCGTGCACCGGCACGCCCTGCGCCGCGCCCCAGGCGCGCGTGATCTTGTGCAGCTCCTCTTCCTTGGGGGTGGCCGCGGGCACCATGTGATCGATAAAGAGCACATAGCGCTCGGGGTTGTCGACCTTCTCGACCCCAAACTCTTCGCGCGCCTCGCGAAAAAACACGTCGGTGTAGCCTGGGAAGTCGTAGCTGATGACGAAATCGGGCCGCGCCTCAATCTCTTGCCCAGCCCGCACAAACGCCTGCCCGCTGACACGGGCGAGGATTTTCTCGGTCATCGTCTGGGGAATAGGCTCTGCTACGATTTCCACGATCTGGCAATTTCGGTCGGAAAGGAATGCGTTCAATTGAATCAAACAACAATGAACCGGGAGTTCTCGCAAACCCGAAGATTTGCCGCATCGTGGAAATTATGTCAAACGCGCGGCCGGCTGGCCGACCGCTGCGGCTCATGAGCGGCCGCACCAGCGCAGCCGCCGCCGGGGGCACGCAGAGCATCGAGCGGGTGGTCAACCTGCTGCGCGTGGTGGCCTCAAGGGGCCGCAGCGGCATGCGCCTGGGGGACATCACGGCCGCCAGCGGCCTGCCCAGTTCCACCTGCTTTCGCATGCTGCAGCGCCTAGAAACCGAGGGCGTGCTCGAGCGCCATGCAGTCACACGCAAATACCTGCTCGGCCCCCTGCTCTACGAGCTCGGCCTGCTGGCCCAACCGCGTTTTCAGCTGGCCCAACGCTGCGAAAACACGCTGGCGACGCTGGCCGAGCTCACGCAAGACACGGTCTACCTGAGCGAGCGCCGGGGCAACGAGGCGGTGTGCTCGGCCCGGGCGCTGGGCGACTACCCGATCAAGGCGCTCACGCTCGATGTCGGGGTGCGGCGCCCGCTGGGCGTGGGCGCAGGAGGCCTGGCCATCTTGTGCGCCCTGCCCCCCGCCGAGGCCGAAGACATCATCACCGGCCATGCCGAGCGCTACCCCAAGCTGTCGTCGCTGTCGGTTGAGCGGGTGCGCGAACTGATCGAACAAGGCCGCGAGCAAGGCTTTGCTTTTCTTGACGGGCCCGTGCACGCCGGCACAGCGGCTGTGGGCGTGATCATCCCGACCATCCCCACGTTTGCACCCATGGCCGCCATCAGCGTGGCGGCCATCTCCTCACGCCTGGACCCCAGCCGCAGACTCGAGATCGCCGCGCAGCTGCAAGTGCAGGCCGCCCGGCTGGGCCGCCTGCTCGACCGGGGCGTTGCGACTGAGGAATAGGCGATCGCATGGCGCGACGAGGCGCCATCATGGGGATGGTGATGTTCAACAATGCTTGACTTGACCACCAATTGGGACTAGCCTTCGCCCTTCATTTGAACAAGGCGTGCAGCAATGATGGAAGTGGTTCTCAGAAAGTACGGCAACAGCACGGTGGCTGTGCTGCCGCCTGCCGTTCTCAAGGATCTGGGCCTGGCCGCCGGACAGGCCATGACGCTGGACACCAATGAGCAGGGGCAGATCGTGCTGGCTCGAAAGCGCAAATACCTGCTGGCCGACCTGATCGCCCAGTGCGATCGAAAAGCGGCACCCCCGGCAGACCTGGCAGCCTGGGACGCGTCGGGCCCTGTTGGGCAAGAGGTCTGGTGATGACCGTGTTCGATCGCGGTGATGTGGTGAGCGTGCCTCTGGACCCAGCTCTCGGGCACGAGCAAAAAGGCACCCGCCCCGCTCTTGTTCTGACCACTCGTCAGTTCAATCGCTTGGGGGACGTTCTGGTCGCCCCCATCACCCAGGGCGGCGATTACTCGCGTTACGCGGGCTTTGCGGTCAGCCTCACGGGCACAGGATGCAAAACCCAAGGGGTTGCGCTGATCAACAAGATCCGCATGCTCGATCTGACCGCAAGAAAAGCCCGAAAGATCGAGCGCGTACCGCAAGTCGTCATCGACGACGCGCTGGGCCGATTGACGGCGCTCATTGACGGTTGACTGTCTGCGTGCCTCAGAGCGCGTTCATCCCGACGCTCACACCGATGGCTGCCGCAGCGGCACTGGGCTTGCACCAGCCGGGCCTTTGCCCAAGGCCGCTTCCCGGCCACCAAATCGCGCGATCAGCGCATCTTGATCGGCCTTGGCGCGCTGATCTGTGGCCACGGGGTCTAGCATCTGACGAAGAAGCGATGCCATGTGCTCGCGGATCGGCCGACAGCCATCGTGCGCAGCAAGGTCCACCGCTTGGCCCGGATCGGCCGCCATGTCGAACAACTCAGGCTCGTAGCCCACGTAGTGGTGGTACGCCCACTGGCCTTGCCGCACCAGGTAAGCGGCGCTGGGCGAGCCCACCGCGTGGTACTCGCTAAAGCCGATACGCTCTGGATCGTCGTTCTCATTAGCGATCGCCACAAGCGATCGGCCCGGAAGATTTGGATCTGTGGGTAGGTGCGCGTTGTCGAGTACGGTCGGGGCGACATCGATCAGGTTGACCTGGGTCGCGCAGGCTTTGCCCTCCGGGATCCCCGGCCCAGCCAAGATCAAAGGGATATGGGTGGCTTCGCGGTAGAGCGTCGATTTATTCCACATCCCGCGCACCCCCTGGTTGTCGCCATGGTCGCTGCTCATGATCACTCGGGTGGAGGCTTGCAAACCGCTTTGCCCAAGCGCATGCAACACTTTTCCTATTTGCTCATCAATGAAGGAAGTCAAGGCGTAATAACAAGCCAAAGCCAAACGGCGGCGCTCGGGCGTTCCCAATTCGTCATCCGCGTTTGAAAAATCCGCATGCCGCTGCACCCACGGGTGACGCTGGTAGCCACTGAGCGGATGCAGTCGAGGGCCGGGGATGGCATCGGTATCGATTGCATCGAGGTAGCGCTGCGGCACGACCAAAGGAAAATGCGGTGCGACGAAACCGACGAACAAAGTCCAGGGCGCGGCATCTTTCTCGGCGGCCTTGTCATGCAGCCACTGCGCTGCGTGCTCAGCCGACGAGATGTCATAGCGGTTGTAACTGGACTGCCCCGCACCGAGTTCGGTAAACAGCCGCGATGGGCGCGGCGTGCTGGGCAGGGGGTTGCGCACCGAACCCCAAACCTGACCAATGCCATCGGCCAGATGCAAGGGATCGTGCTGCTTTGAAAACCCGGTCGGCGCGGCGGCATTGACATAGTGCAGCTTGCCGATCGACTCGACGCAGTGGCCTGCGGCCTGTAGCGCATGCCCCCAACCGCCGATACGCCCGTCATAGCCCATGGCGTTGTCCCAATAAGCGATGTCATGCACCCAGCGCCCCGTTGCCAGCGCGGCCCGCGCGGGTACGCAGATGGGCGAAGGCGTGAGGGCTTGCGTGAATCGCGTGCCACGGGCGGCCAATGCATCGAGATGGGGGGTCTTGACGAAGGGATGGCCAGCGCAGCCCAAAGCATGTGCATCTTGCTCGTCGGTCAGCAAGATCAGGCTGTTCCATGGCTTGTAATTCATGGGCTAAAGATGCGCAGTGGCCACGCGTTGCAGCGCCGCAGACAGCTCGCCCGGTTGCGTGACCATCAGATCATGGCCACCCACAATCACCTCCGAGGTCCAGCCCGCTTGCGCTTGCGCCCACTGGTAGTGGGCTTCAAACCGTGGGTTGGGGTTAGCGCCTGCCAAGATGTAGTGCTTGGTTGGAACGGCCATCCAGGCCTGCGTCAGCCGCGGGGCATCGAACATTGT
Source organism: Comamonadaceae bacterium (assembly GCA_027491035.1). Taxonomy (GTDB): domain Bacteria; phylum Pseudomonadota; class Gammaproteobacteria; order Burkholderiales; family Burkholderiaceae_C; genus Polaromonas. The sequence goes on along the minus strand of JAIXWZ010000194.1, from coordinate 5,204 downwards.
TTTGATCGGGTGGGGTGCACAACACGCGCGCAGCCATGCGACATCGTCCGGGCTCGTGACGCCCCACAGCGACGGATCGGGCGGGGGGATGCGAAGGCCACCGAGTTGTTCAGCGCCAGCGAGCATGTCTTTTTGTCTTTGCGCGGGAAAGCCGTTCCAACCGGGTACGCCATCCTCGGGAATCAGCGCATCGACGTAGACCAAAGCATCAATCGCGGGCGCCATTTGGTCGGCCGCCAGCGTCATGATGGCCCCACCATAGCTGTGGCCGACCAAGATCGCATGGCTCAATTGCTCAAATCGAATCAGATTCAAGATGTCCTGAGTGTGTGTGACGAGGCCGACATCGGGCGTCCACAGGTGTTCGCGTTCGCCCATGCCCGTGAGCGTGGGCGTGAACACCACGTGCCCCAGCTTGCGCAGTCGATCAGCGACTTTGCGCCAGCACCAGCCGCCATGCCAGCCCCCATGAATCAAGACATAGGTGCTCATGAACGCTGCGGTTTATGCGTCGACGGGCTGGTAGTTCAGCCGTTTGGCGATCACACCCCAGCGGTCGGTGTCCGCTTTGATGGTCTTTGCAAACTCCGCTGAACTGCTTGAAGTCGGCTCCATCACCAGCTTGCCAAAAGCTTCCTTGATGCGGTCGCTGGTCATCGCTTTGGCCACGGCGGCACTGAGCGCGGCAACGCGACCCGGATCGGTACCGGCCGGTGCCAGCAAACCGAACCATTCCACACCGGTGAGCTGTGGGAAACCTGCCTCCGCAACCGTCTGCACGTTGGGCAAAAGAGCCAAGCGCTTGGGTGACGTGGTCACCAAGACGCGCATTTTTCCGCCCAAATGCGGTTGAACCGCATTGGAAAGTGCGGTCACAAACGACGCGATACGCCCCCCATACAAGTCGTTGAGGATGTCCGGCGCACCCTTGTAGGGGACATGCAGCATCTCTACACCGGCGGCACTGGCAATTTGCGCACCGAGAAAATGGGGGGCCGAGCCCGCGCCGGGCGACGCATAGGTGGCCTCTTTCGGATTGGCTTTGCACCACGCAATGAATTCGCTGAGGGTATTGACCGGTACATGCATGCCGACAACGAGTGCGTTGGCCGACAGACAAACGGGGCTGACCGGCACAAAGTCTTTCAGCGTGTCATAGCCGAGCTTGCTGAACACGTGCGGATAGAGCGTCATGATGGACGACGGCGTGAACAGCACGGTATTGCCATCGGCAGGCGCTGTTCGTACAGCAGCAACGCCAATGCGGCCTCCCGCACCTGGCTTGGCTTCGACAACGATGGAACGTCCGCCCAGATGCGGCTTCATGGCCTCGCCCAACTCACGGGCAATCACATCGACGATGCCGCCAGCGGGAAAACCCACCACGATACGCAGTGCCTCAGTTTGCGCGACGGCAGGTGCGCCCAGCGTTGCGGCCACGCTGTAAACAGAAAAAGTTCGGCGGTTCAACATCAAATCTCCTTGGGTGAAAAGTCAAGCAGGGCCAACGGGCTCAGGCAGAGGGTTGCGAATATCGTCCGGGCGGCTCATGAGCCGCTGCATCAGCTCATCACGCAAACCGCGATGCTTTGGATCGTCAAAGAGGTTGACGCACTCATGGCGATCGTTGCTCAGGTCATACAGTTCACCAGCCCCAGTGGCCAATTCAACCGTCAGCTTGGCGCTGGGGGTGCGCACCGTGCGCAAGTCCAGGGCCACGCCACAACGCGATGGGCCTAGGCGCCATTCGTTGTAAGCATGATCGCGCTGTGCGCCAGCCACGCCCGCAAGCAGCGGGCGCAGACTCTTGCTGTGCACAGCAGACGCAACAGGTGTTGATGCATAGTCGCCAAAGGTCGCCGCCAGATCCAAAGTGGAGACGGGCTGATCGTTGACTTGGTGGGCGGCAATACCGGGGCCGCGCATGACCAAGCCGACGCGCAGCAGGCCCTCGTAATGCATCGGGCCCTTGAGCATGAGGCCATGATCGCCCAACAGCTCGCCGTGGTCCGAGGTGAACACCACGAGCGTGTTGTCGGCCAGGCCGGCATCCTCCAGGGCCGCCAAGATCCGCCCCACTTGATGGTCTACCAAGGAAATCATGCCGTAGTAATTGGCAATGATGTCGCGCAACTGAGCATCGGTTTGCTCTGGCATGCGCGAGTATTCCTCGCGAACTTTGCGGCTTTCGGGTGTGCCACCGGGGGTGTTTTCCAGCGCCGCTTTATGCCACCACGGGCGCTTGTGCAAATCTCGGGTTCGATGCGGCGGCAGATCCACCTCATCTGGGCGATGCATCCAACACCAGGGCGCAGGGGCATCAAACGGATGGTGTGGGTCTGCCATCGAGACCCATGCGCAAAACGGCTTGGCTGGCTGCCGCAGTTGCTCCGCTTGCCGCTGAAGCCGACCTTGCTGAGTGATGTAGTCAATCGCGCGATCGCCCACCCAAGTGCTGTTGTGCCAGGCCGTGGGCAAGGCGCTGTTGTGCGTCTGCGCCGCCTGGGTTTGCGGGTCAAGTCGCTGGCTGTAAAGGGCGTTTTTCATGGTGCCCAAGCCGTCTCGGTGATACCAGCGCTCGTAGTGCAAGCCGCCGGGGCTGGCCTCGGGCAGCCAATAGTTGTGCCCCAGTTGCATCAACTCGACCTGCTCAAAGCCCATGTAAGGGCCGCTCCAATCGTCTGCAAAAAGATGCGAGCTGGCAACGTTCTCGCAGCGGCCGGTCGGCCGGTTTGCGTAGGAATGGTTGCTCGAAAAATGCGCCTTGCCGATGAACCGAGTGTCGTAGCCCGCTTTGCTCAATGAGCCTGCAAAACCTGCCGCCGCAGTCGACTCGTCAAGATCGATGCCGTTGTCGTGCACTCCACTGGTCAGCGGCAGCATGCCGGTCAAGATGGAAGCCCTTGCGGGCATGCACACCACATTGGGCGTGATGCAATTTGTAAATCGCGTGCCTTGTCGAGCCAGTAAATCAAGGTGGGGCGTGCGCACCTTGCGCCCTTCGAATCCGAAGCAGTCAGCGCGGTGCTGATCGCTCATGATCAGCAAAATGTTAGGTCGTCTCAAATCGTGTCACCGGTGGTTGCAGATATCAGTGCCTCAATTTTTTGCGGTGTATCCGGTCGCCTTGATGACCGGTCCCCAGCGTTCATAGTCCTCTTTGAGATGGCGAATCAGCTCGACAGAAGACCTGGCGTCGGAATCAAATTCCAGCTTTTCAATGGCGGCGACCAAGCGCGGGCTGCGCGCGGCAGCCAAAATCGCCGCCTCCAGTTCCTGCTGAATCGCTTTCGGTGTCTTGCTCGATGCAAAAAATGCAAACACCTCGGCAAGCTGTAGTTCGGGGTAACCGAGCTCCTTGAAGGTCGGCACGCCAGGCAGGCCAGGCAAAGCCTTGTCGCCGCTGAAGGCAAGAATGCGAAGCTTGCCGGACTTGTGATGCGTCACCAGGTTGGGCAAGGTGGTGGCCAGGGCGGGGATCGTGCCGCCCAAAACGTCCGTCATTGCCGCCGCACCACCGCGATACGGCACATGCTGAAAATCGATGCCGGCCTTGCGCCCGAACATCACGCCCATGAAATGCATGACCGTGCCGGCCCCTGGTGTGCCGTAGCTGGCCTTGCCTGGATTGGCCTTGGCCCATTCGACAAACTCTTTGAGTGTCTTAGCCGGTGTACCCGGTCCGACCCCCAAACCAAACTGGAAAGAGCAGACACCTGCCAGCGGCGCGAGATCGCCCATCGCATAGCGCAGCTGGGGATAGACATGCGGAAATATCGTCGCATTACCCCCGGGCATCAGCACAATGGTGCTGCCGTCGGCGGGTGAGGCAAGCATCGCCTCGGTGGCCAATTGCCCAGCGGCGCCCGTACGGTTTTCTACGATCGCGTTGTAGCCTGCGACGCGCAGTTCCTCACCGACTTGGCGAGCCACCACATCCACAGCGCCCCCGGCCGGGTAGCCCACGAGAATTTTCAAGGGTTTGCCCTGGGCGAAAGCCAGGCTGGGCGCTAAACCTACGCAAGCGCTGGTTCCCATGTAGGTCAGGCAGTGGCGGCGATTGAGCATAAGGATGTCTCCAGGGGAGCTGCTATCAGCATTCAGAGTGGGCCTCTTGGCCACCAAGCCGATGTGCGCACGCGCAGATCATGTACCCGGCTGGAGCCCGCTTCAGTTACTTTGGTAACAATAAAGGGATGGCTCCTCACAACTTGCACCCCAGCGACCGCTTCGCGGTAGAACTTTTGCAAAGCCGCCAACTTGGTCGCAAGTTCGCAAACGCCCTTGCGCAACCTATGGGACTAAAGACCAAGCCGCTGCACCGATTTGAGGCGGGCGTGAGCTTGTACAAAGCGGGAGACCGCGTGACGCAATTGCCCTACGTCATGAGCGGGCGGCTCGACGCCGTGGTGCACGTGCCGGGTGCCCCAGGCGGCCAAATCGTGCCCATCTCGTTTCGCGCGGGTGAAATGGCTTTTCTGTCTTACTTGTTCAACCAGTTGCCCAGCGGCAGCGACTTGCTGGTGGGGGAGCCCAGCACCATTCAATGGCTGGCGCTGCAAGACATTGAGGCTTGCCTGCTCAGGGATCAGAGCTTGCTGCTGGCGCTGGTGCGTTTTCTCGGGCAGCGCCTGCGCGAGGTGCAAGCGCGTGAGCGCAGTTGGGCTGCAAGAGGCGTGCAGCCCCGGCTTTGCGCCGGCCTGGCGCGCATGACCGCTGATTTGCCCAGCCGCGCCGACGGACGTACCGTCGTCGTCGCAACCCATGAGCAGCTGGCGGCCGCCTGCGGCATCAGCCGTCCGAAGGCCTCGATCGCGCTCAAGGCGCTGGAAGGGGCCGGAGTTTTGAAACTCGGCCGCGGCTGGATCGAGGTGCTGAATTTGCGAGGATTGATCGAAAGGGCTGGGTAGAAGCCGCTGGCGCAGCAGAACAGACCTCAAGGGCTCTTCGCACGATTTATGAATCGGCCAAATGCCCGGAGCTTTTATCTTAGGCTGTGCCCACCATGGCCTTGATGTCCTTCATGAGAAGGAACAGGTGGAACGGATCGGATGGGCTGGATTCAAACTCCCAATTGAGGTACCACAGCCTAGCGGGCTCATCCTTGGCATGTACCAGCAGTGCACGAATCCCGGCAATGTCCGCCGCCTGTGCGGTGCGCAGCAGCGCATCTTTGAGCAGTGCCTTGCCAAGCCCTGCGCCTT
>JAIXWZ010000169.1 GCA_027491035.1 Comamonadaceae bacterium | reverse complement strand
TGCTGGCCAAGCTCGAGTCGAGCAAAGCCATGGACAAGGACGCCGAGGCTGAAATGAGTGCTGCCATCGCCGAGTTCAAAAAGTCCTTCGCTTGAAGTCTTCGAGCCTTAGAACCCTTTAGGAACTCATATGGCAGCAGGCAAGGAAATCCGCGGCAAGATCAAATCGGTGGAAAACACCAAGAAGATCACCAAGGCCATGGAGATGGTGGCCGCCTCCAAAATGCGCAAGGCGCAAGAACGGATGCGCGCCGCCCGCCCCTACAGCGACAAGGTCCGCAATATTGCGGCCAACCTGGGCCAGGCCAATCCCGAATACACCCACCCCTTCATGCAGAGCAACGACGCCAAGGCCACGGGCTTTATCGTCGTCTCGACGGACAAGGGCCTGTGTGGCGGACTCAACACCAACGTGCTGCGCGCCGTCACCGGCAAGCTGCGTGAGGTGCAGGCCGCCGGTCATGCTGTGCAGGCGGTAGCCATCGGTACCAAGGGCATGGGCTTTCTGAACCGCATCGGTGCGCCGGTGGTTTCTCACGTCACCCAATTGGGCGACAAGCCTCACCTGGAGAAATTGATCGGCCCCGTCAAGGTGCTGCTCGATGCCTATTCGCAAGGCAAGATCAACGCGGTGTACCTGTGCTACACCAAGTTCATCAACACCATGCGCCAGGAGCCGGTGGTCGAGAAACTGCTTCCACTGGCCAAGCTGGAGGCTGACAAGGGGCATCACGGCTGGGACTACATCTACGAGCCCGATGCACAGTCGGTCATCGATGACTTGCTGGTGCGTTATGTCGAGGCGCTGGTCTATCAGGCGGTGGCCGAGAACATGGCCTCTGAGCAGTCGGCGCGTATGGTGGCCATGAAGTCGGCCACCGACAACGCCGGCAATGTGATTTCAGAGCTCAAGCTGGTCTACAACAAAACGCGCCAGGCAGCGATCACGAAAGAGCTTTCGGAGATCGTGGCCGGTGCCGCCGCCGTCTGAGCTCCAGGCTGGCGGGCAACGAGTATTCAAGAAACGGAAAAAGGATTCAATCATGGCTCACGCTCAAGGCAAGATTGTTCAGTGTATTGGCGCTGTGGTGGACGTGGAGTTCGCCCGCGACCAGATGCCCAGTGTCTACGACGCGCTCAAAATGGAGGGCTCTGCCCTGACGCTGGAGGTGCAGCAGCAGCTCGGTGACGGCGTGGTGCGAACCATTGCTCTGGGATCTTCCGACGGTCTGCGTCGTGGCAACATGGTCTACAACACCAATGCCCCGATCACCGTCCCGGTAGGCAAGGCCACTTTGGGCCGCATCATGGACGTGCTGGGCAACCCGATCGACGAGCGCGGCCCGGTCGATCTGACCCTGAGCGCATCCATTCACCGCAAGGCCCCGGCCTATGACGAGCTCTCTCCCTCGACCGAGCTGCTGGAGACCGGCATCAAGGTGATCGACTTGGTCTGCCCGTTTGCCAAGGGCGGCAAGGTGGGCCTGTTCGGCGGCGCTGGTGTGGGCAAGACGGTCAACATGATGGAGCTCATCAACAACATCGCCAAGGCGCACTCGGGCTTGTCGGTGTTTGCCGGCGTGGGTGAGCGCACCCGTGAGGGCAATGACTTCTATCACGAGATGGCCGACTCTGGCGTTGTGAAGCTGGACAACCTGGCCGAATCCAAGGTGGCGATGGTCTATGGTCAGATGAACGAGCCCCCTGGCAACCGTCTGCGCGTGGCTTTGACCGGCTTGACCATTGCCGAGTCCTTCCGCGATGAAGGCCGTGACGTGCTGTTCTTTGTGGACAACATCTACCGCTACACCTTGGCCGGTACCGAAGTGTCGGCGCTGCTCGGTCGTATGCCTTCGGCGGTGGGCTACCAGCCCACCCTGGCCGAAGAGATGGGTCGTCTGCAAGAGCGTATCACTTCGACCAAAGTCGGCTCGATCACCTCCATCCAGGCGGTGTATGTGCCAGCCGACGACTTGACCGATCCCTCGCCCGCCACCACCTTTGCCCACTTGGATTCCACCGTGGTGCTTTCGCGTGACATCGCGGCCCTCGGCATCTATCCGGCGGTCGACCCGCTCGATTCGACCAGCCGTCAGCTCGACCCCCACGTGGTCGGTGACGACCACTACAGCACCGCCCGCGCGGTGCAGGGCACGCTGCAGCGCTACAAAGAGTTGCGCGACATCATCGCCATTCTCGGCATGGACGAACTCGCGCCCGATGACAAGCTCGCCGTCGCACGCGCCCGCAAGATCCAGCGCTTCCTGTCGCAGCCCTTCCATGTGGCCGAGGTGTTCACCGGCTCTCCCGGCAAGTATGTCCCGCTGGCTGAAACCATTCGGGGCTTCAAGATGATCGTCAGTGGCGAGTGCGACCACCTGCCCGAGCAGGCCTTCTACATGGTTGGCACCATCGACGAAGCCTTCGAAAAAGCCAAGAAAATCTAAGGAGCGGACATGAGCACCATCCTTGTGGATGTGGTCAGCGCCGAGGAGTCCATATTCTCGGGCGAAGCCCGGTTTGTGGCCCTGCCCGGCGAGGCTGGCGAGCTGGGTATTTATCCGCGCCACACGCCTCTGATCACGCGCATCCGCCCTGGGGCGGTGCGCATCGAAAAGGCTGACGGCTCGGAAGAGTTTGTGTTTGTCGCAGGCGGCCTGCTCGAGGTTCAGCCCAACCACGTCACGGTGCTCAGCGATACTGCCATCCGCGGCAAAGACCTCGACGAGGCCAAGGCCGGCGAGGCGCGCAAGGTGGCCGAAGAGGCGGTCAAGAACGCCAAGAGTGACATCGATCTGGCCAAGGC
>JAIXWZ010000212.1 GCA_027491035.1 Comamonadaceae bacterium | reverse complement strand
GTGCATGAGTGGTTTGTGATTGACGCAGCCAACAAGGTTCTCGGTCGAGTCGCCAGCGAAGTGGCTCTCCGTCTGCGTGGCAAGCACAAACCCATCTACACGCCTCACGTCGACACCGGCGATTACATCGTCATCATCAATGCATCGCAATTGCGAGTGACCGGCGCCAAGTCCCTGGACAAGGTGTATTACCGGCATTCGGGCTATCCTGGCGGCATCACGGCCACCAACTTTCGCGACATGCAGGCCAAGCATCCCGGCCGCGCTCTCGAGAAGGCGGTCAAAGGCATGCTGCCCAAGGGTCCCCTGGGCTACGCCATGATCAAGAAGCTCAAGGTCTACGGCGGTGCCGAGCATCCGCACACGGCCCAGCAACCCAAAGTGTTGGACATCTAAGGAGCTCAGATGATTGGTGAATGGAATAACGGCACCGGCCGGCGCAAATCGAGCGTCGCCCGCGTGTTTCTGAAAAAGGGCTCGGGCAAGATCACGATCAATGACAAGGACATCGCAGCTTATTTTGGCCGCGAGACCTCGATCATGATCGCCAAGCAGCCCCTGGTGTTGACCAACAATGTGGAATCTTTCGACATTCAGGTCAATGTGCACGGTGGCGGCGAGTCCGGCCAGGCCGGTGCGGTGCGTCACGGCATCACCCGTGCGCTGATCGACTACGACGCCACGCTCAAGCCGGCCCTGAGCCAGGCTGGCTTCGTGACCCGCGACGCTCGTGAAGTCGAGCGCAAGAAGGTGGGTCTGCGTTCTGCCCGTCGTCGCAAGCAGTTCAGCAAGCGCTGATCGGTTGCCGTCGCCGAAAAAGCCGCCGGGTACGGCGGCTTTTTTTATGGTGCGCCCCGTCACGTCAAAAGCCGGGCGGGCCTGTGGTTGATCAAATTACTGTACTATTGCCCATTCACGCATTTTCAAGGAGCTCGTCATGAGCGCTGTGGCCCAAGAAATCCCGACTGACATGCCCGAGCCGCTGGTGTTTACCGACGCAGCGGCGGCCAAGGTGGCCGATCTGATTGCGGAAGAGGGCAACCCCGAGCTCAAACTTCGCGTCTTCGTGCAAGGCGGAGGCTGCTCTGGTTTCCAGTATGGCTTCACCTTTGACGAGATCGTCAATGAAGACGACACCACGATGACCAAAAATGGCGTCTCCCTGCTGATCGACGCCATGAGCTACCAGTACCTCACCGGCGCCGAGATCGACTACAAGGACGATCTCGAAGGCGCCCAGTTCGTCATCAAGAACCCCAACGCAACCAGCACCTGCGGCTGCGGTTCGAGCTTCTCCGTTTAAGCGCAGATAACGGCCGCCTCAGGTGGGCCGGCCTGCTTGTGTCTACCGGCTGCTCGCCCGATACAGCGCGCCCAGCACCCGGGCTCCCCGGGCGCCGGTGACCTCTGGCCTGCTGGCTGGCTGACGTTCAAACCAGCACCAGGCCAACCAGGCGAAGGCGCACGCTTCCACCTGCATGGCCGGCAGCCCGCGGGTGTCGCTGGCCTGCACCAGCACCCCTGGCAGTTCGCCGCGCAACTGGCGCATCAATTCGGCATTGAGCGCGCCGCCGCCACACACCAACAACTCTTGGGCTGGGGGCAAATACCGCTTCAAATGGTCGGCGCAGACTCGCGCCGTCAGTGCCGTCAGGGTGGCCTGCACATCCTGCGGCGCCGCATCCTGCGCGGCTTGGCTCAGTCGCATGGTCAGCCATTGCGCATGGAACAGGTCACGGCCGGTGCTTTTGGGTGGTGCCTGGGCAAAAAACGGCTCATCGAGCAGCCGCTCGAGCAAGTCGGGCCGCACGCGGCCGCTGGCGGCCCACTGGCCGTTGGCGTCGAAAGCTTGGCCCGTGTGGCGCTCGCACCAGTGGTCCATCAGGGCATTGCCTGGGCCGCAGTCAAAGCCCACCACTGGCCGATGCGGTGAAAGCAGGGTCAGGTTGCTGATGCCCCCGAGGTTGAGCACGGCCCGCTCGGTATGCCCATCGGCCCAAAGCGCCGCATGAAAGCCCGGCACCAGGGGAGCGCCTTGGCCACCGGCGGCCAGGTCGGCATTGCGAAAGTCTGCGACGACATCGATCCCGGTGAGCTCGGCCAGCAAGGCAGGGTTTTGCAGCTGCCAGGTGTACCCAGTGCTTGCCCAAGCTTGTGGCTGGTGACGCACCGTCTGGCCGTGCGCGCCGATGGCCGAGATGGCTCGGGCATCGATGTCCAGGCGCTGGGCTTGCGCGAGCAGATCGTGCACTGTTTGGGCATAGAGCTGCGTCAGCGCATTGGCAGCCAGCGCGGCCCGGTGCAACTCATCGTCGCCTGAGCTGTTGAGTCGCAAAAACTGCTCTCTGAGGTCCGAGGGCATGGGACAGGCCGCTTGCGCCAACACACGGGGCGCCCCTGAAAAGTCCGCCAGCACGCCGTCGACGCCGTCCAGCGAAGTGCCTGACATCAGGCCAATGAACAGCCGCTGGCTCACAGGCGCATGGCCGAATTACTGGGTCAGGGTCGGCACCAGAGTGTCAGCTGCCTCGAGCTGCTGGCGCATCAGGCGGGCGGTCTGGCGAAACGCCGGCAGCGCAGCGGCTGCGACCGCACCTGCAGTGGGGCTGCTGCGCGCCATTTCGACCGGATCTTGGTGGACGCCGTTGACGCGAAATTCAAAGTGCAGGTGAGGGCCCGTGGCCCAGCCGGTGGCACCCACGCCTCCGATGTGCTGCCCCTGGCTGACGCGCTGACCTTGCCTGACCGTCATGCTGCTCAGATGGGCGTACACGGTGACATGCCCTCTGCCATGATCGATGAAGATCACATTGCCGTAGCCATTTTGAATGCCAGCGAAATCGACCGTGCCGTTGGCTACCGCCAGCACTGGCGTTCCAGGTGGGGCTGCGTAGTCGACGCCCCGGTGGGCCGTCATGCGGTTGAGAACCGGATTGAGGCGCATGGCAAAGCTGCTGGTCAGCCGGCCGTTCTCCAGCGGCATGATGTAGCCGCGGGTGAGCGTCTTGCCATCCATGCTGTAGTAGGCACCTGCGGCACTGGTGGCACCTGCGCGCGCGGCATTCTTGCTCTGACCCGGGGCGCCCTCGTGGCGGAACCACATGGCCTGCTGCGACTGCCCGCCGTAGACCAGCTCGGCTGCCAGCACCCGACCCGGGCGCAGCACTTCTCCGTCTGCCTCGAGCACTTCGTGGTAGACGCTGAAGCGGTCACCCTTGCGTGCAGCGCGGGACAGGTCCATGCTGCCGCCAAAGATCTGGGTGAGTTGATCGCCCACAGGGCGGTTCAGGCCGGCGCGTTCGAGGGAGCCTTCGAGCGATTTTTGAATTTCACCAGCCACCAAGCGAGTCGAGCGGACATAGGGGGCCGTCTCCACGCGCGCGGCAAAGCCTGCGCCCTGTCGTTCGATGATCAGGCGCTTGAAAAAATGGGGGTCGCCGCTGGCCCAGCGCATTGACAGCTTGAGCAGCCGCTGCTCGTCGTCGGCTTCGGCCGTGACGCTGCGCGAGCCGGTGCCCAGCAGGTGGGCTTTGGCCAGTGCGTCCTTGCGCAGGAATGAGGCGGCTTGGGCATCGCTGATGCCCAGGCGGGCCAGCAGGCTGTCGGCCGTGTCGGAGCTGCGCGTGAGCTCGGTGCGAAAAAGATTGAAGCGGTGGCCCAGCAGGACTTCGGTTTGCTGAGCCACAGGCAGGGGCTGCACCGTCTCGACCACGGTCGTGACGGGCTGGTCGGCCGGGTCGGGCAGCTGCGGCGCCACGCCAAAAGCCGTCACGCCGGTTCCCAGCAGCAGCGCCGCCAGCGCGCCGGTGACCCGGCGCGGATGGCGGTCAAGCAAGTCCAAGGCCTTGCCTGTCAGCTGTGTCAGCAGTTTCGAATTCAAAGCGGAAATCCAACACCTAATAGCGCACCCATTGCTCACTGGTAGCGCATCGATAGCACGTCGTGGTCAGCTGGCAGGTTGGGCAAGGGTGGAAGCCCTACAATTCGCGCCCTGCGCTGAGCCGTAGAAGGACTGGGCATTATAGGGGGTCAGCAGCTTTTGCCTACCCCCCCATTTTTTGGACGTGTTGACCCCCGTATGAACCAAGAGACCCCTGCCCCCCTCTCCGATGCCGTGCGCCACGCCTTGGCCGTGACCGAACGCGGCTGCGAGGAATTGATCCCGCAGGCTGACTGGCTGCGCAAGCTGGTGCGCTCGGAGCAGACCGGCCAGCCGCTGCGCATCAAGCTCGGACTCGACCCGACGGCCCCCGACATCCACCTGGGCCATACGGTGGTGCTCAACAAGCTTCGCCAACTGCAAGATCTGGGTCATCAGGTGATTTTTCTCATCGGCGACTTCACCAGCCTGATCGGCGACCCCTCCGGGCGCAACGCCACCCGCCCGCCTTTGACGCCCGAGCAGATCCAGACCAATGCCCAGACCTACTACCGGCAAGCCAGCCTGGTCCTGGATCCCTCAAAAACAGAAATCCGCTATAACAGTGAGTGGTCACTTCCTTTGGGTGCGATGGGCATGATCCAGCTGGCTTCGCGCTACACCGTTGCGCGCATGATGGAGCGCAACGATTTCCATGACCGCTTCAAGGCCGGCAACCCGATTTCCGTGCACGAGTTTCTCTACCCGCTGATGCAAGGCTATGACTCAGTGGCCCTGAAGGCGGACCTGGAACTGGGCGGCACCGATCAGAAATTCAACTTGCTCATGGGCCGCCATTTGCAGGCCGAGTACGGTCAGGAGCCGCAATGCATCTTGACCATGCCCTTGCTCGAGGGGCTCGACGGCGTCGACAAGATGTCCAAGTCGAAGAACAACTACATCGGTATCGCCGAGGACGCCAACACCATGTTTGCCAAGGTGCTGAGCATTTCCGACGACCTGATGTGGCGCTGGTACACCTTGCTGTCGTTTGAGTCGATGGCCCAGATCGAGGTCTTGAAAAACCAGGTGGCCGCGGGCCGCAACCCCAAGGAAGCCAAGGTGATGCTGGCCAAGGAGATCACCGCCCGCTTTCACAGCGCGGCGGCTGCCGAGGCGGCCGAGCAGGATTTCATGCGCCGCAGCCAGGGCGGGGTGCCCGAACAGATCGAACACAAAAGCTTGTCTGGCGCCCCGTTGGGCATCGCTGCCGTGCTCAAGAGCACCGGCCTGGCGGCCTCGAGCAGCGAGGCCAATCGCCTGATCGACGGCGCGGGCGTGCGGGTCGACTCGAGCGTGGTCAGTGACAAGGCCCTCAAGCTGTCGGCCGGGACTTACGTGGTGCAGGTGGGCAAACGCAAGTTTGTTCGCGTCACGCTGGCCTGAGGCCCGCTTCTGGCCGGGCCTCGTTGCGGCCGCCGGCTTCTGGCCGGGCGCAGTCCTGGCAGCCTGCTTCTCGCCGGGCGCATGTCTGGCAGCCGGCTTCTGGCCGGGCGCATGTCTGGCAGCCGGCCTCTGGCCGGGCAGTCGCCGCCCCGATAACATGCTGGGATGCAAGATCTGCTGGAGCGACTCAATCCGCGCCGCCTGCTCATGGTCTCGGTTGCGGTGGCGCTGCTGACCATCGCCCTCAAGACCTCGGCCTGGGTGCTCACCGGCTCAGTGGGCATGCTCTCGGACGCCCTGGAGTCTCTGGTCAATCTGGCCAGCGCGATGTTTGGCCTGGCCATGGTCACCGTGGCCGAGCGGCCGGCCGATGAGGACCATCCCTATGGCTACCACAAGGCCGAGTATTTTTCGTCCGGCTTCGAGGGGGTGCTCATCGTCGCGGCAGCGCTGGGCATCATCTGGACGGCAAGCCATCAGATGTTCGATCCGCAACCTCTGCAGGATCTGGGCTGGGGTTTGGCGCTGTCTGTCCTGAGCTCAGCGCTCAATGGCGTGCTGGCTTGGGTCATGCTTGGCAGCGCCGCCCGGCACCGCTCGCTCGCGCTCGAGGCCGATGCCCGTCACCTCGTGACCGATGTCTGGACCTCGGGGGGCGTGGTGCTGGGCATCGCCCTGGTGGGTTGGAGCGGCTGGCTGTGGCTCGATGCTCTGGTGGCCATTGCGGTGGCGCTCAATATTTTGCGCGAAGGAATCCGCTTGATATGGCGCTCTTCTCGGGGCCTGATGGACGAGTCGCTCGAGCCGCATCTGCGTCTGCAGATCGACGAGGTGTTGCAAGGCTTTGCGCACCAAAGGGCTGGGGCTGTGATTGTGCGTTTTGACCATGTCAGCACGCGCCGCGCCGGCCAGCGCCGTTTTGTCAGTCTGCACATGCACATGCCTGCCGGCTGGACCTTGGGTCGGGCCGCCGCGCTGCGCACCAGTGTCGAGCAGGCCCTGATGAGCGCCGTGCCCGGGCTGCGCGCGACCATTGAGTTGCTGCCCAGCGATGTCGAGGCCCACTTCGACGACCCGAGGGATCTCAAATGATCGCGCTGCTGCAGCGGGTCAGCCAGGCCAGCGTGCGTATCGAGGGCCAGGTCGTCGGGCAGATCGGCCAGGGGCTGCTGCTGTTTTTGTGCGCCGAACCCCACGACACCGAGGCGGTGGCCGACAAGCTGCTGGCCAAGGTTCTCAAGCTGCGCATCTTCGCCGACCCCGCTGGCAAGATGAACTTGAGCCTTCAGGATGTGGCCGGCGGGTTGCTGGTCGTGAGCCAGTTCACCTTGGCCGCCGACGTCTCGGGCGGCAACAGGCCCAGCTTCGGCGCGGCGGCACCACCCGAGCTCGGCTTGAGGCTCTACGACTATTTTGTGCAGCGGGCCCATCAGCTACACCGTCCCGTTCAAACTGGCCGTTTTGCAGCCGACATGCAGGTGTCGCTGGTCAATGACGGGCCGGTGACGGTGCCTATCCGCATGACCGCTCGGCCCTGACGGGTCCAAGTTGACCGGCCGGCTCTGACCGGCCCACTGTCAACGGTTTACTGCGTGCTGGCTCCCCGGCTGGCCTCGATCAAGGCCGGCGAGGACTTGGGCGCCCATTGCAGCATCAGCAATCTGGCCAGCAGCGCGGGCTGCTCTTCTTCGGTCAGGGTCCAGAACTGCAGCTTTTGGTGGGTCAGGGTTGGATCAATGTACAGCCCCTGCTTGCGGATCTCGTAATGCAGGTGCGGCCCTGTCGAAAAACCGGTCGATCCCACAAAGCCGATGGTCTCGCCACGGCGCACCGGTGTGCCCAAGCGGATGTCGCTCGCATAGGCCGACAGGTGGGCGTAATAGGTGTGATGGCCCTGGCCGTGGTCGACGATGATGAGCTTGCCGTAGCCGCCATTGAAGTCGGCGTGGATGACCTCCCCATCGGCCACGGCCACCACGGGCGTGCCCGTGGGCGCTGCGAAGTCGATGCCGATATGCTGTCCCCTGACCCGGAAGGTGCGCACCACGGTCTGCGGCTTGGAATGCTTGCGCGTCTTGACCGCCACCTTGCGGCGGATGGTGACCACGCTCGGGCCCACGCCGCGCGAGATGCGACTAAACTGCACCGGAGACTGCCAGAGCATGCGCTCGTAGTCGAGTCCTTGCAAGCTGAAGTAGGCGCCGGGCACGCCCTGGCGCTCCAGCCAGATCGCTGCTTCCACCGGCGCAAGGGTGGCCGATTCCAGCAGCTCGATGGCGTAGACCTTTTCAAGCCCGCTTTGCCGGTCGGCTGCCAGGGTCAAGCGCAAATGATGGGTGCCAGGCGAGAGCTTGAGTGCTTGGCCCATGGTTCGGGCCATCAGCTCGACTTCCCACAGCAGATGGGCCGGCACGTCCTGCAGATCACCGTCCTCGGCGCGCAGGCCAGTCGTCGAGAGCTGGCGCAGGCCGCCCTGGTCGGTCGGGTAAGTCCAGCGAATCGGGCTCGCCGCAGCCTGCGCTTGCGAGCGAAAGAAGATCAGCGCCTCGGGCTGACCCTGCTCGCCCGCTGGCGGGCGCAGCAGGGCCAAACCATCGCGCACCAGAGGTCGGGTCATCACGGCCGAGTAAGGCCAGCAAGGGGCCCCCTCTTGCGCTTGCAGACTCAGTGCGGCAGGCTCAGCCGGCATTTGCATGCGCTCGTGCAGCTGCGCCAGGCCCTGCGCGTCAAGGCAGCCCGCCTCGAGCTGGCTGTCGTGGCTTTTGGCCAGTTGCGCCGGCGGCGGCCCGGGCGCTTTGCGCACCGTGGTGACCTTCTTGGCACTGGCGGCTTTCTTGCCCTTGCTGGCAGCCGGGCTGGGCGTCTTTTTGGGCTTTGTGTTGCCTATGGCTGGTGCGTGCAGGCAAAGACCGAGGAGCAAGCCGGCGAGCAAGGCGGTGTTGTACTTCATGGCATGCGTTCCAGAAACTCTTTCATGCCCCGATTGAATTGCGCGGCGCTGTCGACAAACAAGGCGTGTCCCGCATCTTCAAAGACGGTGGCACTGGCACGCGGATGCGTTTGCGTCAGTTCGAGCGACTGCTCCGCAAACCGTGGCGTAATGGCATACCAGAGCGGAACGTCTAGAGCCAGCACAGCTTTTTTGTAGTATTCCCGCCCGTAGGGCTTGTCGAGCAAGCCCCATGCGGCCTTGGGGGGCAGTTGGGTGGCTGAAGTCTCGATGGCCTGGAGCCATCCCGGCGGCGGAGGATGCTTGAAGATGGCCGATGCAAAGCGCTGGATGTAGGCGCGAAATTCATCGTTGCCTACAGGCCGCTTGGCCTTGCCGCTGGTCGAAGCCGGCGCCCGCCCCATGCCGATCGAGTTGTCGATCAGCACCAGGCCGCGCAATTGGGGGTTGGGGTGGCGCACGGTGTGATCGAGCACCTCCATCACCCCCAGCGACCAGCCAATGAGAACATGTTCGCCGACTTGGGCTTGTTGCAGCAATTCGTCGATGTCTCGCGCACGGGCCGCGGCTTGCAGGCGCTGGGGCGGCGCCTTCGACCGCCCCTGCCCGCGCGGATCGAGCACGAGCACCCGGTGATCGGCCGAAAGGGCCAGAATTTGTTCTTCAAAAATTTCGGCGGGCATCAACCAGCCCGGCACGAAGACCAGGCTGCGGTGGCCCGATCCGGCCTCCAGGTAGTGCAGGCTCAAGCCGTCGGAGGTCTTGAAGAATTGACTTTTCACCGGATGGGCCCAGGCGCAAAAGCTCGATAGCAGCCAAGCGGCCAGGACTAGGGTTATTTTCATGGTGTCGTGCAGCCCTGCTCAGCTCCCCAGCGGGCTGGGCGTACTTTAAACGGTTTTGTGCAGGGCTTGGCTTATGATCTCGCCCTTTGATTGGGCCTGCGCGTTTGCACGGCTGTGTAGCGCGATGGACTCGCTTGCAGACCGGGCCGCTGCCCCAGCGTCCAAGCGCGTGGCCCACCGGCTGCCAGGCAATCCCTGGCCCGTTTTTTTCCTTGGATTTGGCAACGATGTTGAACTCACGCGCGGCCCTGGCCGCATGGGTCTGTGTGGCCCTGTCATGGGCCGCTCAGGCGTTGGCGCAATCGGCCGCCGTGGCGCCGACCCAGCGCCCGACGCCGGTGGCCCGCACGGCCGTCAGTGCCCCCGACGGTTTGCTGCAACAACTGGTGCTGTCGGCGCAGGAGTGCCCGGCTTTTGCGAAGCTGGCATCGGACTACCGCGCCCGGTTTTCCGCACCGATGCAGGTCTGGGCCGAACAGCATCTGGCTCGGCTCGATGCGCGCAAGGTGGTCTATCCGTTTTCCGGTGCCGACATCGTCACCGCCATGAACCTGTTCGCGTCGGCCGATCACCTGGTGCTGGTGGCCGACCAATGGCCGCAGCACAGCGCCCCTGCATCGTTGGTCCCCCAGCAGCTGGCCAAAGAGTGCCAGACCATGAGTTTTTTCGCGCGCTCCGGCTATTTCAGAACCAACGATCTTGAGGGCAAGGATTCGGTGCGACCCAGGTTTGCGCGCTTGCTGGCCTACAGCATTGCCTTGACCGATGCCCAGGTTGGCCGCATTCAATACCTCACCTTGCATGAGGACGGACAGGTGCGCCCTGCCAGCGACGGCCTCAAGCCCGACGGCCTGCGCTTTTCCGTGACCCGCTCCAATGGCCGGGCCCTGACGATCGACTACGTGCGCACAGACCTGTCCAACAGCGGCCTGAAGATGGGCGCTCGTTCGCACACCTTCATGCAGTCTCAAATGGACGGCGTGGTGCTGCTCAAGTCGGCCTCGCACCTGTTGCAAAAGCCCCATTTTTCGGCTCTGGCCGAACTCATCGTGGAGCGCGCGCCCAGTGTGGTGCAAGACGAGACCGGGCTGGACATCGAGCCGTTTCGCCGTGCCTTCGAGATTCGCAGCTACGGCAAGTTTCACGCGCCGCATCCGCTGTGGCACGACAGCGCCTCGGGCCAGCGCCTGATCCGTTACTTGCAGGACCAGCCGGCCATCGAGGCCCTGCCCTTTACGATCGGCTACGAGAAAAAGAGCGGCTCGGTCTTGCTGGTGGGCACACGCAACCGGCGCTGAGGCCGCGCCGATACCGCTTTTTTGTGCCCGCGCGTCTTAGCGCGGCATGGCGTGGGGTCAGCGGCTCTTGCGCTGGTAGGGGTTGGGCAGCCCAAGTGCGGCCAGGATGGCGATCTCTCGGCTTGCCATGGCCAGCGCCTGCTCATGCCCGCTTTCGTGGTCCCAGCCTTGGGCGTGCAAGGCCCCGTGAACCAGCAGGTGGGCGTAATGGGCCGCCAGGGTCTTGCCCTCCTGCCGGGCCTCGAGCGCGACCACCGGTGCGCACAGCACCACATCGGCCACGACAACGGGGCTTTGTGCGTAGTGGAAGGTCAGCACATTGGTCGGGCCGGTTTTGCCCCGGTAGCCTTCGTTGAGCGCACGGCCCTCGTCTGCATCGACGATGCGCACCGTGATTTCAGCCGGTGCATCGAGCGCGCGGCGGATGCATCGGGCCACAAAATGGCGGGGCAGGGCGCTGCGGTGGCGCTGGGCCTGCGCGATGGCGCCAAACTGCAGCGACAGGCGCAAATCGGGTAGGGCCATGGGTGATCTCCGGGGTTATTTTTCGGCGACGGATTTGGCCGCCCGCGCCGCACCTTTGCGCCCGTCGTAGGCGTCGACGATGCGCGCGACCAAGGGGTGGCGCACCACATCGGCGCTGCTCAGCCGGGTGATGGCAATGCCCTGCACGCGCCTGAGCACGCGCTCGGCATCGATCAGGCCGCTGAGTTGATGGGTGGGCAGGTCGATCTGACTGACATCGCCCGTGACCACAGCCTTGCTGCCCAGACCGATGCGGGTGAGAAACATCTTCATCTGCTCAGGCGTGGTGTTTTGCGCTTCGTCGAGAATCACAAACGCGTGGTTGAGGGTGCGTCCGCGCATGAAGGCCAGCGGTGCGATTTCGATTTGCTGCCGCTCAAAAGCCTTTTGCACCCGGTCAAATCCCATCAATTCGTAAAGCGCGTCGTAAAGCGGTCGCAGGTAGGGGTCGACCTTTTGCGACAGGTCGCCGGGCAAAAAGCCCAGTCGCTCGCCCGCTTCGACCGCCGGTCGCGTGAGCACGATGCGCTGCACCGCGTTGCGCTCGAGCGCATCGACCGCGCAGGCCACCGCCAGATAGGTCTTGCCGGTGCCGGCCGGACCGATGCCAAAGGTGATGTCGTGCTCGGCGATGTTGAGCAGGTAGCTGGCCTGATTTTGCGTGCGCGGCTTGAGATCGGCGCGGCGCGTGCTGAGCGCGGGCCCATCGGCGCCGTGCAGGGCCATGTCGCCGGCCAGCATGAGCTGCACCTGATCGTGCGCGATCGGCCGGGCGGCCATTTCGTAGAGGGCCTGCAGCACCTGCAGCGCCTGCTCAGCCTTGGCCTTGGGGCCTTCGATCTTGAATTGCTCGAAGCGGTGTGCGATGCGAACCTGCAAGGCCGCCTCGATGCTGCGCAGGTGGCTGTCGGTGGGCCCGCACAGGTGCCCCATCCGGGTGTTGCTCGGCGGTGTGAAGGTGTGGCGCAGGATCAAGGCGAGGGCCTTTCGGGGCACGGGGGGGTAAGACGCAAGCTTTCGATTGTCCCCCCTTTGCGGGAGGTCCACCGCCGCTTGGGCTCAAGCGCAATCTGCTCGCCTGTCAGACGGGCATCGGGTGCCGGCTCACTGATAAGATTTGCCCATGATCGGACGCCTGTCAGGCCTGCTGGCCGAAAAGAATCCTCCTGAAGTCTTGCTTGACTGCCAGGGGGTGGGCTATGAGGTGCTGGTGCCCATGAGCACCTTCTACAACCTGCCC
>JAIXWZ010000071.1 GCA_027491035.1 Comamonadaceae bacterium | reverse complement strand
CGCTGTCGGTGGTGGCCACATTGGCGCTGAGCGTGACCGCCGCGCCGTAGAAGGTGATGGGGCCGGCAATGCTCAGGGCCGACGCAATGGTCAGCGCTTGGTCGCTGGTGCCATCGGCGCTCGAGGCCTTGCCGAGGGTCAAGCTGCTCAGGTTGCTGCCCAAAGTCCAGCCCGAGGTGCTGAAAGCGCCGGTGAAGTCATTGGCCACCGGCTCGATGCGCAGCGCGCCTGGGCCGTTGATGCTGCCGGCCAGCGTGCCGGGTGCGTTGTTGCTGATCACCAGGGTGCCGCCGGCAATCGTCGTGACGCCGCCATGGCTGAGCGCACCGGTGAGCGTGAGCGTGTTGGCCCCGCTCTTGGTGAGCGCGCCCGTGCCGCTGACGTCGTTGGCCAGGCTCAGGTTGTCGGAGCGGTTGATCTGCAAGGTGCCGCTGTTGCTCACCGCGCCCGTGCCCAGCGTACCCGCGGTGCCGCCGCTGCCCACCTGCAGCGTACCTGCGGAAATGGTGGTGGTGCCGCTGTAGGTGTTGCTGCCGGTCAGGGTCAGGGTGTTGCTCTGCAGCTTGGTCAGGCCACCGGTGCCGCTGACGCTGTTGGCCAGGGTGAACGCATCGGAGCGGTTGATCTGCAGCGTGCCGCTGTTGCTCACCGCGCCTGTGCCCAGTGTGCCTGCGGTGCCGCCGCTGCCCACTTCCAGCGTGCCTGCCGAAATGGTGGTGGTACCGCTGTAGCTGTTGCTGCCGGTGAGCGTCACCGTGCCGCTGAGCAGCTTGGTCACAGTGCCGGTGCCGCTGATGTCATTGACCAGCGTCAGGTTGCCGCTGCGGTTGATTTGCAGCGCGCCGCTGTTGCTCACCAAGCCGGTGCCCAGCGTACCGGCCGCACCGCCGCTGCCCACCTCCAAGGTGCCTGCAGAAATCGTGGTGGCGCCGCTGTAGGTGTTGCTGCCAGTCAGGGTGAGGGTGTTGCTCAGCAGCTTGGTGAGCGCGCCGGTGCCACTGATGTCATTGGCCAAGCTCAGGTTGTTGGAGCGGTTGATCTGCAGCGTGCCGCTGTTGCTGATGGCGCCTGTGCCCAGCGTGCCGGCGGTCCCGCCGCTGCCCACTTCCAGCGTGCCTGCGGAAATACTGGTGGTACCGCTGTAGGTGTTGCCACCGGTCAGGGTCACAGTGTTGCTCTGCAGCTTGCTCAGGCCACCCGTGCCGCTGATGCTTTGCGCCAGGGTGAGGTTGTCGGAGCGGTTGATCTGCAGCGTGCCACTGTTGCTGACTGCGCCCGTGCCCAGCGTACCGACGGTCCCGCCGCTGCCGATTTCCAGCGTACCGGCGCTGATGGTGGTGCTGCCAAAGTAGGTGTTGCTGCCCGTCAGCGTGACGGTGTTGGTCTGCAACTTGATCAGGCCGCCCGAGCCGCTGATGTTGTTGGCGAGCAGCAGGTTGCCTGTGCGGTTGATCTGCAGCGTGCCGCTATTGCTCACCGCGCCTGTGCCCAGTGTGCCGGCCGAGCCGCCGCTGCCCACCTCCAAGGTGCCAGCAGAAACCGTGGTGGTGCCGCTGTAGGTGTTGCTACCGGTCAGGGTCAGGGTGTTGCTCAGCAGCTTGGTCAGTCCGCCGGTGCCGCTGATGTCGTTGGCAAGCGTGAGGTTGTCGGAGCGGTTGATCTGCAGCGTGCCGCTGTTGCTGATGGCACCTGTGCCCAGCGTGCCGGTGGTGCCCGCATTGCCCACCTCCAGCGTGCCCGCAGAAATCGCAGTGGTGCCGGTATAGGTGTTGCTGCCGGTGAGCGTGAGGCGCCCGGCGCCGGCCTTGGTGAAGCTGACCGTGCTGCCAGAAATCACACCGGAATAGACGGAGTTGCCCGACTGCGTCAGGCTCAGGCTGCGGCCAGTGGCCAGGCTCAGGTTACCGGCACCGGTCAGACCCGTGGCGCTGATGGCAATGTTGCCTGTGCTGGCGTCGGTGGTGGCCACATTGGCATTGAGCGTGACCGCCGCGCCGTAGAGCGTGATGGGGCCGGCAATGCTCAGGGCCGACGCAATGGTCAGCGCTTGGTCGCCGGTACCGTCGGCGCTCGAGGCCTTGCCGATAGTCAAGCTGCCCAGATTGCTGCCAAATGTCCAGCCCGAGGTGCTGAAAGCGCCGGTGAAATCATTGGCCACAGGCTCGATGCGCAGCGCGCCCGGGCCACTGATGCTGCCGGCCAGCGCCGTCGGCGCGTTGTTGCTCAGCACCAGGGCACCGCCCGAAATGGTGGTGACGCCGCCGTAGCTGAGCGCGCCCGAGAGCGTCAGCGTGTTGGCCCCGCTCTTGGTAAGCGCGCCGGTGCCGCTGACCTCATTGGCCAGGCTCAGGTTGTCCGAGCGGTTGATCTGCAGCGTGCCGCTGTTACTCACCGCGCCCGTGCCCAGCGTACCCGCGGTGCCGCCGCTGCCCACCTGCAGCGTACCGGCTTGAACAGTGGTGGTGCCGCTGTAGCTGTTGCTGCCGGTCAGGGTCAGGGTGTTGGTCAGCAGCTTGGTCAAGCTGCCGGTGCCGCTGATGTCGTTGGCCAAGCTCAAGTTGTCGGAGCGGTTGATCTGCAGCGTTCCGCTGTTGATCACCGCACCCGTGCCCAGCGTGCCGGTGGTGCCACCGCTGCCCACTTCCAGCATGCCCGCAGAAATCGTGGTCGCGCCGGTATAGCTGTTGCTGCCGGTGAGCGTGAGTCGCCCAGCGCCGGCCTTGGTGAAGCTGGCACTGGTGCCGGAAATGGCGCCGCTGTACGTGCTATTGCCCGACTGCGTCAGGCTCAGGCTGCGTCCAGCGGCCAGGCTCAGGTTGCCGGCGCCAGTGAGCCCGGTGGTGTTGATGGCGATGTTGCCTGTGCTGGTGTCCGTGGTGGCTACATTGGCATTGAGCGTGACTGCCGCGCCGTAGAGTGTGACGGGGCCAGCAATGCTCAGGGCCGAGGCAACCGTCAGCGCCTGGTCGCCGGTGCCGTCGGCACTCGAGGCCTTGCCAACGGTCAATCCGCCGAGATTGGCACCAAAAGTCCAGCCCGAGGTACTGAAGGCGCCCGTGAAGTCATTGCCCACCGGCTCGATGCGCAGGGCACCCGGCCCGTTGATGCTGCCAGTCAGCGCGGTCGGCGCGTTGTAGCCCAGAACCAGGGTACCTCCTGAGACGGTGGTCAGGCCGGTGTGGCTGAGTGAACCCGTCAGTGTCAGGGTGTTGCTGCCGCTCTTGGTGAGTGCCCCCGTGCCGCTGATGGCGTTGGCAATCGTCAGGTTGTCCGAGCGGTTGATCTGCAGCGTGCCGCTGTTGCTGATAGCACCCGTGCCCAGCGTGCCGGTCGTGCCGCCGCTGCCGATTTCCAGGGTGCCCGCAGAGATGGTGGTGACACCGCTGTAGGTGTTGCTGCCGGTCAGCGTCAAGGTGCCGCTTTGCATCTGGGTCAGCGAGCCTGTGCCCAGGATGTTTTGCGAGACGGTGAGCGCGTTGGAGCGATTGAACTCCAGCTGGGCGTTGTTGACCACCGTGCCTGTGCCCAGCGTGCCCACAGTGCCCGCATTGCCCACGCGCAATGTGCCGCCGGTGATGGTGGTGCCGCCGGTGTAGGTGTTGCCGCCGGCCAGGGTCACACGACCGTCGGTGGCCGCCACAGTCAGGGAACCGGCGCCCGAGATGGCGCCGCTGAGCAGCGGGTTGATCGCATGGAGGGTCAGTGTGCTGCTGCCCGTCTGGGTGAAGGTGTGCAAGGTGTAGCCGGCGGCCAAGCCCGTGCCCGCCGTGGCCAGGCCCGTGGCCGTGGTGCTGCCCGCCGTGCCGGCGGCTGCGCCGACGTAACGCACGATGACGATACCCGAGCCGCCATCGCCGCCACGGCTTGAGTTGCCGCTGTTTCTAGTAGAACCTCCGCCGCCCCCACCGCCCGAATTGGCAACTGCAGGCGAACCGTTGGTGAACGACACGGTGGCACCGGCTCCACCGCTTGCATAAGTCACCTGAGCGCCCGAAATGGTACTGGCCAAACCCAAGCCGCCTGCCCCCCCCTGGCTAGCGCTCGCTCCAGCGCCGCCAGCGCCACCACCGCCGCCAGCCTGATCGTTATTGTTCGTGCTGCCGCCAGCAAAACCCTGCCCTGCTGTCCCGGCGCCGCCCTGAGCAAAGCTCAAGAAGGCACTGCCGCCACCGCCACTGCCGCCCGCACTGCCGCTGCCACGGGTAGCAGCGGCACCGCTACCGCCGCCCAGAGCGGTCAAAGTGCCCAATGTCGAGTTGACCCCTGACGCGACGAGGCTGTTAGCAACGCCGCCCGAGCCGCCAGCGCCGACGCTGATCGCATAAGAGGCGGCTGCCATGGACTGCGCTCCGGCCAGTAAGCCGCCAGCGCCACCGCCGCCACCTTGTGCGGACAAAGCGCCACCGCCACCGCCACCACCACCACCGACCACGAGGTACTCCACATCGGAGTCCAGGTCTACCGTGGCCGCGCCCGTCAGGGTGATGCTGTTGGCCACTTCGGTCACGGCCCGGCCCAGCAGCAAGGTGGTGCCGCCGCTCAAGGTCACCGTGCCGGCGCCCAGGGCGCTGTTGTGATGCGCACCGAGGATGCCCGCGTTCACCGTGGTACCGCCGCTGTAGGTGTTGCTGCCGGTCAACGACAGGCGACCCGCGCCAGCCTTGGTCAGCGAGGCACCGGTACCGGTAATCGCTCCGGCATAGACCGAGTTGCCCGACTGTGTGACGCTGAGCCCACGACCGCTGGCCAGGCTCAGGTTGCCGGCACCAGTGAGCCCCGTGGCGCTGATGGCGATGTCACCTGTGGTGGTGTTGGTGGTGCTGAGGTCAGCATTGAGCGTGACCGCCCCACCGAACAGATTCACCGGACCGCTGACGCTCAGGGCGCTGCTGATCGTGATGTTCTGCGTGTTGCTGGATTTACCCAGTGTCAACCCACCCAGGGTGCTGGCCAGGCTCAGGTTGGAACTCGGCCAGACCAGGGGGGCACTGAAGCTGTTGCTGTAAGGCTCGACCGTGAGGCTGCCGCTGGTATTGATGGACGCCCCTGGCTTGAAATCCAAGCGGTCGGCGCTCAGGATGATGTTGCTGCTGCTCGATGGCAGCGAGCCGCGACCCATGGCACCGCCAATCGACAAGCCGGTGCCGCCGATGCCGGTGACACGGATGTTGCCGCTGGCGGCATAGAGGTTGAGATTGCTGGCCTCAATGGCGTTGTAGTTGCTGGCCGTGGTCTCGCCCCGCACGCTGATGCCGCCAGTGCCCGAGGCGATCGCAGTGACCAAGCCCTGATACCCCGCGTTCAAGCTGGTGGCACTGCTTTTGCCGCTGATGCTGATGGCCGTGGTCGCATTGCTGCTGGACCTGAGGGTGGGTGAGAGACTGCCGCCGAAGTAATTGAACTCAATGCCATGACCGGTGGTGCCCTCGCCATTGACGGTGATGGTGCCGGAACCGGCATCGATAAGCTGCGTGGCCGAGGCGCTTGCGCCGCCGAACCAGGACACGCCGGGGGTGCCGTTGGCCGCCCGCCCTTGTATCAGCACATTGCCGCCGCCGCTGTAAAAACGGATGTCGTTCGTGTTTGAGCCACCGCCGTAGTTCCAGCTGTAGGCGGCCAGCTGCACGCCGCTGGGATTGATGACGCCCCACGCGCCCAAGGCGCTGGTTGATAAGGCATAACCGGTGGGCATGCCATCGGCATCGGTGGTGGTGCCGCCGGCCAGGGTGATGCGACCGCCGCCGGTGGCCTGGCTGGTGGAGCCATTGGCCGAGTTAAAGACGACGTTCTCGCGCACGCCGATGAAGCCGCCGTCGACATTGGCATCGGCCCAGAGCGTGATGGGGGCGTTGTTAGTCTGCACCGTCAGAGACAGGCCCACCCCCACGATGATGGTGTCGTTCGACTTGAGCAAAATACCCGAGCCGCTGCCCGTGGTCCTCAGGCCGGCAATGATATAGACATTGCGGCCAGAGATGCTGATGGGCCCGGCGATGCTGATGGGGTTGTCGATCGTGATGTTGGCCAATCTGTTGGTCTTGCCGATGGTCAGGCCCGAGACCGCCGCATCGAGGCCCAGGTTGCCGAAGGTTTGGTCCCCGGTGAAGCTCAAAACGCTGTCCAGAGGTGCCAGAGTCAGCGTGCCGGTGGTCTTGAAGGTGACCGCGGGCGGGGTAGCGATGAGGAATGAATTGGCCTTGAGCGTGATGTTGCTCGAAGAGGTGGTGACGTTGGTTCCGGCCTTGGCGCCCAGCACAGCATTGGAGGCGATCCATGTGCCGCGCCCAGCGATGAGGTTCTCCCCCACCACGGTGATGGGGCCGGACTTGGCCAGCACGCTGCCATTGATGTCGGTGCCGCTGTGATAAGCGGTGGCGCTGTTGGCCTTGCCGGTGATGCTGATGCCGCCGCCTGTGCCGGTGGCCTCGATGAGGCCAGCAAAGTTGACCCCCAAGCTGCTCACCGACCCAGATGTACCGCTGGCATCGCCCACCAGGCTAATGGCCTGGGCCGAGGTGCTGGCCGAGCGCAGCGTCACACCGTTGTAGTTTGAGATGGCTTGCGCGTTGAGATTGCCCGAACCCGTGGCATAGCCATCGATGGCAATCCGGCCAGTGCCGGCATCGATGACCGTGCCATTGCCGAACACGCCAAAGGCCAAGGCGCTGTCGCTGCCACCGGCGTTCTGCCCGCGCAGCGAGATGTCGCCACCGCCAGAATTGAGCGTCACGCCGGAGCGAAAATGCACGCCAGCGGTGTACAAGGTGTTGGTCGGGTCTGATTCGGTGTCGCGGATGGCCGCGCCACGGGCATAGCCCAGCGTGGAATAAAGGTTTCCGCCGCCAATCTCGATGACACCACCGGCGGTGTTGATGGTGGCATTGCGCATGAGCTGGACATAGCCAACGCCTGAGCCATCCACGTCGGAGCGCAATACGATGCTGCCGCCGTTGCTGCGCAGCGAGACACCAGTCGCGACGGTGATGTTGCCGGTGCCACCGGCCACAATTCCTAAGCCGGTCGCAGCGGCCTCCAGGTTGGCGTTCAGGTAGACGTCGCCACCCAAAAAGCTCATCTGGCCGTTGACCCTCAGATTCTGGTTCACATTGATCCCAGACGTGTTGCCTTCACTGCCGAACTCCACTTGGCTGGGCGTGGCGCCGCTGAAGTTGAACCAGTTGGTGTTGATGACGCCCCCAAAGGAGCCGCCGTCGACGTCCGGGCGGATGAAGATGCGGCCGGTGGTCGTGATGGCGGGGCTGCCGCCACTGACCCAGTTGAAGTTCCGTGCCCGAATGAAGACGTCTCCGCTGCCGGCGTTGATAGAAGCACCGGTGTAGGCCGCCAGCGAGTTGTTGCTGTGACCCGTGCCGGACCATATATAGACGGCACCGCCGGCGGTGTTGATGGCACCGTTCCAATCGATCGGGTTGTGGTTGGCGTTGATCCCGCCCACGGAGGGGCCGTCAGGCACTGTGATGCCCCGGTTGGTGGTGCTGGCGCTACCGCCGCCCACCCAAACAAAGCCGCCGTTGGTACTGATGTTGCTCAAGGCAGAGACGCCGCCAGCTGTGCTGGAGCCGCCAGCAGCACCGCCAAAGTTGGCCCACAGGACCACATTGAGCGGGCCACCGGCCGCCGACGTGATGCCAAAGCCGTTCATCTCTATGCGCCGGTGAGCCTGCAGGGTCAGCGTGGTTGTACCTTGGGTCGCCGTCTTGGCGATATTGGCCAAAAGCCTGATTTCGCCGCTGGCATTGGGATTGCCACCCGCGCCGTAGTCGCTTTCGACCGCCAGGGTCATGACCCTGACATCGCTGTTATTAAGTGCGCTACCGATGGTGGCCGCCGCCGCGGCGTTGATGAAGTAGTCGTAGGGGTCCAGCAGCCAGTTGCCCGCTCGGCCCAGGGGGCTGCCGGCGTCAATGCGTATGCCATCGACCGCGAGCTGATGTCCCGAGGTCTCGATGCGGCCGCCATCGCCCCCCAGCGCACCGCCACGGGCGGAGACCTCGCCGTGGGCCGAGGTGATGCCGCCGCTGCGGTGGACATCGCTCCACAGCACCACGGTGCCGCCGTCACCTTGCTGTGTGGCGCTGGCATCGATGCTTGCATCTGCGGCCATGGTGACGCTGGTGGCCTGGTAGACGCCATTGCGCCCTTGCCAGTCACCACCCACCAAGACCGTGCCGCCACCGGTGACGCCGCTGGCGTGGATGTGCGTGGTATCGATCAGGTCGATATGGTCGCCCAGCAGGCTGGCGCGACCGCCCTGGCCGCTGCGGCCACGCACGCTCAGTACGCTGTTGCCCATGATGGTCAGCCTGCCCTGGCCAGGCGAGTCGAGCAGCGGCTGCGGGGTACCCGGCTGCGCCGGCGCTGCGGCGCGCAGATGGATGCGCCCGCCCTGGGCGCCGCTGGCGTCCAGGGTGGCGTTGTTGACCTCGATGTCGCCGCCAGCGCTCACCTCGATCTGGCCGCCCTGACTTGGCGCTGGGCTGTCTGGCGTAGGCGCTGCGGTTTTGGCCGAGACGTCCACCTGGCCTTGCAGCTGCACCTGGCCCGTGGCCTCAATGCTGAGCGTGCCGCCTTGCTCAGGCCCGCTCAGGTCGATGCGGCCGCTCTCACTTTGGGTGAAGGTAGTGGCCTGAATTTGGACGGTGCCGGCGCTGGCGCTGATGCTTGCGGTGTTCTCAACGCGGCTGGCCGACAAAATGATGCGCCCGCCGCGCTGCAGCAGCCCGTTGGCCTCGATGCTGCCGCTGTTTTTGACCACGCCACCGACCAGCCTGTCCATGGACTGGGCGCTGATGATGATCAGTCCTCCCGGGGCCTGCACCGCGTGGCGGTTGTCGACCAAGGCCTGAATCAGACTGGGCTCCACGCGGATGCTGGTCAGGCGGTTGTTGCTGTCGAACTTGAGGTCCACCGCCTCGCCGGCGGCCATGGCCACTGTGCCCATCTGCGCGATGACCGCACCCTGGTTGCGAACCTCCGGAGCCAGCAACGCAACATATCCTTCGATGCTGGACTTGAGCTCGCCCTCATTGACCACGCTGCCGGTGCTGCCGGCACGTTGGTAGCGGCTTTTGCCCGCCATGAAGTCGGCATCGCTGATGCTCATGGTGGTGGCGACAAGGCCACCCACATCGACCCGCGCGTCCTTGCCGAAGTACACGCCGGCGGGGTTGGTCAGGATCACCTGCCCGTTGGCGGTGATGCGACCAAAAATCTGGCTGGGGTCGGCGCTCATCACCCGGTTGAGCGTGACGCTGCTGGCGCCAGGCTGCTGGAACTTCACCTGCGCATCCTTGCCGACATTGAAGCTTTGCCAGTTGATGGCCGCACGCTCGCTGCCCTGCTGGATCACCATATTGGCGCCGCTGCTGCTGATGCTGGCCTGACCGGCGCTGACCTGCCCGCCCGTGGGCAATTGGCGTGGCGCCGGCGGCGTTTGTGCTGAAGCGCTCAGGGTGATGAGCCCGCCCATCAGCCCGCCCATCAGCCCGGTGAGCGCGGCCATGAGCTTGGCCCCTGAAGACGGCTTGCCCTTGGCCGACACGTTTTCTGCGGCCGCCACATAGGCCTGCTTGGACGCGTTCCAGACGCTGCGAAATGTTTTATTCATGGGTGTTTGTCTTCAGTCTGCCGGGGCGCTTAGAAAGGCATGCTGGTGGTCAGCCAGAAGCGGTTGAGCTTGAGCGTGCCATCGGCATCGGTGCCGACCTGCGTCGGTTTGGGGTTGCTGCCGTCACGGCGGGCCCAGGTCAGCTTGGTCAGCAGGCCCATCGGGCCCTGCCAGCTGGCACTCAGGCCATGGCCGCGCAAGGTCAAAGCAGTTTTCCGATCACTGGAGGTGGCCGGCAGTGATACGGCGCGACCTTGGTCGACGAAAGCTGTGAACAACCAGGCTGCATCGAGCCGCCAACGCCATTCGGCGCTGGCCGCCTGCCCGCGCTCGCCGCCGAGCTCGCTCGACGGGTAGGCGCGCACACTCTGAGAACCCCCGATATAAAACCGCTCCGAGGAGTCCAGCACCTGCGTCGCGTGCTGTCCCTGCAAGGTCAGCAGCAAAGAATGGCTGCCCCCCAGGGCTTGCTGGCGGCTCAAGCTGTAAGTGATCTTGCGGTAGTTGCGCTCTATCGTGCCCAGCTGCGCATGTTGCTGCATGGCAGCCAGCCGCCCCCACAGGAGCTGCACCGTGGCGCTGTTGGCCCCGCCGCCGCCCAAGTCGTCGAAGCGGTTGCCCGACAACTCCGAGCGCAGGCTGTAGGTCTCGTAGTCGGACCTGACGTCGGTCAGATCGCGGTTGAAAAAACCCTTTTTGTCCAGCCCGGCCGTCCAGTACAGGTTTTGCACGCGGCTGCGCTGCAAGGGGTAGTTGATGTCCAGCCCGAGACTGTTGGATCGCCCGCGGATTTTCGCGGCCACACCCGCCCCCTCGATCACTCTGTAGTTCATGCCGGAGATGCTCGCGCCCAGGCGCAAGCCGTCATAGCCGTCGGGCACTGTCAACGCCAGGCGGCCGTAGTCGCTGCCTTCGGTGTGCAGCACCATCAGGCCCAGCGAGTCGCCACGCCGGCCGGGGCTGTTGACATTTAAGCTGGCCGTCAGACGATGGCTGCCCGTCGAACGCGCACCCGTGTTGTCCAGGCCCACACTGCCATAAATCAGCGGCTCGTCGCTGACCTGCAGCACCAGGGCCGTCTCGCCATCGCGCTGGCCCGGCGCCAGGGTCCCGGCAACGCTGACGCCCGGAAGGTCGTCGAGCAGGAGCAGGCCACGGTCCAATGCATCGGCGCGCAAAGGAGCGCCCCTGGGCTGCGCCCTTCGGATGAAGCCCTCGACCTCGCCGACAGCCACGCGCTTGGGCGCGTCGCCCTCAATGCGCATGCCCGCAAAGCGCGCCTCCACCACCTGCACCGTCACCACGCCTGCGCTGATGTCTTGCTCCGGCAGATAGGCACGCACCAGCCAGCCCGCCTCACGGTAGGC
Source organism: Comamonadaceae bacterium (assembly GCA_027491035.1). Lineage (GTDB taxonomy): Bacteria > Pseudomonadota > Gammaproteobacteria > Burkholderiales > Burkholderiaceae_C > Polaromonas. The sequence goes on along the minus strand of JAIXWZ010000071.1, from coordinate 6,133 downwards.
GGCGGCCACCGCGGCGACGGCACGCTGCAGCCCTTCAAAGCTCAAGTCGCGGTTCAAAAACTCGGCCAGCGCCGGCGCCAGTTGCTGCTCAGCCAGCAAGGTATTGCCCGCAAAACGGAAGGCCTTGACCCTCACGCTCATCCCATCAGGGGCCTTGATCTCAGGCGGCGGCACCACTTTTTGTGGCCGTACTGCCGGCGGCAGCTGGACCTCGCGCTGCTGCTCGATCTGTTGGCGCAAGCTGCCCGCATCAGGCACGGATTGGGCGTGCACGGCAGACAGAACAAACGCCCATAAGCAAGCAGCGGCCCAAAGGGAACGGGAGTCGATCATCTTGTTGTGAGCGTAAAAACGCGCCAAAGTAAAAAATCTGCCAAATACGTTTATGAACGTTATCGGAGTGTTTTAAAAAATCCAACAAAACCCAACAATGAGCCTGTCCTGCGCAACATCACCGCCAACCATGGGCGCAGCGTGCGCGAGTGGCGCAAGGCGATGAACCAATTTGCGATACTCTGAGAAGAGCGGTTCAAGGTGCCAGCCAATGCCGCCCGATGAGGGGTTGAGCCATGGGTACATGGCCCAACCGCCTCACGCACAGAGATGCTGACAGTCCTCTGAGGAAGGTCTGCAAAACCCAGTCATCGCGAGGAGCGCAGCGACGTGGCAATCGCAATGACACAACGGACTTATGCAGACTGTCCCTAACAAACCGAGAAAATTGCTTTGCGTTTTGTTTGTTCACTCCCGGAAGTCAACAAAAGCCAACCCATCGCCCTTTCCTGGGTGAGCGAGCTGGCAGCGCTTTTGTTGCGGTTGAGGGTGTTTGTGATGGCCATCGCCTTGGTCTTCACAGCCAGCCCATCCATGGCCAGCGGCCCACCGATCGCTCCAGTCAACACTGCATTTGCCGGTTGGCTGGACCGCGATGGCACGGCAACGGCAGATACCGTGCTGCAAATGGCCAATTGGGAGGCATTCACAGGTTGGAAGTCTTGGGGTTTCGGTCTAGAACCGGTATGGCTGCGCATCACCGTGCCAGCAGCCTTGCACAGCGATGAGTCGCCGCAGGTTCTCGTGGTGCGCCCGCCTTATCTGGACCGGGTGACGTTTTACGACCCGACCACTGGGGTCATTCGCCATGCAGGTGACTTCTTACCAGCACGTGAAGATGCACTGGCCAGCGTTGTTTTTACGTTCGAGGTGTCCCCACAAACCAAAACACGCGACGTGCTGCTTCGACTCGAAAGCTCCAGCACACGACTGGTGTACTTGGAAATGTTGCCAATGGCAGAAGCCAAGATTTTCACGCGATGGGTGGAATGGGTGACCGGCAGTTTTTTGCTGTTATCGCTGGTTCTTTGGGTGTGGTCTGTGATGGAGTGGCTCATCTCGCGAGATCGGGTCACAGCCATCTTTGCCGTCCAACAGCTGGCGGTGACCTTGTGGGGATTTTTCCATTTGGGCTTTGCCCGGGTGATTTTGGGTGAGTGGTTTCCAGAAGGGATGCTCTCTCTGACCACCTCCACAGTGGCCGCTGTCATGGTGGGAGCCATCTTCTGTTTTTTTGCCGCCTTGCTGACCGAGTACTCATCTCCGCCCTGGATGCTGCGAGTCATGCGTTCAAGCTTATGGGTGCTTATCGGGCTTGCTGTCTTTGGGATTTTGGGGCCTACCTACCTGGCCCTCATGGGCCTCAATGCGGTGGCAACCTTTCTGATGGGATGGCTTGTTCTAACGGTTTTGGCATCCCCCAAAGGCCAACCCCAGTCACCCGTACCCAAGGCAGTGATTCTGGTGTACGTCTTTTTTTATGCGGTTGTCAACGCCATCCCAACCATGACCAATTTGGGCCTGATACAAGAGTCCCGCATTCTTTTTTACGGCAACATGAGCAACCTTGTGGCCAACGGTTTTGTGATGTTGATCATCTTAGGGGTGCGTCATCGCCGTTTCCGATCCAGGCATGAGGCGATGGCCACCCAGCTGGTGCTGCAACAAGAGCAGGCGCGGATGAACGAACAATACTTGAGTGATCAGCGGCAGTTGCTGGCCATGCTGGCGCACGAAATCAGAACCCCTTTGGCCAATCTCCGCATTTGGATGGAGGCAGGGGAAAAGGGGCGTCCCGCCATGGAGCGCGCCATTGACGACATGAACCGTGTGATCGAACGCTGTGTGCACTCAGGGCAGTTGTCGGATCAGAGCCTACAGCCGCGCATGGAGTTGCTGGACGTTGCAGAGCTGACGCGATTTGTGTGTTCGTCCAGCCGTCAGCCTGAACGCATGGTGCTCGACCTGCCCACAGATCCTTGCCCAGCACGAACAGATGCTCAGATACTTTCGATCGTTCTAAGCAATCTATTGGAGAACGCCTACAAATACAGCGCACTCCATTCACCCATCACTTTGAGGCTGAGAGCCACCACCGGATCGCCAGGTATGAACGGGTGGCGTTGGCAAATTGAGAACGAAGTGGGCTCAACAGGTTGGCCCGAGGCCAGCAAGCTGTTTGAAAAGTACTACCGAAGCCCCTTAGCCCGAAAGCAATCGGGTTCCGGACTGGGCCTGTTTCTGGTGAAGGCACTCCTGCAATTGCTCAATGGGAAAGTGACCTATTCACCGAGTGATGGTTTGGTGCGGTTTGAGATTTGGCTGCCCGCCCAGCCAAGCAAGCGATCGACGTGAGCTGTTGGCTTGTGTTGGCTTGAAAATCTCAGTTGGTACAGCATTGACAGTGCTTGGGAAGGTCTGCACAACGCCGTCATCGCGAGGAGCGCAGCGACGTGGCGATCGCAACGACAAAATGGACTGATGCAGACCATCCCTTGGCGTTGCCTGAAGATTTAAGAATGACATTTGCACTGAAAATCCTGATCGTCGAAGATAACGATGACCTTCGTGAGGGGTGGATGTCGTTTTTTCAGAAACAAGGGCACTTCGTGCGAGGCGTGGGTTTGGCCGCCGAAATACTGGACGAATCGGGTGGTTTCACACCCGATGTTTATGTGATCGATTTGAATCTTCCGGACACAGACGGGCTGACATTGGTCAAAAAACTGCGGCAGGTTCATCCAAGGGTTGGCATCATCATTACGACCGCGCGAGGCATGATTGGGGACAAGGTCATCGGTTACGAAAGCGGTGCAGATATTTATTTGACCAAGCCGGTGGACCCTGCAGAGCTCTTGGCTGGAATCGCCGCCATAACCAGAAAGCAATGGTCACTCGACGTTCAATCTGAGGCCCTGCATCTGAGAACGGATCGCCATGTTCTGGAGGGGCCCAATGGGCTCACGGACCTTAGCCCCGATGAAACAAAACTATTGGCAGGACTGGTACGCGCTGCTGGACAACCGCTGGCACATTGGCAAATGGGTGAGCTTCTTGGCTTTGCCGATAAGCTCCCCACCGCAGCCGCACTAGAAATGCGCATCGCCAGGTTGCGAAAAAAACTGATTTCTGCGGGTGTCGCTTCCCCTGGTATCCGAGCTGTTTACAACCGCGGCTATTTGCTCTGCTGCAAAATACTGATTAGTCAATGAATCCGATTTAAAAATGTGAGCACATCAGTCGCTTTCTAATCACTGCAGCCGAGAAGGCCCACAACGCACAGAATCGGTGGCAAATTCAGCTGCGGTTTCATCGAATGAACAATCCATGCGCCAGCAGTCATTTCAGCGGCTGTTGTGCAGACCTTCTTTAATCCTGCGGATAGACCCGTTTGCCGAGAGCGCACCTATCGCCTGACTCAGGCCAAGACCAGGATCAGTTGCCAAGCAAGCGCAGGCCCACCCAGGCAATGTTCAACGCAGCAAGGGCGATGAGGTTGAACAGGGTGAATTTCATGCCCAGCACCCGGTTTTGGAAATTGGGCGGTAATTCCTTGATGCCCTTGGCATGAAAGAGGCGGCCCACAATCAGGGCCACACCCGGTGCGGCCACCAACCACCAGGGCGCAGCGTTCAACTCCAGACAGGCCATCAAGATCAGACTGATCGGCACGTACTCGGCAAAGTTTGCTTGTGCGCGGATGGCTCGCTCAAGATCATCATGGCCGCCGCTGCCCAAACTGACCTTGTACTGGCGTCGGTATGTGATGGCGTTCAAAGAGAGGCGAAAAAAGATCAATCCGAGGATTGCCGCTGTAACGGCTGTGACGGGCAAATGGGGCATGTCGTTCTCCTAAGTCTTGTCGGCTGGCCTGGAAAGCCAATCCAGCGTTTCCTGCCAGACGCTCATCGCCTGGGGCCGGAAGTATCCAATGTGTCCAATCGGGCCCAAGCCAAGCTGCTGGGGATCGAGGGTGATGCGTTCGACTGCGGCGTTGCAGTACGCCTTCATGAAGGCATCGCGCGAGGCCGGCGTGGCCCATTTGTCGTCGATGGCGTTGATGGCGCGAATTGGTGTTTGCACCTGGGCAAATTGCTCGGCCAGTCCCGGTAACTCGGGGTCGTCAAAAAAGTAGTTCGGCCATCGACACCAGCGCCGCCATTGCAAAAACAAGTCGCGCGGCAGGTCTTCGCCCATGCCCAAGGCACTCCAGGCCAGGTAGCCCTTGAGCTTGACCACGATAGGCCCAAACACCCACCACAGCGCGTGGACGCGCAAGCGCTCCAGCGGCGGCATCCAGCCATGCCATCCCGCACCCGTGGCAAAGGTGGCCAACCGGTCAACCCGTTCGTGTCCTGGCAGCAGCCCAAACGCATGACCGCCATAAGAGTGGCCCACCATCGAGATCGGCCCCCCGTCTTGCGCTGCGACATGATCGAGTACAGCCGCCAGGTCCAGTCTGGCCCAGTCGAGATAGTCCATGCGAAATCCGCGCAAGCTCGGAGGCCGGGACAGACCCACACCGCGATAGTCCAGGGTCCAGACCGCAAAGCCCTGGCTTGCAGCAAAGCCGGCAAAGTGTCCGTAGAAGCGCTGCGGCACGCCGGTCGCGCCGGCTACGATGAGACGGCCCTTGCGCTGGCCTGAAGGGGGGTAATGCCGCGCGCCGAGACGAAAGCCGTCGGCCGCGATGAGTTGCAGGGGCTCGGGGGCATGAAGGGCTTGTGACATGGCGAGTGGAACCCAAAAGCTCAGGACGGGCGGTTCTTGGCAAGGCTGCTGCGCACAAGGTCCAGCACCATGTGGGAGGTGTCCTGCAAAGGCTTTTGGCTGCCGGCCACTCGCGCCTGGATCAGGCCGCCCTCATAGGCTGAGACGATGAGGGCAGCCAGGCTGCCGGCATGCTCGCGATCCAGGCCGTTGGCGACCAGTGCCTGCTTCAATGTGCTTCGAATGGCCTCAAAACCCTTGGCGAGCGCTTGGCGAATGGGCTGGTCCTGGGCGGTCGATTCGAGCGCGATGGCCGCCAGGGGGCAGCCGGCTTCATAGCCACTGGCGAGCAGCATCTTTTGCGCCTCTGTCACCCACAGCGTCAGCGCTTGGACCGGATCGCGATGCCGACTCAACAGATGCTCGAGCCCAATCGTCATGCGCTCAACCACATGCTCGATCGCCGCCAGCGCCAACTCGGTCTTGCCCCCGGGGAAGTGGTGATAAAGCACCCCTTTGGGCGCCTGAGCCTGGCCCAGCAATTCATTGAGGCCGACACCATGAAAACCTTTGGTGCGCAATGCATGGAGCATGGCGCCAATCAGCCGGCCGCGCGTGCCTGATGAATCATCGCCAGCTTGGGTTTTCGCCATGAGATGAAGTCTATAGACCGGTCGGTCTAGGGTCAAGCTTTCGGTAGGGGTTTGTGGGTAAGGTATCGGGACGGCCCCCGAGTCACTTGGCAATGCTTGTCTCTGTGCGGCGGCCCATGGATTGCCACGGCGCTGTGCGCCTCGCAATGACGAAAGGGGTGGTCACTGCGCCCCCACCTCGTCACTGCGCCCCCACCTTGTCATTGCGCCCCCACCTCGTCATTGCGAGGAACGAAGCAATCCACTGCGGCCTTGGCACAGGCCCATGGATTGCCACGGCGCTGCGCGCCTCGCAATGACGAAAGGGGTGGTCACTGCGCCCCCGCCTCGTCATTGCGCCCCCGCCTCGTCATTGCGAGGAACGAAGCAATCCACTGCGGCCTTGGCACAGGCCCATGGATTGCCACGGCGCTGCGCGCCTCGCAATGACGAAAGGG
>JAIXWZ010000231.1 GCA_027491035.1 Comamonadaceae bacterium | reverse complement strand
TGCTGCTGGGCGCCTTGCTGTTTGGCGCTGGCTGGGGATTGGCTGGCTTTTGTCCGGGCCCTGGCATTGTGAGCATGGCCGCCGGTCAACCCAAGGCGGTCCTCTTCGTGGTTGCCATGCTCGCTGGCATGCTGGTGTTCGAGTGGATCGATCGCCTCGGCCGCCGCACGTTGACTGCCGTTTGAGTGGTCTCTTATTAAAGTAGAGGGGCGCCCCATGCCTGTTCAAGCCTTGAGCCCGGATTTCGCCGTGACCGGCCAGATTGCTGCGCAGGATGCAGCAGCCATCGCCCAGGCCGGTTTCCGGTCGATTGTTTGCAATCGCCCCGATGGCGAGGGTGGCCCGGCGCAGCCGCCCTTCCAGGCGATCGAGCAGGCCGCTGCCCAGGCTGGTCTGCAGGCGCGTTACTTGCCGGTGGTGGCGGGGCAGATCACAGCGGCCGACGGCGCGGCGCTGGCGCGCCTGCTGCTCGAGTTGCCCGCACCGGTGCTGGCCTACTGCCGCAGCGGTGCGCGATCGACCACTTTGTGGCAACTGGCCCAGGCCCAGCAATGAGTGTCGGCACGCCATGAAACAGCAGGGCAGCAGCCTGAGGGCCTTCTTTCCCATCTTGGACTGGGGCCGCCGCTACGAGCGCAGCACCTTGATCAGCGACCTGCTGGCGGCCTTGATCGTCACGCTGATGCTCATTCCGCAGAGCCTGGCTTACGCATCGCTGGCGGGGCTGCCGCCCCATGTGGGTCTGTATGCCAGCATCGCACCGCTGCTGCTGTACGCCATTTTTGGCACCAGCCGGGTGCTGGCCGTCGGTCCGGTCGCGGTGGTGTCGTTGATGACAGCGGCGGCCATCGCAGAGCACGCTCCGGCCGGCTCGCCCCAGTACTGGGCGGTGGCGATCACGCTGGCCTTTTTGTCGGGCGCGATGCTCCTGATCATGGGCCTGCTGCGCCTGGGTTTCCTGGCCAGTTTTCTCAGCCATCCGGTGATCTCGGGCTTTATCACAGCATCGGCCTTACTCATTGCCGCCGGTCAGTTCAAGGTCATCTTGGGCGTCAAGGTCGAGGGCCACAACTTTGTCGAGCTCGCGTGGGGCCTGGCGCAGCAGTGGAGCCATGTTCATGCCTTGACGGCAGCGCTGGGCCTGACCATGGTGGCCTTTCTTTTTTGGGCCCGGCGCGGGCTCAAGCCCTTGCTGCTGTCGTGGGGACTGCGCGCCCGACTGGCCGACGTGCTGACCAAAGCCGCGCCGGTGGGCGCCATCGCGTTTGCGGCTGTGCTGACCTGGTTTTTTGATTGGTCGCAAAGCGGCGTCAAGATCGTGGGCACGGTGCCGCAGGGTCTTCCGCCGCTGACCTGGCCGGTCTGGGACTTCGCGCTTTGGCGCGAGTTGGCCATGCCGGCTCTTTTGATCAGCGTGGTCGGCTTTGTCGAGTCGGTCTCGGTGGGGCAGACGCTGGCGGCCAAGCGAAGGCAGCGCATCGAGCCCGATCGCGAGCTGGTGGCGCTGGGGGCGAGCAATCTGGGCGCCGCGTTCACAGGTGGCTTTCCAGTCACGGGTGGTTTTGCCCGCTCGGTGGTCAACTTCGATGCCGGCGCGCAGACGCCGGCAGCCGGCGTGTTCACCGCTGTAGGCATTTTGCTCACCGTGCTCTTGCTGACGCCCGCGCTGTACTTCGTGCCCCAGGCGACGCTGGCGGCCACCATTGTGGTGGCGGTGTTGTCGCTGGTGGATTTAGGAGTTTTCAAGCGCACCTGGCTGTATTCCAAGGCCGATTTCGCCGCAGTGCTGACGACCGTGGTGGTCACGCTGGGCGTGGGCGTGGAGGCGGGGCTGGTGGCCGGTGTGCTGGTGTCCTTGTTGCTTTTTCTGCTCAAGACCAGCCGGCCGCATATTGCCGAAGTGGGCTTGGTCAGCGGCACCGAGCACTTTCGCAACGTGCTGCGCCATCAGGTCAGGGTCGATCCACGGCTGCTGAGTTTGCGGGTCGACGAAAGCCTGTACTTTGCCAATGCCCGGGCGCTGGAGGACCGGATCAATCAGGAGGTGGCCAAGCGGCCGAAGTTGCAGCATGTGGTGCTGCAGTGCTCGGCCATCAACGACGTTGACGCCAGCGCGCTCGAGAGCCTGGAGGCCATTGATCATCGTCTCAAGGATGCCCGGATCTTGCTGCATCTGAGCGAGGTCAAGGGACCGGTCATGGACCGATTGAAGTCCTCGCAGTTTTTGTCCGATCTCGGCGGTCGCGTGTTCCTGACCCACTACCAGGCGGTGCAGCAGCTGGCGCCCGAGTTGATCGGGGTGCCGCTGCAGCGCTCGGCGGGTGCGCCTGAGGCCCAAGAAGCTGGCCGTGGTCAGGCGATAAATCGGTGAAATCCCCAATGAAAACGCCCTGTTCTACGGGGCGGCCTGCGGTGGCTTTCCAATACATTAGCGGCTGTTGATTTATAACCTGAGCTCTTTCCATGAAACGACTTTTGACCTCTCTTTCGCTAGCCCTCGTGATCGCGACGCCCGCCTGGGCCAATATCGATCTGGCCAAGAAAAATGCATGCACCGCTTGCCACGCGGTCGACAAGAAAATGGTCGGCCCGTCGTACCAGGACGTGGCCAAGAAATACGCCTCCCAAAAAGATGCGGCAGCGATGCTGGCCAAGAGCATCAAGGCAGGCGGCTCGGGCAAGTGGGGGCCCGTGCCCATGCCCGCTCAGCCCGCTTTGAGCGACGCCGACGCGCTGGCTCTGGCCAATTGGGTACTCGGCGGAGCCAAGTGATGCGGCCGTTGGCGTGCTTGCTGCTGACGGGCGCCCTGGTGGCTCCATTGGCTCAGGCGCAGCCGGCGATTTTCAAAAATGCCGACCTCACTTTGGGCGTCAAGCTCATCCAGGAGCACAAGTGTGCGCAGTGCCATGTGCAGCGCTTTGGCGGCGATGGCAGCTCGATTTACCGGCCCAACGGTCGTATCAACACGCCCGGTTTTTTGCGCGGCATGGTCGAGCAGTGCAACACCGAGCTCAACTTGGGACTGTTTCCAGAAGAGGTGGAGGCGGTGGCTGCGGTGTTGAACCGGGATCACTACAAGTTCAAGTGAAGTGCGCTGGCAGGGCCTCGGGTAAACACTGAGCGATGATGGCCTGAGAGGGCTGGCTTTGAGACTTCGCAAGGCGTACGATAAACATCAGTGTATGCGGATATAAAGATGTTAAGGCTGTGTTGGACCGCTTGGCGATCCTTGCAAAAGTCAAGAAGGGTGTGCGGCCCTGCTGTGCAATCCATCGAGCGACTCGGCGCGGTGACCGATGAGGGAGGGTTGATTCGTGAGTCATGAACATCATCAAAGCTCTGGCAGGCTGCGCAAAGCGCCCGAGAGCTTTCTCGATCCGGTAGGGGTGCGCTCGGTCTGGGCCGAGGCCAAGGAGGGGCGACGCCATTTCATCCGCAATGCGTTTGCGGCTGCCGCCGCGGGCCTGGCGGCCCCGGTGGTCAGCGCCCAGAGCAATCCGGTGCCGGCCGAGGGGGGCGACCCCAACATCCTCAACCTGCCGGCCCACACCACGGGCCTGGGCCAGGGCGTGGTGACCGACGGCTATGGCAAGCCCTCGCAGTACGAGGTCAATGTGCAGCGCCGGCAAAGCCCGGGGCTGACGCAGACCACGCAGGCTTCTGTGTCTTTTGCCCCGCTGCAGTCGCTCTTTGGCATCGTCACACCCAGCGGCCTTCACTTTGAGCGCCACCACCAGGGCTGGTGGGACATCGATCCGTCCAAGCACCGCCTCATGGTCAATGGGATGGTCAAGACCCCGATGGTGTTCACCATGGACGAGGTCATGCGCCTGCCGGCGGTCTCGCGGTTTTACTTCATCGAGTGCGGCGCCAACACCGCGGTCGAATGGGGCAATGTGGCGGTGCCGACGGTGCAGTACACGCACGGCATGATTTCTTGCAGCGAGTTCACCGGTGTGCCCTTGATCCGGCTGCTCGAACTCGCCGGGATCGACTTGAAGAAGGCCAAGTTTGTTCTGGCCGAAGGGGCGGACGGCTCGTCGATGACGCGCACCATCCCGATGAGCCTGATCACCTCGGGCGAGGTGCTGGTGGCCTACGGTCAGAACGGCGAGATGCTGCGGCCTGAAAACGGCTACCCGCTCAGGCTGGTGGTGCCCGGCGTGCAAGGGGTGAGCTGGGTCAAATACCTGCGCCGCATCGAGGTGGGCGACATGCCCTGGGCCGCCAAGGACGAAGCCATCCACTACATGGACCTCATGCCCGATGGCACCCACCGGCAGTACACCAACTTGCAAGAGTGCAAGAGCGTGGTGACCACGCCGTCGGGCGGCCAGGTACTGCTCGACAAGGGCTTCTACAACATCACCGGGCTGGCCTGGTCGGGCCGGGGCAAGGTCAAGCGGGTCGATGTGTCGGTCGATGGCGGGCGCAACTGGCGCACCGCGCGTCTGCAAACGCCGGTGCTGTCCAAGTGCCTCACGCGCTTTAACATCGATTGGGTTTGGGATGGCAAGCCGGCCATCATTCAGAGCCGCGCTCAAGATGAAACCGGTTATGTGCAACCCACCTACCGGCAGCTGCGTGCGGTGCGCGGAACCCGCTCGATCTATCACAACAATGCGATCCAATCCTGGCTGGTGCAGGAGAGCGGGGAGGTGAAAAATGTCCAGCTTTCCTAAGCGCCTGATCGGCGCTGCCTTGATGCTGGCGGCCGTGGTCGCGCAGGCGCAGTCCAGCAGTTTCCCGGGCATCGGTCGGCCGGCCACGCCCAAGGAGGTGGCCATGTGGGACATCGATGTGCGCCCGGACTTCAAGGGTCTGCCCCCAGGGGCCGGTTCGGTGGCCAAGGGCCAGGACGTCTGGGAGGCCAAGTGCGCGTCGTGTCACGGGGTTTTTGGTGAGTCCAACGAGGTCTTCAGCCCGCTCATTGGGGGCACCACGGCCCGCGACATCAAGACTGGCCGGGTGGCCAACCTGTCGCGCGAGGACTACCCGGGGCGCACGACCATGATGAAGGTTTCCACCGTCTCGACCTTGTGGGACTACATCAACCGAGCCATGCCCTGGAACGCGCCCAAATCGCTGACCACCGAAGAGGTCTACGCGGTCACGGCCTTCATGCTCAATCTGGCCAATGTGGTGCCCGACAACTTTGTGCTGTCGGACAAGAACATGGCCGAGGTGCAGCAGCGCATGCCCAATCGCAACGGCATGAGCACCCGCCATGCAATGTGGCCAGGCCAGGAATTTGGCGGGCTGCCCAAGCCTGATGCCCGCAATGTGCTGTGCATGAAAGATTGCGCCGCCGAGCCCAAGCTGGCCTCCCTCCTGCCCGATTACGCGCGCAATGCTCACGGCAATCTGCAGGAGCAAAACCGGCCCGTGGGACCGCAGCGTGGGGCCGATACCACCCGGCCCGAGGGGCGGGGCGCAGCAGTGGCGCAGGCGGCAAAGCCGACCCAGCCGTCCCCTGCTGCTCCGGCTGCTGGCGGGGGCAACAGGGCGGTGCTGGCTTTGCTGGCCAAGCACAGTTGCACGGCCTGCCACGGCATGGACAAGAAGATCGTGGGCCCTGGTTTTGCTGAAATGGCCAAGAAACACGCTGGCAAGAGCGACTATCTTCTTGGCAAAATACTGCAAGGCGGCGTTGGCGTGTGGGGCCCGATTCCCATGCCAGCGCAGAATTTGCCTCAGGCCGACGCCAAGTTGCTGGCCGAATGGATTTCCCTTGGGGCTGCCCGCTGAGGCCAGACCCCCCACAATAGAGCTGTTTCCCTATCCACCGAAGGAGTTTGTATGAGCAATCGACGCGACGCCCTCAAGCAGGGGGCCGTGCTGGCTGGCTTGCTGACTGCGGCCGGCTACCCGCAATATGCCCTGGCTTTCAACAAGAACGCCTTTGAGGCCAAGACCGTCCAGGAGGCCATCAGGGCTGCTGGCGGCGGAGCTCTGAGCGAGAGCAAGGACGTCACGCTCACCGGCCCCGACATCGCCGAAAACGGCGCTGTCGTGCCGCTGGGCGTGAGCACCAATCTGCCCGGCGTGCGCGAGCTGCTGATCTTGGTTGAAAAGAACCCCAACGTCTTGGTGGCTCTGTTCAAGGTCAACGATGCGATCGATGCCAGCTTCATGACCCGCGCCAAGATGGGCCAGTCCTCCGATGTCTTCGCTGTGGCCATCATGAACGACGGCCGCGCCCTGTTTAGCAAGAAGGAAGTCAAGGTCACCCTTGGCGGCTGCGGCGGCTGAACGGCCAGCGCACTCATTTCATCATCAGATTCATCGACGAGGAGTTTCATCATGGCAGACCCGATGCGCATTCGCGCCCAAGCCTCTGGCGGCAAGGCCACCGTCCGCGTTCTCATGAGCCACGAAATGGAGACTGGCCAGCGGCGCGACTCGGCTGGCAAGCTGGTCCCCGCCTGGTTCATTCAGGACATCACCGCGTCCCTCAATGGCAAGCCGGTGCTCACGGCCGAGTGGGGGCCGGCAGTGTCCAAGAACCCTTTCTTGCAGTTTTCCATCAAGGGTGCCAAAGCCGGCGACAAGGTCAGCATCACCTGGAAAGACAACAAGGGCGACACCCGCACGGACGAGGCCACGGTCTCCTGATCGGCGTGCCCCCCCGAGAGCGCGGCCCGTGAGGTCGCGCAAATCGTCATAACAAGGAGGAGACAGTGAAGATTCAGACGAAATATGTCGCGGCGCTCGCCGCGCTCGCCTGTGCTTCGGTTTGGGCGCAAAAGACGACCAGCCAGGGCATCGACGAGTACCGGGCGATGCTGCAAGACGGCAACCCGGCCGAGTTGTTCGAGGCCAAGGGCGAAGACCTCTGGAAGCAAAAACGTGGCCCCAAGGCCGCCTCGCTTGAAAAGTGTGATCTGGGCAAGGGCCCTGGCGTGGTCAAGGGCGCTTTTGTCGAGTTGCCGCGCTTTTTTGCCGACACGCAGCGTGTGCAGGACCTGGAGTCGCGCATCGTCACCTGCATGGGCACCTTGCAGGGCTTTAACGAGGGCGATATCGCCAAGACTGCGTTTGGGCGCGGCGAGATGGCCAACGTCACGGCTCTGGCCACCTGGATCGCTGCGGAATCGAAGGGCATGCGATTTAACCTGCCGCAAAGCCACACCACCGAGAAGGTCTTCTATGAGGTGGGCAAGCGCCTGTTTTTTCAGCGCGGCGGCACGCACGATTTCTCGTGCGCATCGTGCCACGGCGAAGAGGGCAAGCGTATTCGTCTGCAGGATTTGCCGGTGTTGACCAAGAACCCGGGCGACGGTGTGGGTTTTGCCGCCTGGCCCGCTTACCGCGTCTCCAACGGGCAGATGTGGAGCATGCAGTTGCGCCTGAACGACTGCTATCGCCAGCAGCGCTTCCCCTACCCGGGCTTTGGCAGTGATGCCACGATTGCGTTGTCGACCTATCTGGGGGTCAACGCCAAGGGCGCCGCCTCGATCGTGCCCGCCATCAAACGCTGAGGAGTTGCGCATGAAATCCAAAACATGGATCCGGCTGGTCCCAGCCATCGCAGT